>NZ_JBIVFF010000001.1:0-375081 GCF_044748025.1 Streptomyces sp. NPDC090032 | reverse complement strand
GCCCGGACCCACATCGCCCCGACCATCAAGGGGGGTTGGTGACTGGCGCGGGACCGGGCGGGGTCGCGGCGGCGGGGGCACCGGCCGGTGCCCCCGCCTCCTCGTCTCACCTCGGCGTCTCACCTCGGCCCGTACGCGGGGACCGGCACAGCGGCGGCTCGACCGCGGTTGTAGCAGCCGTCCCTAGCCTCGGATCACCCGACTGTCCCGGGCTGACAAGGAGGCCTCAAGCATGGGCACAGAGATCACACCGTTCCAGGTGCACTTCCCCGACGACTCGTTGCAGGAGTTGCGTCGGCGCCTGACCGCCGCGCGCTGGCCGGACGCCGAGACGGTCGACAGCTGGGAGCAGGGTCCGAAGCTGTCGTACATGAAGGATCTGTCCGCCTCGTGGGCGCGGGACCACGACTGGCGCGCCACCGAGAAGCGCCTCAACGCCGTCCCCCAGTTCCGCACCGAGATCGACGGCCTGGACGTGCACTTCCTGCACGCGCGATCCCCCCATGCCGGCGCCACTCCCCTGCTGTTGACCCATGGTTGGCCCAGCTCGGTCCTGGAGTTTTTGGACCTGATTCCTCAGCTCACCGACCCCGACGACCCGTCCCAGGCCTTTCACGTGGTGTGCCCGTCGCTCCCGGGACACGGGTTCAGCGGCAAGCCGTCCTCCGCGGGCTGGACCGTCGGCAGGACCAGCAGGGCCTGGGCGCAGTTGATGGCGCGGCTCGGCTACTCGCGATACGGCGCGCACGGCGGTGACTGGGGTTCGTGGGTGAGCGCCGAACTCGGCACCGCCGACCCGGACCACCTCCTGGGCATCCACCTGACGATGCCGCTCGCCAAGGCGCCCGATCAGCCGGTGGAACTGGACGAGCGCGACCAGCAGGCCATGGCCCGGATGAAGAGTTTCGGCCAGAACCGCTCGGGCTACGCGGCCATTCAGTCCACGCGTCCGCAAGCGCTCGGATACGGTCTGGCGGACTCACCGACCGGTCAACTCGCCTGGATCCTGGACCGGTTCTGGGAGTGGGTCGACCACGACGGCACGCCGGAGAAGGCGCTGCCCCAGGACGCGCTGCTCGACATGGCCACCGTCTACTGGCTGACGGGCACCGGGGCCTCGTCGGCACGGCTGTTCTGGGAGAGCTTCAACAAGGAACCGATGAATCCCACGAACGTGCCCGTCGGATGCTCCGTGTTCCCCAAGGACGCGTGGCTGCCCCGCGCATGGGCCGAACAGCGCTTCACGGATCTGCGTTACTGGAAGGATCTCGACAGCGGCGGACACTTCCCGGCCCTGGAGAGGCCCGCCGTGCTCGCCGATGAACTGCGCGCGTTCTTCGCTCTTCTGAACTGAGAGGTCAGATGGCCACCACTCCGTCCCAGCCCGCCGACGTGCTCGACCGGCGGGCTCTCAACCGTGCTTTCCTCGCACGCCAGTTGCTGCTGAACCGGCGCACGATGCCGGCCCAAGCAGCGCTCGAGCACCTCGTGGGCCTCCAGGCACAGGCGCCCTTCCCGCCGTACTACGGCCTGTGGACCCGGCTGGAGAACTTCCGCCCCACGGAACTGGCCGGACTCCTCACCGGACGGCAGGCCGTGCGCGTCCCGCTGATGCGCGGCACCGTCCATCTGGTGACGACCTCCGACTGCCGCAAATTGCGGCCGTGTGTGCAACCGTTCCTGGAACGAAGCCTGATCACCACCTTCGCCAAGGACCTGCACGGACTGGATCCGGCGAAGGTGGCGGCAGCCGGCCGGGAGCTCCTGGAAGAGACTCCGCGCACCGTCGGCGACCTGACCGCCGCCCTGCGTACGATGTGGCCCGACCACCCCGCCAACGCGCTCAGCAACGTCGTGCGCAGCCTGCTGCCGGTGGTCCAGATCCCGCCCCGCGGAGTCTGGGGTCAGGGCGGACAGCCGACGTACGCCCTGGCGGAGGACTGGATCGGCACCCCGCTGGACACGGAGGCGGACCTCGACGACCTGGTCCTGCGCTATCTGGCGGCGTTCGGCCCCGCCACCGTCAAGGACATCCAGGCGTGGTCGGGTCTCACCCGGCTGCGCGCGGTGACCGAACGCCTGCGTCCGCGGCTGGTCTCCCTGCGCGACGAGGACGGCAGGGAGCTCCTGGACCTGCCGGACGCCCCGCGGCCGGGCACCGACGCGCCCGCACCGGTGCGCTATCTGGCGCCGTACGACAACGCGATCCTCTCCCACGCGGACCGCACCCGGATCATCAGCGATGAGCACCGCAAGGCCATCGCGACGAAGAACGCGGTGATTCCGGGAACGATCCTCGTGGACGGATTCGTCGCCGGCGCGTGGCGGGTCGACCGTGCGCGCGCGTCGACCACCGTCGACGTACAGCTCTTCACCGCGGTGAGCAAGCGGGTGCGTGCCGAGCTCGTGGAGGAGGGCGAGCGTCTGCTGCTCTTCGCCTCGGACGGCGCCGCGCCGCGCGAGCTGCGCATCGCCGACGCCTGACGCGGCAGACGAAACCCCTGGCGGGCGGTGGCCTCGATCGCACACCGTCCGCCAGGGGTTTCGTTGTCAGCTCCGGTCAGGTCAGGTCAGCGTCGAGTCCGCGGGGACGTCCGGCCGGGCCTCACCGGGCAACTCCACGCGCGTGGGCGGCAGTTCACCGTCGACCAGGTACGCGTCGACGAGAGCGTCCACCTGCGGGTTGCCGCCGAGGCGGTAGATCTCGTGGGCTCCGGAGTCGGTCACCAGGATCAGGTGGTGCCCCAGGCGCTCGGCCATGGCCACCGCCCCGGGGCAGTGGTCCAGGGGGTCGCCGTCGGCCTGCACGACAAGCCCCGTCGGGTAGTCACCGCGGGTGACGGCGGGGCGCGGCTCGACGGGTGTGCACGTACCGAAGGCGGCCACCCAGGGCTGGGCGCGCATCACGCCGAAGCCGTACGGGAAACGGTCCCTGAAGTCGCGCATGTCGCGGTAGTAGACCTCCAGGTCGGCCGGCCACTCGGTCTCGCACGTCACGGCTTCCAGCACGGCGTCGCGCAGTCCGCCCGCCGCGGTGCCCGGCCGCCAGCGGGTCTGGCCCGCGAGCAGTTCGCGGGCCCGCTCCGCGTCGGCGGAGCCGGTCGCCTTGCCCAACTCCCCTATCAGCTCCCCGAGTTCCCGCCAGCGCCCGCGAGCCGCGCTCAGCGTGCCGACGACCCCGTCGAACGCGGTACGCAGCGACGCGCCCTCGCCGATGGAGGCCAGGGCCGCCGCGGTCTCCTCCACGCTTGCAAGGACCCGCGCGGCATCGTCGCCAAGGCCGAAGGACCGGTCGCGCTGCCCGGTCCACTCCGCCCACAGGTCCACGTTCTCGCGCACCGCGAGCGCCTGCGAGGCGAACTGCTGCCGCCAGTCCCAGTCCGGGTGGACCGAGGAGTCGAGGACGCTGCGGTCCAGGTGCGCTCCGAACATCGCCCCGTAGACCGCGCCGAGCAGCGTGCCGTAGGCCCAGCCCACGAAGCTGATCTCCGCTTCGCCGAGCAGAATGCGGATCACGTTCATGTCGCGGGCGCTGTTGGCCGTCGTGGTGTGGCGGCGCAGGCTGCCCCCGGCGCGCACGCACCCCTGGTCGCGTTCCCGCATGTCCGCGGCGATGGCGGCGAACACGGAGTCGGGGGGCCGCGAGTCGAACGGCACGGTCGTCTCACTCGCCTCGCCCTCGACCCGGGTCGACGCGCCCGTCCCGCGAGGGTCGAACCCGATCAGGTCGTAGACCTCGTGGGGCGCGGTGCCCGCCAGACGCGTCGGCAGCAGCCTGCCGAGACCGCCGTCGCCGCCCGGGCCACCGTTCAGGGACAGCAGCACACCACGCCTCCTGCTCGGATCCAGCGCCCGGATCCGGCTGAGCGCCAGCTCGATGCGCTCACCGGAAGGGTGCGCGTAGTCGAGCGGCACTTCGATGAAGGCGACTTCGAGGCTGTCGTCGAATTCGCTTGGCTTCCACGTCAGTTGCTGCGTCAGAAAGTGGCGCAACCCGGCTTCGTCCCATGTCATAAGGGCACGGTCCGGCTCCGCGCTAGAGGCACTCCGGAGCCGGCATGGAGCTGCGCAGCGAGCCGCGGCCCGCTACGACGATGCTCCAGCAGCGCTAGAGGCCAATCAGCCATTCTCATCGCCATGAAAACGAGACTATGCCTCACCGTGACGGCGGCCGCGCTCCTGAGCGTGGTGGCAACGACCGGCACCGCCGGGGCGTCCCAGCTGTGCTCCCTCTCTCCCGTCGGAACCTGGTCGGGCACGGTCACCCGCCCCGGAGCGAGCGACCAGATCCAGCTCTCCTTCGGCTCGTCCGGTCGTGCGTGCCTGATAACCACCTCCGGGTCCGGCACCGCGACGAGCACCGGAACCTGGAGCCAGAGCGGATCCGAGCAGTTCAACTACAAGATCAAGGAATCGCTGACCGACGAGAACGGGACGGCCACCGGCTGGATCCAGATCAACCAGGACGCCGTCCAGAAAGGGACGGGCTTCAGCAGCTCCGGCACTTCACGGATCTACGACCTCAACGGCAACCTGCAAGGGTCGGTCACCTCCCACGTCACCGCCACCAGAACCTCCTCCAGCGCGCTTCCGTGCGCCTCCTGAGCGAATACCTTCGCGCTCGTCGCCGGCAGCGGCCTGCTAGCCGACGTACTGCGTGATCCCGCGCGGGACGTACACGCCGTGCCCGGCGCGCCCGGTGAACTCCCGCTCGGAGATGACGGGTTCGCCGCGCGAGAGCACCGTTTCGACGCGCCCGGTGAGCCGCTTGCCCTCGTACGCCGAGTAGTCGACGTTCATGTGGTGGGTCTCGGCGGAGACGACCTGCTCGGCGTGCGGGTCGTAGATGACGACGTCGGCGTCGGCGCCGGGCGCGATGGTGCCCTTCTTCGGGTACAGGCCGAACATGCGGGCCGGCGTCGCGCAGGCGATCTCGATCCAGCGGCGGCGCGAGATGTGTCCGTCGACGACGGCCTGGTGCAGGAGGTCCATGCGGTTCTCGACGCCCGGCATGCCGTTGGGGATCTTCGAGAAGTCGCCGCGGCCCAGCTCCTTCTGCCCGTTGAAGCAGAAGGGGCAGTGGTCGGTGGACACGACCTGGAGGTCGTTCGTGCGCAGGCCCCGCCACAGGGCCGCCTGGTGGTCCTTGGGCCGCAGGGGCGTACTGCACACGTACTTGGCGCCCTCGAAGTCCGGCTCGGCGAGGTTGTCCGTGGACAGGAAGAGGTACTGCGGGCACGTCTCGCCGAAGACGTTCAGGCCCTCGTCGCGGGCGCGCGCGATCTCGGCGAGCGCCTCCCGCGCCGAGACGTGCACCACGTACAGGGGCGCGCCCGCGACCTGGGCGAGCTTGATGGCGCGGTGCGTCGCCTCGGCTTCGAGGAGGGCCTTCCTGACCTCGCCGTGGTAGCGCGGGTCGGTCTCGCCGCGCTCCAGGGCCTGCTGCACGAGGACGTCGATCGCGATGCCGTTCTCGGCGTGCATCATGATCAGGCCGCCGTTTTCGCCGGCCCGCTGCATGGCGCGCAGGATCTGCCCGTCGTCGGAGTAGAAGACTCCGGGGTACGCCATGAACTGCTTGAACGACGTGACCCCCTCGGCGACGAGCAGGTCCATCTCCTTGAGCGTCTCGTCGTGCACATCGGAGACGATCATGTGGAAGCCGTAGTCGATCGCGCAGTTCCCGTCGGCCTTGGCGTGCCAGGCGTCCAGGCCCTCGCGCAGGGTGTGCCCGACGGACTGGATGGCGAAGTCGACGATGGTGGTCGTGCCGCCCCAGGCCGCTGCCCGGGTGCCCGTCTCGAAGGTGTCGGCGGCGAAGGTGCCGCCGAACGGCATCTCCATGTGGGTGTGCGCGTCGACGCCGCCCGGGATGACGTACTTCTGGCGGGCGTCGATCGTCCGGTCCGCGGTCCAGGATTCCGCGGCGTCGGTGCCGGCCGCGGCGAGGGCGGCGATGCGCCCGTCCTCGATGAGTACGTCGGCGTGGATCTCGTCGGCGGCGGTGACGACGAGTCCGCCGCGGATGACGGTACGGCTGCTGCTCATGCTCCCTCTTCCGTGTCTACGCTGCCTAAGGGTTGGTCAGCGGCGTGTAGGCGCCCGGGGCGCGGTCGCGGTAGAACTGCCAGCGACTGCGGACCTCGCGCAGTTTGTCCATGTCGAGGTCACGGACGACGAGTTCGGGCTCCTTGTCCCCCGCGACCTCCCCGACGAACTGGCCCTCCGGGTCGACGAAGTAGCTCGTCCCGTAGAAGTCGTTGTCGCCGTACTCCTCCTGGCCGACGCGGTTGATCGCGCCGACGAAGTACTCGTTCGCGACGGCGGACGCCGGCTGTTCCAGCTGCCACAGGTAGCCGGACAGGCCGCGCGAGGTCGCCGACGGGTTGAAGACGATCTGCGCGCCTTCGAGGCCGAGCGCGCGCCAGCCCTCGGGGAAGTGCCGGTCGTAGCAGATGTAGACGCCGATCTTCCCGACGGCGGTGTCGAAGACGGGCCAGCCCGAGTTGCCCGGCCTGAAGTAGAACTTCTCCCAGAATCCCCGCACTTGAGGGATGTGGGTCTTGCGGTACTTGCCGAGGTAGGTGCCGTCGGCGTCGATCACGGCGGCCGTGTTGTAGAGGACGCCGGGCTGCTCCTCCTCGTACATGGGCAGGACCAGGACGATGCCGTGTTCGGCGGCGAGAGCCTGGAAGCGGCGGACGGTGGGGCCGTCGGGGATCGCCTCGGCGTACTCGTAGAACTTCGCGTCCTGCACCTGGCAGAAGTACGGGCCGTAGAACAGCTCCTGGAAGCAGAGGACCTTCGCCCCCTGCGCGGCGGCGTCGCGGACGGCCTGCTCATGGACCTGGATCATGGACTCTTTGTCGCCGGTCCAGGCGGTCTGGAAGATCGCGGCGCGGATCACGGTGCTCATCGGGGACCTCCGGTCGCTCGGTGTGCCGTGAGCCTAGGAAGTCCTTGCCGCGTACCGGAGTTGCACCGTGTCACGTCTGGAGCCGGGCGCCGTTCCACGCTGTCACCCTCTCTGCGCGTCGTGGGCGAGGAGGGCGATGTGGACGGACGCGGCCTGCTCGAAGTCGTCGAGGTCGAGCCCGAGAAGCGACTCGATGGCGTCCAGCCTGCGGTAGAGGGCGGGGCGGCTCATGTGGTGGAGCTGCGCCGTGCGCGACTTGTTGCGGCCGGTGGCGAGGTAGGTCCGCAGGACGGGCAGCAGGCCCGGATCGTCTGCGTAGAGGAGGCCGTCCAGCTCGCGTTCGGCGAAGGCCTGGACGTGCGGGTCGTCGCGCAGGAGCCGTACGAGGCCCCGCAGGCGTACGTCGCGCAGGCGCACGACGGGCGGGATCTCCGGGGTGCCGGCCGCGGCCTCGGCGATGTGCAGCGCCTCGCGCAGCCCGGCGGGCACGTCGTCCCAGGCGGTACACGGCTCGGCGGCCGCCACCACGACCGGCTCTCCCGCCCCCGCGCGCAGGCGGGCCGCGAAGTGTTCGGTCAGCGGTCCCGGGGCCTGGTCGCGGGCGAGGCTGAGCAGGACGGCGGTCGCGCCGTCCGCGAGTTCGGCGGCGAGTCCGGACAGACCCAACAGGCGTAGTACACGGCCTAGTTCGGCCGGGTCGCCGTCGCGGACGACGAGCGGGACGAACGTGCGGCGGTTGACGGGGAGCCCGGCGGCCCTGGCCCGTGGCAGGAGCTGACGCGCCGGTACGACGCCGGAGACCAGGTCGGTGAGGATGCCCTGCGCCGACTGCTCCTCCCAGCTGTGGGCGGCGCCGCCCAGCATGCGGTGCAGGACGAGGGCCTCGGCGGCGCGTTCGGCGAGGAGCCGTCCGGTGGGGCCGTCGCCCCGGTAGCCGCACAGCACGACGCTCCCCCAGCGTTCGCCGCGCCCGTCGAGGCCGGCGCGGTACCAGTCGGCGCCGTCGGCACAGCCCGCCCGGCGCGCGATGCGCTCCCAGTCGCGCAGCACGTCGTCCACCGCCGACCGTTCACCGGCGGTGGCGAGGACACGGTGGGCGAGGTTGGCGACGACGACGGGGCAGCCGCTGTGCGCGGCGATCTCGTCGAGGAGCCGCTGGAGCGGGGCGCCCGCCGTGATGAGTCCGGTCAGCGCGGTGCGGATGCCCTCGGAGAGGCTGACGGCGGCGAACTTCCGCCGGACCAGCCGTGATTGGACCTCCTCCGTGAGTTCGGCGAACGGGAAGGGGCGGTGCAGGACGACCATCGGCAGGCCGTACCGCTCGGCCGCACGCCGCATGTCCTCGGGGGGTGCGGGGAAGGCGCGGCCGAGCCCGAGGACGACGGCGGCCGCCTCCGCACGGTGCAGGGACTTGATGTACTCGGTCCTGACGTGGGCGTCCCCGGCGAGCAGGACCCCGGTGGTGAGGACCATCTCGCCGCCGCTGAGCATCACCCCGACGTCGGCGGCCTCGGCGACGTGCACCCAGCGCACGGGCCGGTCGAGGTGACCGGCCCCCGCGACCACCTCGGGGTCGCCCGCCGCGATCCGCTCCAGGGCGAGTATCTGCCGTACGGACAGGGCGTGTTCGGCGTCGGTGACGGTCATCGGGGCCCCTTCCTCACCACCACTGCCTTGGTCCGGCAGACCCGCTTCCTCGGGCTAACAGACGCTGCGCAGGGCCCGTTCCAGGATGGCCGCGCCCTCTTCCGCCTCGGCGACGGTGAGGGTCAGCGGCGGCGCGATGCGCAGCACGCTGGTGTTGTGCCCGCCGCCCTTGCCGACGAGGAGTCCGCCCTCGCGGGCCGCCTCGATCACGCGCGACGCCGCGTCCGGATCGGCCTCGTCCGTACCGGGTTTCACCAGCTCGATGCCGATCATCAGGCCCCGGCCGCGCACCTCCCGTACGCACTCCGTCGTGGCGCCCACGGCCCGCAGCCGCTCGATGAGGAGGCCGCCGACGCGGCGGGCGTTGCCCTGGAGGTCGTGTTCGAGGAGGTAGATGAGGTTGGCGAGGCCGGCGGCCATCGTCACCGGGGAGCCGCCGAACGTCGAGATGGAGTTGGAGTCGAGGCAGTTCATGACCTCGGCGCGTGCGACGACACCCCCGATGGACATGCCGTTCCCGATGCCCTTGGCGAAGGTCAGGATGTCGGGCGGACCGTTCTGCGCGTGCGCCTGCCAGCCCCAGAAGTGCTCGCCGGTGCGGCCCCAGCCCGTCTGCACCTCGTCGGCGATCCACAGGATGCCGTGCTCCTGGAGCACCTCGCGGAACGCCGCGTAGAGGCCGTCGGGCGGCGAGGTGAATCCGCCGACGCCCTGGATGGGTTCGGCGATGAGCGCGGCGACGCCGCGGGTCTGGCCGAGGATGTCGCGCAGGTCGTCGACGCACGCCTCGATGAACTGGGCATCGGTCAGCTGCGCGTACGGGCCCCGGCTGCGCACCCCGCCGTGGACGTACAGCGTCTGGAGCGGCGAGAGGCTGGTCGGGGACCAGCCGCGGTTGCCGGTGATGCCGACGGCGGAGAAGGAACGGCCGTGGTAGCTGTTGCGCATCGCGAGGATCTGGTTCGAGCGGCGGTACGCGGTGGCGAGCAGCAGGGCCGTGTCGTTGGCCTCGGTGCCGGAGGTGGTGAAGAAGACGCGGGCGTCCGGGATACCGGACAACTGGGCTACGCGCTCGGCGAGTTCGACCATCTGCCGGTTGAGGTAGAGGGTCGAGGTGTGGATGATCCGCCCGGCCTGCTCGCTGACCGCCTTCGTCACCTCGGGCAGGGCGTGCGCGGTCATCGTGGTCAGGATCCCGCCGAAGAAGTCGAGGTACTTGTTCCCGGCGGCGTCCCAGACGTGGCGGCCCTCGCCGTGGGTGATCTCGAGGGGGCGGTCGTAGTACAGGGCGAGCCAGTCCGGCAGGACGGCACGGTGACGGGCGTGGAGGTCGGGGGTCATCACGGTGGCACGGGTCCCTTCGTCGGCGCCGTCACGAGTGACAGTGGTCATGGCTGCACCAGCCCCTCGTAGGCGTCGGGCCGGCGGTCCCGGTAGAACGCCCACTGCTGGCGTACCTCGTCGATGAGGCCGAAGTCGAGGTCCCGTACGAGGAGTTCCTCGTCCTTGTCGCTCGCGGCGTCGCCCACGGTCTGCCCGCGGGGGTCGACGAAGTAGCTCGTGCCGTAGAAGTCGTTGTCGCCGTACTCCTCGACGCCGACGCGGTTGATCGCGGCGATGAAGTACTCGTTCGCGACGGCCGCCGCGGGCTGTTCCAGCTGCCAGAGGTACGCCGACAGGCCCCGGCTCGTGGCGGACGGGTTGTACACGAGCTGTGCGCCGTTGAGGCCGAGCTGACGCCAGCCCTCGGGGAAGTGCCGGTCGTAGCAGATGTAGACGCCGACGCGGCCGACCGCGGTCTCGAAGACCGGCCAGCCCAGATTTCCCGGCTTGAAGTAGAACTTCTCCCAGAAGCCCTTCACCTGGGGGATGTGGTGCTTGCGGTACTTGCCGAGGTACGTGCCGTCGGCGTCGATGACGGCCGCGGTGTTGAAGTAGAACCCGGACTGCTCGACCTCGAAGACCGGTACGACGACGACCATTCCGGTCTCGCGGGCCAGGGCCCGCATCCGGGTCACGGTCGGCCCGTCCGGCACGGGTTCGGCCCAGCGGTAGTGCTCGGCCTCCTGCACCTGGCAGAAGTAGGGGGCGTTGAAGACCTCCTGGAAGCCGATGATCCGCGCGCCCTGCCGGGCGGCCTCCCGCGCATGTTCCTCATGCTTGGTGATCATGGATTCGGTGTCGCCCGTCCAGCTCGCCTGGACCAGCGCGGCGCGTACGACGTCGGCCATGTGCCGCTCCTTTGTCTGTTGCCCCGCCGGGGGACGTCAGAGAGCCTCTACGCCCGTAGACACAGGCCGTAGAGGGACGAACGTAAGCCTCACCGGCGGCCTTGCCAAGACCATCGCCGTTAACCGGCGGAATCGATCTTGTTTCGCACCCGTGCGGGTGAGGAGTGAGCGGACTACGTGGGGAACCCGGCGACCCTGAGCGCGTGCACGACGTCCCAGAAACGCTCGTCGGAGACGCCGCGCGCCGCTTCGACGAGCAGCGGGACGAGCCGGTCCGGGTCGTCCTGCACGCTGCGGGCGGCCTCCTCGGGGGTGCGTACGCGGACGTACGCGTCGAGGAGCGCACGCGCCTCGCGGTGGCGGGCCTCGCCGATGAGGCGGAGCACGGACGCGCCGATCTCGGTGGCGGGGCGGGCCACTCCCTGGCGCAGGATCTGCTGCGCGTCGGCGGTGCGTCCGGCGGCGCCGAGGGCGTCGGCGGCGGCCACGAGGAGGTCGGCCGGGAGCGAGGCGGTCTCCCAGAGCAGGGTCGCCCAGTCGGCGCCGAGACCCGCGCGGTTCAACTCGGCGGCGAGCAGCGGGAATCGGGCGGCGGGCCAGTGGGCGGCCTCGACGAGCACGCCGTGCGCCTCCCCGCCGCGGCCCTCTGCGCGCAGCCGGTGGAGGGTGGCGACGCAGGCGGCGATGGCGTCGCGCGCGTCGCTGTCGAGGTGCGGCGGGGCGGGCGCCGGCGCCGACTCCCCTTCGGCGGCACCTGCGAACCGGGCGCCGCGCGGGCTCGCGGCGGAGTCCCGTAACGGGCCTTGGACGGCGAGGGGCGTGGGGTCGACGGTCGGCTCGGACGCATCAGCGGCGGGCGCGGCTTCGTCGAGCATCCCGGCGAACCGGGCGCTGCCACGGGGTCGGCGCTTGCGTTCCTTGGCCGGCCTGGCGCGCTTGGACGGCTCGGCGCGTCCGGTGGGTCCGGGTCGGGCAGGTGCTGCGGCGTCGGCGGGCGGGCGCTGCTGCGGTACGGGCAGGGGTGGTGGCGGTGGCTGCCGGTCCAGATCCACCATCCTGCGGCGGAGCTCCGCGCAGCGGGCCGTCGCGCGTTCGTGGTCGTCCCGCGCCCAGGCCAGGTCGAGGCGCATCGCCTCCGCCTGTTCGCGCGTGGCGGCCGTGTGCAGGAGCTGGGCCAGGTCCACCTGGCGTTCGGCGGCGTACCGCTGCTCGCGGAGCATCACGTCGAGCCGGTCGCCGAGCAGGTCACGGCCGCCGGGCCGTGCGTCGAAGGCGGTGAGCGAGGCACTGTGCAGGGCGTGTGCCCGTCCGGCCTCGCGGTCGGCCTCGTCGGGTCCGCGGCCGGCGGCCAGATCCTGGAGGAGCGCCTCCACCACGTCCCAGGGAGGCACCTCGCCGCCGGCGAGACAGGCCCGCATCCCGTCGGGGTCGCGCTGCCAGAAGATGCCGCACCAGCCTGCGTCCGGGTCGAGCCGGGCCAGCAGGTCCCGCAGGTACACCGCGAACTCCCGGACCTGGTCAGGGAGTTGTTCCACTTCCATCACACGCCGCCCGATCCCTCCGCAGAGTGGAGTCTTCCGGATCGGAAGAAAACACCCTCCGTGTTTCGCGGGCGCTACGGGCGCTTTTCCGGGGTGGCACCGTCCTCACACGCCGCACCTAGACGGTCACCAGGGAGCAGCTCGCGACGATCTCGTCCATGGAGAGGCCGAGGGTCCGGGCGAGGGCCGCGACCGTGAAGAACGCGGGGGTCGGCGCCCGGCCGGTCTCGATCTTGCGGAGCGTCTCGGCGGACAGTCCCGCGCTCGCGGCGACTTCGACCATGCTCCGCCCGCGCCGGGCCTCACGCAGCAGCATGCCGAGCCGCTCACCGCGCTCGCGCTCTTCGGGGGTCAGGGGGGTTCGCACCATGCGCCCAGTCTACCGGCAGAACCCACATTCAAATACCGGTATTGTAATTGGCATGGTGGAACTCAAGACAGACACATCGATCGACGAGATGCGGGAAGCGGGCCGGGTCGTGGCCCAGGCGCTCGCGGCGGTCCGCGAGAAGGCGGCCGTCGGGGTCTCGCTCCAGGAGCTGGACTCGGTGGCGCACGGCGTCCTGCGCGCGGCGGACGCGCGCTCCCCGTTCCTCGGCTACCGCCCCTCTTTCGCCCCGACCCCCTTCCCCGCGGTCCTGTGCGCGTCGGTGAACGACGCGATCGTGCACGGCATCCCCGACGGGTACCGGCTGCGCGACGGCGACCTGCTCTCGGCCGACTTCGGCGCCGAGCTGGGCGGCTGGGTCGGCGACTCGGCGATCAGCTTCACGGTCGGCACGGCACGCCCCGAGGACGTACGCCTGATCGAGACGGCGGAGCGTGCGCTCGCGGCGGGCATCGAGGCGGCGGTCGTCGGGAACAAGATCGGGGACGTCGCCCACGCCATCGGCAAGGTGTGCCGCGCGCAGGGATACGGCATCCCGGACGGCTTCGGCGGGCACGGCGTGGGCCGCAAGATGCACGAGGACCCGGCCGTCCCGAACGAGGGACGGGCGGGCCGGGGCATGCGCCTCAAGCACGGCATGGTGATCGCGATCGAGCCGATGGTGATCGCCGGCGGCATGGACGACTACTACGCGGCCCCGGACGGCTGGACCCTGCGCACAGGAGACGGCACCCGCGCCGCCCACGCCGAACACACGGTGGCGATCACGGACGCGGGACCACGGATCCTGACGGCGCTCTGAGCGGGCCTCGACAAGGGCGCAGCGCGGGCGAGTGCCTCGCGCCGAGCGGCATGCACCGGTCCGGAGGCAACTGGCCCGCTGCACGACGGATGTCCCTGGCCTCCCTCGCCCCAGGCGCCACCGAGACGCTCCGGGGCAGTCAACGGGGCGCGGATTCCCGGAATCCGGGAACGGGAACGCCCGACACCCCGGTAGGCAGTCCCCGCCCGAGGGACCCCGGGACCGCCGACCGGGGTGTCGTGTCCTGCTCTGCGACCTGCGCAAGTGTGCGGGGCGCGTTCCCGGGCCCCGCTCAGATCTCGTCAGAATGGGCGCTGACGTCGGCGGGGTATCTGCTGGTGGCCAGCCAGGACCGGGCGGGCCCGGCGGGTGTCGTCGTGTCCACCGTGAGGTGGAGGCGGGTGTCGCCGTCGAGGCCGGGGTAGCTGCGCTGTTCCGCGCCCGCGAAGGAGCGGCGAAGAACCTCCGCGACCGCGCGGGCGGCTTCGGGCGTGTGCGCGATGATCCGGACCTCGGCGCGTCCGAGCGACGGCACCCTCTGGGTCTCGATGCGCTTCATTTCGACGTGTCCCCTTCGGAGTGGGCGAGAAGTCGGCGAGTGGGACGCTGGGCGCCCCACTCACTGCCCCCGGTCAGAGGGAAAGTGCTTCTTCACCGGTCGGCCTGCGTACGGCGGGCTCGACGGCCGGTGTCGTCCGGCCGGCCGGGAGGTCTCGGCAGGGGGTCGCTGTAGTGGTGGGCCGCGATCCGGGCATCGTGCTGTGCGTTGAGCAAGTGGATCAAGCGCATCCCGATGACGGTCGCGAGGATGATCGCCGCGATGAGGACGAGGGTCGCCATGGAACTCACCTCGTGGTGCCGGGCAGCGGGACGGCGCCTTGGCCCATCGAGTTCCCGAAGGGGGACATGCAGGCCCCGCCTTCGCTCTCCCAGCCGGCCTCCTCGCGCAAGGCGTCGCGAATGCCGCGCTCGATGACCACTTCATCGGCCATCAGGACGCCGGCGGTGAGGACGCTCCCGGGGATCGCTGCCGCGGCCATCAGGCGGGCCGCGGCAGCGGGCTCGGTCTCGGGCGGGATCACCAGAAGGTCCCAGCGCCCGAGACCGTACGAGAGCAGAATCAGCTTGTCGGGGTGCTGTTCGGTGAACCAGCCCACATGCATGGTGTGCCCCGCCACAGGCACCTTTCGCGGGATGACGGGCCAGCGAGTGGGATTCACGGTGACGCTTGTGATGCGTCCCCAGGCTGTGTCGAGTGCGGCCGCGAGCGGTGGAAGCTCCGCCTTGAGGTCGCGCGAACAGGGCCACCAGGCCCCGTCGAGCTGGCCGGCGAGGGAGCTCTTCGGCGTGAGGGACAAGCGTGCCGGGAGCTCTGTGTCGAGGTCGCGCGGCGTGGTCCGATCGAGGGTGGTGGTCATGTTGAGGACCTGCCCCCGGGCTACCCGTCGGCAGCCCGGTTTTTCGTGATCCCCGGAAACGACACCCGCGTGGAAACCGGTGCGCGAAGTACTCCCGGTGTTTTCACCCTACATCCGTTGGGCTGACTTTGACCGTCCTGACCAGGTATTTTCCGTCGCACGTGCGGTGGCGCGGGCGGCGGGCCACGCATCGACCCGCCTCACCCGCGCGTCACCGCACCGACCTTCACCGCCGTCGTCCGGCGGCCCTCCCCCGGGCCGCGCCGTCCCGTCGGCGCATTCGGAAACGAGCACGCGAGAGCGCAGCGCGAACCCGGGGGGAGGCACCCTTCGGCAGGGCGTCGTCTTCTCCCTCAGCTTTCCTGAAGGAGCGCCTTCAGTTGTCCTGAAGGAACTTCTTCGCCAGGGAGTCGCCGAGGGTCACCGCCGCGCTGTGGCTCTCGATCGGGGACGTCTGGTTGTTCTTGAACACGATGTACGTGACGCCGGAGTCCGTGCCGCCGGTCTCCGGGTCGGGGTCGATGCCGAGGGCGTTCGCGGTGGCGTAGGACGCCTCGCCGATGATCTGGTTCGGCCCGGTGTCGCCGACGACCGCGTATTCGACCTGGTTGTTGTAGATGACGGCCACGACGCCGCCACCCTTGATGCCGGCACCGGCGTAGTTCCAGATGCTGCTGGAGCTGGGCACGACGACGTACGGGAGCTTCTCGGCGCTCAGCGGCCGGCCGTCGGACTGGTGGAATGCCGTGTCGTCCTGGAACCAGGGGTCGGTGTCGGCGTTGCACTGCGTGGTGATCTGGCCGTCACAGTCGATGTCCATGTCGGCCTTCCAGAACACCGCGCCGTTCTTGCCGCAGACCGGCACGGTCGCCGAGGTCTCCTCGTCGGTGCGGTACTTGCCGTTCGATATCTGCGAGCAGGACGTGACCTTGGCGAGGAGGTCGGCCGCGCTGACGGTGCCTTCCTGGGCGCGCTGGGGGCCGCTCTCGCGGGCGGTGGCGTTCGTGGGGAGCAGAGCCGTGGCGAGCAGCGCGGCTCCGGCGGAGGCGGTGAGGGCGAGCGTTCGGGTACGCACGTGGGGGCCCTTCTGTTAGGAAAGTTTCCTTACCTTCGGGCCTCAAATCTGGCGTCGCCACAGGGACCTGTCAACCCCTCGAATACGCCAAGAGGCCCGCGGATACCGCCAGTTGACGTCGATCGCACGCCAGCCGACGGGACCCACGGGCCCCTCACCGCACGTCTCGTCAGCCGCCGGAGGCGGGCCTCACCACCATCGCCGAGCCGCCGCCCCGCCGCACCTTTTCGGCCGCGGCGAGCCACTTGCCGTTCTGCAGGCGCTGCACGCCCGTCGCCGCGCCGATCTCCGGGTTCTGCTTGAAGACGTGGCCGAGCGCCTCCAGGCGCGCTCTCGCCGGCGAGTCCCACAGGCCCGGTTCGAGCTCGGTGGCCGCCGCGTTGCGCTGGCTGGCGCGCGGCGCCGCGATCGCGTCGACCAGGGGCAGACCACGGTCGACAAAGCCGGTCAGCGTCTGCAGGACGGTCGTGATGATCGTCGCGCCGCCGGGCGAACCGAGCGCCACCACAGGCTGGTTGTGCCGGTCGAGCACGATCGTCGGGGAGATCGACGAACGCGGACGCTTGCCGGGCCCCGGCAGGTTCGGGTCGTGGACCGCCGGGTTGGCCGGTGCGAACGAGAAGTCGGTGAGCTCGTTGTTGAGCAGGAAGCCTCGGCCCGGGACCGTGATGCCACTGCCGCCCGTCGACTCGATCGTCAGCGTGTACGCGACGACGTTGCCCCATTTGTCGGCGACCGTCAGATGGGTCGTGTTCTCGCCCTCGAAGGTCGTCGGGGCCGCCTTGTCGCCCGCCTCACCGCACTTGCCGGGGTGGCGCGGATCGCCCGGCGCCAGCGGGCTCGTCAGGACCGCGTCGTCCTTGATGAGGCACTCCCGCGAGTCGGCGAACCGCTGCGAGAGCAGCTCCTTCGCCGGTACGTCCTCGAACCCGGGGTCGCCGACCCAGCGCCCGCGGTCCGCGAACGCGATCCGGCTCGCCTCGATGTAGCGGTGCAGATACTGCTCCTGCGTGGCCTTCGAAAGGTCGCTCCGCTCAAGGATGTTGAGCGCCTCGCCCACCGTCGTACCGCCCGAGGACGACGGCGCCATCGAGTAGACGCCGAGCCCGCGGTACGACGTCCTCGTCGGGGCCTGCAGCTTCGCCCCGTACGCCTTCAGATCCTTGACGGACAGCTCGCCGGGCCGCGCGACCCGGCCCGAGGCCGGGTCCACGGGCGGCTTGTTCACGGTGCGTATGACGTCCTTGCCGATGTCACCGTGGTAGATGGCGCCGACTCCGTCGTGCGCCAACTCCTCGTAGGTGCGGGCGAGATCGGGGTTCTTGAACGTGGAGCCGACGACGGGGAGCGCGCCGCCCGGCAGGAACAGCTTCGCCGTGGCGGGGAAGTCCTTGAACCGCGCCTGGTTCGCCTCGGTCTGCGAGCGGAACGTGTCGTCGACCTTGAACCCGTCCCGCGCCAGCTTCTGCGCGGGCCGCAGCACCGAGCCGAGCCGCTCGCTGCCCCAGGTGTCGAGCGCGGTCTGCCAGGTGGCGGGCGTGCCCGGCGTGCCGACGCTCAGGCCGCTCGTCACCGCGTCGTTGAAGTCGAGCGGCTTGCCGTTCTCCAGGAAGAGCCCGGAGTCCGCGGTGAGGGGGGCCGTCTCGCGGCCGTCGATCGTGTGCACCTTGCGGGTCTTCGCGTCGTAGTAGACGAAGTAGCCGCCCCCGCCGACGCCCGCGGAGTACGGCTCGGTGACACCGAGCGCCGCGGCCGTCGCGACAGCCCCGTCCACCGCGTTGCCGCCCTTGCGGAGAACCTCGATCCCGGCGGCGGACGCGTCCGCGTCGACGCTGGAGACCGCGCCGCCGTAGCCGACGGCCAGCGGCACCTTGGGCGCGGACGCGGTGCCGGTGGCGCCGGCGGCCCCCGACGAAGACATAGGGGGCGCGGCCGCACCCACCGTCACCATCACCGCGGCAACGGCCAAACCCGAAAGATTCCGCGCAACAGGACGTCTCATCCGTACCTCCAGTCAACAGCCGTCCGCGCAGCGTAACTTCAGTTCCGCGAACCGTCATGACCCCCTCGAACAAGGATCCGTCCGCCCGCTAGCATGCGCCCCCATGACGGAAGACGTGCGCAACATCGTCCTCGGCGTGATCGCAGCCGGGATCTGCGCCGCCCTTGGCTGGCTCGCCCGAACCTACTCGTGGAAGCGCAAACTCCGGCGCAGGCAGGCCTTCTTCGGGCTGCCCGACAACTCCGAGTCGCTTCTCGTGGTCAACCGCGACGCGGGCGGCCCCGAGCTGACGGTGAAGCGCCACGACGTGTTCGCCCTGCTCGAACTCTCGGCGATCATCAAGGACTGCGGGGCCCACGCGCAGGTCATCGCGCACGACACGGCCCAGCAGGGCTTCGGGGAGCGCACGGAGTTCTGCGTGGGCGGACCGGCGTCGAACCGCCGGATGGCCGCCCATATGCACAGCCTGCTTCCGGGCATCCGCGTCAACACGGACCCGGAGCCGGGCCCCGATCGCGGCGCGTTCCAGATAGGCAGTGAGCGCTACCGCCTGGAGCCGGGGATCACGGAGTACGTGCTGCTCGCCCGGCTGACGGCGGGCCAGGGGCAGGGCGCGCGCCCGGTCTTCCTCTTCTGCGGCCAGCTGCCGGTCACCAACCAGGCTGCCACCCGCTATCTCGCCCGCCACCACGAGCGCCTGGCCCGCAAGCACGGCTCGAGCGCGTTCGTGCTCCTCCTGAAGGTCGTCAACTCCCAGGCGTACGGCCCCGATGTGGTCGAGCTGGTCGGCGACGTCACCCGCGCCGCCCAGGCTCCGGCCCCCGCGGCGACGCCCCGCGCCTCCTCGCACCGGGCGAAGTGACCCGCCTCCGACCTGGGGACGTGCGGGTGCGGTTGAACAACAAAACATCGTTACCCGTACGTAACTTACCGACGGGTTACCTACGGTAAGACGCCACGGTTACCGTCGGGTCACTTTGCACTGACACGAGTGAGGAGTGACCCGTGGGACACCCGCGACACCCGCGCAGAGCGCTGCGTACGACCACTGTTGGTGCCGTGTCCGCGACCCTGATCGCCGGGGCGACGCTGGGCCTGGCCCCCGCCGCGCAGGCGGCGCCGGGGCCTGGCGTGCGCTTCGTCGACATCAGCGGCGCCGGCGGCACGGTCCTCAAGGCCAATGTCGTGGCCCCCTCCGACACCACGCGCAGATATCCGGTCGTCGTGCTCCCCACGAGCTGGGCCGTACCGCAGATCGAGTACCTCGCCCAGGCCAAGCAGCTCGCCGACTCCGGCTATGTCGTGGTGAGTTACAACTCGCGCGGCTTCTGGCAGTCGGGCGGCGAGATCGAGGTCGGCGGCCCCGAGGACGTCGAGGACGCCTCGAAGGTCATCGACTGGGCCCTCGCGAACACCCAGGCCGACCCGGACAAGGTCGGCATGGCGGGCGTCTCCTACGGTGCGGGCATCAGCCTGCTCGCCGCGGGGCACGACAAGCGCATCAAGGCTGTGGCCGCGCTCAGCGGCTGGGGCGACCTGATCGACTCGATCTACTCGGGCCGCACCCAGCACTTCCAGGCCGCCGCCCTGCTCTCCGGCGCCGGCTACCTCACGGGCCGCCCGAGCCCCGAACTCCAGCAGGTCATGAAGGACTTCCTCGGCTCGAACCTGGCCAAGGAGGACGACATGATCGCGTGGGGCAGGAAACGCTCCCCCGAGACGTACCTCGACAGCATCAACAAGAACGGCGCCGCCATCCTCCTCGGCAACGCCTGGGGCGACACCATCTTCCCGCCCAACCAGTACGCGGACTTCTACGAGAAGCTCACCACCCCCAAACGCCTGGAGTTCCGCCCCGGCGACCACGCCACGGCCGAGGCGACCGGACTGCTCGGGCTGCCCAACGACACGTGGCAGGACACGCACCGCTGGTTCGACCACTACCTCAAGGGCGACGACAACGGCGTCGACCGTGAGCTCCCCGTCCGCATCAAGTCCCGCTCCACCGGCGCGTACGAGAGCTACCCCGACTGGAAGTCGGTCGGCGCGACGAAGAAGAAGATCGCCCTCGCGGGCACGACCACGATCCACACGAACGTCGACTCGGGCGCCAACGGCGGGCTCCTGGAACTCTCGAACATCCTCGACCAGTTCCTGCGGCTGCCCCCGACCGCCTCGATGCCGCTGCTGCCGCGCCGCTGGGCGGGCGTGTGGCAGTCGGAGAAGTACACGTCGCAGCAGCACGTACGCGGGACGGCGAAGCTGCACACCACGCTCACCCCGACCGAGGAGAGCGGGACCCTCGTCGCGTACCTCTACGACGTGGGCCCGCTCGGCCTCGGCAAGCTGGTCAGCAACGCGCCGTACACCTTCCACGGCAAGACACCCGGCGCTCCGTTCGGCGTGGACCTGGAGTTGTTCTCCACGGCCTACGACGTCCCGGCAGGGCACCGGCTCGCCCTGGTCGTCGACACGGTCGACCCGCTCTATATCGAGCACAACCCGACCGGCGCACAGCTGACCTTCTCCTCGCCGAAGGACGACCCGTCATACGTGTCGATCCCCCTGCGCGAGCAGTGATCTCCGGCTGCTGCCGGGCGGGCATGGCCCTGTGGTCTCTGCAAGGAGTCCCCTGCTACTGCACCCCCGGCAGCAGCGTCCCCGGTTCGGCCGGGGCGACTTCGGCCGCCTCGACCTTGGGGTTACGCCGCTGGCGCTTGGACACCCACTGGGCGAACCACGAAAGCAGCATGCACATCCCGATGTAGATCGGAGAGATCACCATCACCACGGGGATGAAGGGCAAATCGTAGTCGAGGTTCGAGGCGATGGACTTCCCGGCGTGGAGGAACTCCTCATAGGTGATGAGATAGCCGAGCGAGGTGTCCTTCAGGGCGACCACCAGCTGGCTGATGATGGCGGGCAGCATGGCGCGTACGGCCTGCGGCACGAGGACGTGTGTCATGACCTGGGTCTTGCGCATCCCGAGGGCGTAAGCGGCCTCACCCTGCCCGCGTTCGACGGAGTTGCAGCCGGAGCGGAAGACCTCGGCGAGCACCGAGCCGTTGTAGAGGGTGAGCCCGGCGACGAGGGCGGGCAGCGGCTGGACCTTCAGCGCCACGAAGATGAAGAAGATCATCACCAGGACGGGCATCGCGCGGAAGAACTCCACGACGAGCGTGGCGAGCCAGCGCACCGGCCGGTGGTCGGACAGACGCCCCACCGCGAGGATCGTCCCGAGCACGAGGGAGAGCACGGCGGCCATGGCGAACGCCTTCAGCGTGTTGCCGAGCCCGCGCAGGAGCAGCTCCTGGATGCCCTTGTACTCGAAGGGCATCCACTTCGTGTACGTGAACTGGTCGGTGTCGAACAGCAGATAGAAGATCCAGGCGAGCAGGCCGAGCAGGATCACCGTGGAGAGCACGCCGTACAGCCGGTGCCGGCGCTCGGTCTTCGGTCCCGGTACGTCGTAGAGGGCGGTGGCGTCGTGGGCAAGAGCTTTCAACGGGGAACTCCCCAGCGCTTCTCGAGCACGTTGAAGATCGCGCTGATGGTGAGGGTGATGATCAGGTATCCGACCGCGATCCAGAAGAACGTCCAGATGATGTTGTAGCCCAGCTCGCTGAGGGTCTTGTAGGTGCCGAGCAGCTCGGTGACGCTGAAGGCCCCGGCGATCGCCGAGTTCTTGGCGAGGGCGATGAGGGTCGAGCCGACGGGCGGGATGACCGACCGGAAGGCCTGCGGGAGAATGACCATCGACAGCGTCTGGCCGAACGACATGCCGAGGCTGCGGGCCGCCTCACCCTGCCCCCTGGGAACGGTGTTGATGCCGGAGCGCAGGGCCTCGCAGATGAACGCCGAGGTGTAGCAGCCGAGGGCGAGGACCGCGAACACCTTGAAGGGCAGGACGAGTCCGAAGCGCGGCAGGCCGAGCAGCACCGCGAAGAACAGCAGGGTCAGCGGGGTGTTGCGCAGGATGTTGACCCACACCGTGCCGAAGACCCGGAAGGATCCGACGGGCGCGACCCGGAACGACGCCATCAGAAAGCCGAGGACGAGCGCGAGGACCGAGGCGTAGACGGTGAGTTCGACCGTCCCGAGGAACCCCTTGGCGAAAGTGGAGAAGTTGCTGGTCAGTACGGACACGAGGCCTCCTCAGCTCGCCGGGTAGCGGTCGATGGGGGGCGGCTTCGGCGCGGGCACTCCGGACAGGCCGAGCGTCGCGTTGTACGCCTTCTTCCAGTCGCCGTCGTCCTCGCGGGCCTGGAGCGCGGTGTCGATCGCGAACCGCAGCGCGTTGTCGCTCCTCGGTACGCCGATGCCGTAGGGCTCCTTGGAGAACGGCTTGCCGACCAGCTTGAGTTCGTCGGGCACCTTGGCCGCGTAGCCGAGCAGGATCGCGTCGTCGGTGGTGACGGCGTCGACCTGATAGGTGAGCAGGTTGTCGACGCAGACCGAGTACGTGTCGTACGCGACGAGCACCGCCTTCGGGTAGTCCTTCTGGATGCGCTGGTAGGGGGTCGAGCCGGCCGCGGAGCAGACGCGTTTGCCGGCCAGGTCCTGCGGGCCGTTGATGTCGTGCTCGTCGGTGCGCACGAGGAGCGACTGGCCGGCCATGTAGTAGGGGCCGCCGAAACCGACGAGCTTCTTGCGGTTGTCGTTGATGGTGTAGGTGCCCACGTAGTAGTCGATCTGACCGTTCTGCAGGGCGGTCTCGCGGTTGGCCGAGGCGATCGTCCTGAAGGAGATCGACGAGGGGGCGAAGCCGAGGGAGGCGGAGATCATCTTGGCGATCTCGATGTCGAAGCCGGAGTAGACGCCGGTGGCCGGGTCCTTCTCGCCGAGGTAGGGCTGGTCCTCCTTGGCCCCGACGACGAAGTGCCCGCGCTTCTTCGCCTTCCGCCAGGTCTTGGAGTCGGTGAGTTCAAACCCTTGCGCCACCTGGTACTTGGGCAGCTGGGCGGCCGACGGGCCCTTGGCCGGCGGGCTGCCCTCCTTGCCGCAGGCCGCGGCGGCCAGGGCGGTGAGCGCGAGGGCGGCGACGGCGCGGAACACACGTGTCTTGCGCAGCATGGATCGGTCCCCCCGTCAGTGCTTGAGGATCTTGGAGAGGAAGTCCTTGGCCCGTTCACTGCGGGGGTTGGTGAAGAACTCCTCGGGAGTGCGGTCCTCGACGACGCGGCCGTCGGCCATGAAGACGACGCGGTTGGCGGCGGAGCGGGCGAAGCCCATCTCGTGGGTGACCACGACCATGGTCATGCCGTCGCGGGCGAGTTGCTGCATCACCTCGAGGACCTCGTTGATCATCTCCGGGTCGAGGGCCGAGGTCGGCTCGTCGAAGAGGAGGGCCTTGGGGTCCATGGCGAGGGCGCGGGCGATGGCCACGCGCTGCTGCTGGCCGCCGGAGAGCTGGGCGGGGTACTTGTCGGCCTGCGAGGCGAGCCCGACCCTGTCGAGGAGTTCACGGGAGCGCTTGTCGGCCTCGTCCCGCTTGCGGCCCCTGACCTTCATCTGGGCGAGGGAGACGTTCTGCAGGACCGTCTTGTGCGCGAAGAGGTTGAAGGACTGGAAGACCATCCCCACCTCGGCCCTCAGATGGGCGAGGGCCTTGCCCTCGTCCGGGAGGGGCCGGCCGTCGAGTTTGATGTTCCCCGACTGGATCGTCTCGAGCCTGTTGATCGTCCGGCAGAGAGTCGACTTCCCCGACCCCGAGGGGCCGATGACCACCACCACCTCCCCCTTGCCGACGGTGAGGTTGATGTCCTGAAGGACATGCAGCTCCCCGTAGTACTTGTTGACGTCACGCAGCTCGATCAACGGATCGACGGCCATGGAAAGACCTGCCCACTCTCAGCTGTGTCGGTCCGCGCAAACTACCCACGTCAATTTGGGACTTAACCGGCGACACGCACGTATGGCCATTAACCGTATTTGCGGGTCTACGCCTCCGACGCCTCGGCGTAGAACTGCGACAGCTCGGGCGCCCCGCTCGTCGCCCATTCGTGTCCCGCGGCGACGACGTCGACCTCGCGGCCGGAGCGCAGCCGCACCACCGGCTGCCCGTTGGGCCAGATCACCCAGGCCGCGCCCGGCACCTGGCGGACGAGGACCGTACCCAGGTACAGGCCGGCGTCGTTGCCGAGCCACGGCAGCGCTTCCTCGTCCTCGCGCCAGCGCGGCACCAGTTGGTCGAGCGCCTCCAACGACCCGACGGAGTCGTCCAGTTCGACCCCGGCCTCGTACGCCTGCGAGCGCAGCAGCTCGCACTCGGAGAGCAGTTCGGCGATCCCCTCGGCGCCGCCGTCACCCTCGGTGAAGACGGCGACGCCGAAGGCGGAACCGTGCTTCTTGCGCCAGTTGTCCAAGAAAGGGATGTTCATACCACTCACCCTGACATCCCCGCAGGCTGTCGCACCACAGGGCGCGCGGAGCCCCGTTACAGAGAGTTCGGGCCACGTTCGCACGCGGCTCATTGACGCGAACCTGTCTCCTCTTTAGCTTCATGGCGCACCTGTCACTTCTCACCCACAAGCGGAGGGAGTCGGTCGTGCGCCGACGCGTCTGGGGAACGGCAGCTGTACTGGCGCTCATTACGGGCTTCGCCCCGACCGCCTTCGCGCAGGCGGCCCCGCACAGACCCGAGCCGCTCCCCTTGGAGCGGCTCTTCGACAACAGGGCGGTCAGCGCCGACGACCGGGCCGGGGACGCCGACTTCGACGGCTCGGGCAGTTCCCTGTCCGCGGGTGACCTGACGGCGGCCGGCTGGACTCCCGGGCGCGCCTTGGGTGTTGAGGGCGCCCGCCTCACCTGGCCGCGCACGGCGGCGACCGGGCCCGACAACGTGCGCGCCGACGGGCAGCGCGTCCGCGTGCACGGCCGGGGCGACGCGCTCGCCTTCCTGGTGGCCGGAACGGGCGGCGACGCGGCCGGTTCGGGCACGGTGCGCTACCGGGACGGCTCACGCTCCACGTACCGCCTCACCGCGCCCGACTGGCGCACGGGCCCGCTCGCCACCAAGTCCGTGGCGCTCCCCCACCGCAACACACCCGACGGTCAACTCGCCGAGCGGACACGGCTGTACGTCGTCACGGTGCCGGTCGCCAAGGGCCGCGAGATCACCTCCGTGGACCTGCCCCGCGACCCCGGCGCCCCCGATCTGCACGTCTTCGCCCTGTCGGTGCGCTCGCCCGCGCCAGGGTGGACCGGCACATGGTCGGCGTCCACCGCCGGATACGCGGCCGTCGGGCCCTGGGCGGACCGCACGGTGCGGCTCGTCGTGCACACCAGCGTGGGCGGGCCCCGCGTGCGGATCAGGCTCGACAACACGTTCGCGTCGGCGCCGGTGCGGGTCGGGAGCGCGACGGTCGCCGTGCAGGACGCGGGTGCCGGGGCCAAGGGCGAGCCGGTACCGCTGACGTTCCGGGGCGCGGCGGGCACAGGGATCCCCGCGGGGGCGCAGGCGTTCAGCGACCCGGTGGGCTTCGACGTACCGGCCGGCGCGAACCTGCTGGTCAGCTTCCACCTCCCGGAGGCGGTCGCCACCGCGCCTGTGCACAGCCAGGCGATCCAGCGCTCGTACGTGAGCGTGCCGGGCGATCACGCGGCGGAGGCCTCACCGGCCGCGTACACGTCGACGATCACGTACTGGCCGCTGCTCACCGGTGTCGACGTGAGCGGCGGGCCCGGGTCGGTCGTCCTGCTCGGCGACTCCATCACGGACGGCGTGAAGTCGACCCCGGACGCGAACCACCGCTGGCCCGATGTGCTCGCCACGCGGCTGCGCGAACAGGACACGGTCCCGCACTACGGGGTCCTGAACCAGGGGATCTCGGCGAACCGAGTGACGGGCGACCGCTATCCGGGGGACGGCGTCTCCACGGACACGGGCGGCGTGAGCGCGCTGCACCGTCTCGACCGTGACGTGCTGTCCCAGACGTCGGCCCGCACGGTCGTCGTCTTCCAGGGCGTCAACGACGTACGGGCCGGCTTCAGCGGGGCCCAAGTCGTCGCCGGGCTGCGGGAGATCGCCGCGCGCGCCCACGCGCGGGGGCTTCGCGTGGTCGGGGCGACGGTCACTCCGTGCGAGGGCGAGATCCTGTGCACGGCGACGGCCGACCGGGAGCGCGAAGTGGTCAACGCGTATGTACGGGACAGCGGGGGCGACTTCGACGCGGTGGTCGACTTCGATGCCGTGGTGCGTGATCCGGCGCATCCCGCACGGATGCGGCCCGAGTTCGACAGCGGGGACCATCTGCACCCCGGGGACGCGGGGCTCGACGCGATGGCCCGGGCGGTGGACCTGGGGGTGCTGGAGCGATAGGGCTCCGCCCCCGGTGACCGGGGGCGGGACGTGCCGCTACACGTCCAGGTCCACGACCACCGGCGCATGGTCCGAGGCGCCCTTGCCCTTGCGCTCCTCGCGGTCCACGTACGAGTCCTTCACGGCGCCCGCGAACGCCGCGTTCCCGTAGACCAGGTCGATGCGCATGCCGCGGTTCTTGGGGAATCCGAGCTGGCGGTAGTCCCAGTACGTGAAGGGGTGGTCGTACTTCAGGGGGCGCGGGACCACATCGGACAGGCCCGTCCCGCGGAGCGCGGCGAGCGCGTCGCGCTCCGCGGGCGTGACGTGCGTGGCACCGTCGAACAGGGAGATGTCCCAGACGTCGTCGTCCGTCGGTGCGACGTTGTAGTCGCCCATCACGGCGAACGGGCGGGAGCCCTGCGCGTCGCCCGCGACGGCCGCCTTGAGCGCCTCGAACCACTGGAGCTTGTACGCGTAGTGCGGGTGGTCCACCTCGCGGCCGTTCGGCACGTACACCGACCACACGCGCGCGGGGCCGCACGTCGCGGAGATCGCGCGGGGCTCGTGGACGCCTTCGTAACCGGGGTCGCCGGGCAGGCCGGTCACGACGTCCTCCAGGCCGACGCGGGAGATCAGCGCCACGCCGTTCCACCGCCCGGTCGCGTTCACCGCGGACTCGTAGCCCAGCTCGCGCAGCTCGTCCGCGGGGAACTGCTCGGCCGTGCACTTGGTCTCCTGGACGCACAGCACGTCCGTCCCGGTGCTCTCCAGCCAGGCGAGGAGCCTGGGCAGCCGGGCGGTGATCGAGTTCACATTCCAGGTAGCAATCCGCATGCCCACAACCTACCGGGCGGGTACGACAACGCCCGCCGGTCCGCCAGACATAGGCAGGCTACCTTGCAAGTTTCCCTGTTTGAAAGTTAGCCTGTCGAAGCACCTCCCTCGGATCCGCTAGGAGCACCCCCATGCCCGCCACCACCCTCGACGAGCGCACCGCCCTCGTCCTCATCGACCTCCAGAACGGCATCCTCGGCCTGCCCACCGTCCACCCCGCCGACGCCGTCCTGAAGAACGGGGCCACGCTCGCGGACGCCTTCCGCGCCAAGGGCCTGCCCGTCGTGCGGGTCCGCGTCGCCTGGTCCCCCGACGGCGGCGACCTGCCGGTGAGCCGTGCGGCCACCCCGGGGCTCACCCAGGCGCCGCCCGCCGCGTTCTCCGAGTTCCCGGACGAGCTCGGCCCGCTCGGCGACGACATCGTGATCACCAAGCGGCACTGGGGCGCGTTCACCGGGACGGAGCTGGACCTCCAGCTGCGCCGCCGCGGAGTGACGCAGATCGTGCTCGCGGGGATCTCGTCCTCGATCGGCGTCGAGTCCACCGCCCGGTCCGCGTTCGAGCTGAGCTACCACCTGACGGTGGTCGAGGACGCGACGACCGACACGGACGCCGCGTCCCACGAGCACAGCTTCGGCAAGATCTTCCCGCGGATCGCGGAGCTCGCCACGACCGACGGGATCGTCGAACTCCTCGGTAAGTAGCGGGAGTTCACAGCCGAGCTCGCAGCCTGGTTCGCAGACCCAGGGGGGCCGCTCAGAGCGTCGCGTACTCCTCCGGCGTCAGCCGCAGGTTCTCCGTCCGGCCGAGCGCCCCGATCTGCCCGTCGTAGATGGGCCACGCCAGGTCGGTCAGCAGCGCGTCATGGATGTCGTACGCGCGCTGCGGACCGACCTCGCGGAGGTAGTCGATGACCTCGGCGATCTTGTTCCAGGGGGCCATCACGGGCACCAGCAGCGTCTCGACGGGCTGGTCGGGGACCGTGAACGCGTCGCCGGGGTGGAAGACGCGGCCGTGGTCGATCAGATAGCCGACGTTCGTGATGCGCGGGATGTCCGGGTGGATGACGGCGTGCAGTTCGCCGTGGACCTGGATGTCGAAACCGGCCGCCTCGAACGTGTCGCCGTGCCCGACCGTGTGCACCCGGCCCGGGAACGCCGTCGAGATCTTGTCGGCCACGGATTTCAGGGTCCAGATCTCGGTGGCGGGGTCGGCTTCGAGGGCCACCCGCAGCCGCGCCTCGTTGAAGTGGTCGGGGTGCTCGTGCGTGACGAGGATCGCCTCGGCGCCGACGGCCGCGTCCTCCTCGCAGAAGCCGCCCGGGTCGATGACGAGCGTCCGCCCGTCCTTCTCCAGGCGGACGCAGGCATGGATCTTCTTCGTGAGCTTCATACGATCCATCCTGCGCTCCCGGCCCGCGTCCGGCCCGTCCCGGCGCCCGTCTTCCACTCCGGCGGCGCCTACTCCCGCGGCGTGGTCTCCTCGCGGATCTACTCCTGAGGCGTGGTCTCCTCGCGGATCACGGCCTGAGCCACCCTGAACGCCGAGTTCGCCGCGGGCACACCGCAGTACACGGCGGCCTGGAGCAGCACTTCCTTGATCTCGTCGGCGGTGAGGCCGTTGCGCAGGGCGGCCCGGGTGTGGAAGGCCAGCTCGTCGAGGTGCCCGCCGGCCACGAGCGCGGTGAGCGTCACGCAGCTGCGCATGCGGCGGTCGAGCCCCGGCCTGCTCCAGATCTCGCCCCACGCGTAGCGGGTGAGGAACTCCTGGAAGTCGCCGGAGAAGGCGTCCGCGGAGGCCAGGGCCCGGTCCACGTGCGCGTCGCCGAGCACCTCGCGGCGCACCTTGAGACCCACGTCGTGCCGGTCGGGCCGGACCTCCGCCTCGGGCTGGGCTTCGGTGGGGCCGATCTCCGCCACGGGGGCGACCGGCGGGGGCGGCGGCGCGAGGACGGGCTTGACCGGCGCGGCGGGGATCGCGTGCTGCCCGGTCTCGTACGCGGGCTGCCAGGCACTGGAGAAGTGCCGTACGAGGAGGTCGGTGACCGCGGCCGGCTGCTCGACCGGGGCGAGGTGCGAGGCCGCGGGCACGACGGCGAGGCGGGCGTCCGGTATGCCGGCGACGAGCGTGCGTGCCTGGGCGGGGCCCGTCACCTGGTCGTCGGAGCCGACGAGGACGAGCGTGGGAGCCCCGATGGAGCCGAGCTCGGCGCGCACGTCGAAGGCGGCGAGCGCCTCGCAGGCCGCGATGTAGCAGCCGGGGTCGGTGGTGCGCACCATCTGCACGGCCCAGTCGGTGATGGCGGGCTGCGCGGCCGCGAAGCCACTGGTGAACCAGTGCTCCGGGGAGGTGCGGGCGATGGGGTCGAGGCCGTTGCTGCGGACGATCACGCCGCGCTGACGGAACTCGTCGGCCGTGCCGAACCGGGGCGAGGCCGCGATCAGGGCGAGGGAGGCCACGCGCTGGGGGTGGCGCAGCGCCAGCTCCGCGCCGATGGCGCCGCCCAGGGAGCAGCCCGCGTAACCGAAGCGCTGCACGCCGAGCTCGTCGAGCGTGGCCAGGAGCCGCGTGGCGAGGTCGGCGACGGAACCGGACGGGTGGGCGGGGGCGCCGCCGTGCCCGGGCAGGTCGAAACGGAACACCCGCCACTGCCGTGCGAGCTCGGGAACCTGCCGGTCCCACATGTGCCAGGTCGTACCCAGTGAGGGACCCAGGATCAGGACAGGAGCGTCTTCTGGCCCGTCAAAGCGGTACTGCAGGGTGTTCATCGGTGTCTCACTCACTTGCCTGACCCTCTCATCTGTCATGACAGCCCCTATGAGCGGGGTACTGGCTGTAGCTGTACGGCCAGGTAGGAGACCTCACGGGCGCGGAGCCTTTGAGGCATCAGACGAGTTCATACAGGAGCTTGCCCTCCTCGATCCGGTGCTTGGAGCAGTCCCTGCGGGTCGATCCTCGGCGGAGCAGACGACGTACTCGACGTGTCCGAACTGGACATGCCCGTTCCCCTTCCGGTCCGTTGACGTGTGGCGTTGCCGGTACCGGGCCGCGTCAGGCGGTCAGAATCGTGAGGACGCCACAACGGCAGGCCCCTATCGGGACACGCCCCGTCGGCCCGGCACCGACAACGCCCCGTCCCCGGCCCGCAGGCCTGGCCTGGCTCGGCCCTGACACCCCGACACTCGAGCGCGACGTCTACGTCGTCGGCGGTAGGGGCACGATCATCAGCCTGGCCGCGGCTGAGGCCGATCCGCTCCTATGACCGCGGTGTGCTGTCCGAGCGCCACGTGGTGAGACGAGGGTGCCCCGGCAGTTCGGCGCGGCCGGTGGCCCACAGCAGGGTGAGCCAGGGATCCGCGCCGCCCGGAGCCTCGGGAAACAGACGGGCGAGCACCCGCGAGCAGAGAGCGGAGGGCGGGGTCCAGGCAAGCCCGAAGCCTTCCGCCACGTCGTGCATGTGTACCAGCGTCTCCTGCAACGCCAGCGCCGCGAACCCTTCGGGGTCCGACACCCCGGCGGCGTGGTGCGCGCGGACCCGGGACGGTGTCGTACGCACCATGGCGACCAGCAGCGCGCCGCACGCCTCCAGCACCTGCACCAGTCCGGCCGGACCCGCATCACGCTCCGCGAAGACGAAGACCGCGGGTCCGTCCGGCCTCTTCTGGGTCAACGCGAACGGCACATGGGTGTCCAGCGGCGGGCTCTGCGGCCCCAGCTGCACGGCGTAGTAGAGCAGGTCGTTGGCGATGTGCTCGACGGTCTCCCAGCAGTCCCACTCCACCGAACCGGCCTTACCGCCCCACCCCTCCGCGGGTGCGTCGCGAAGGATGTCCACGGCGAGCCGCACGGCAAGGTCGACGTCGTCCGCGGTGACGGGAGACAAGACTGACCCGGTTTCGCTTGATCGAGACATGGCGGCACCGTATCCCGAGGGAAGAGGGCAACCCCCTCCAGCTGGTGCGCTGTCCGTGAGGGGGCGACCGACAATCACGGACAACGCTTCAGGGCATTACAACCAGGGGTGCTGGACGAGACCCAGTCCTCGTTGTTTCGGTGACGGTCCAGTCCCACGGCATCGCACTCGTCCTCGCCCAGGCTCTTTCGTGCGCCAAGCCGCCTCAACGCCTGCGAGATCGGGCTGACTGCCCGCGAGAACCGCTTCTTTTGCTGGAGGAACCGGTACCGGGCGAGCAGCGCGGCGACGCCCGCGAAGAGGGCGTACCAGGCCACCTGGGCGGCCCGCCGGTGTGCGAGGTCAGCGAGTAGCCCCAGATGATCAGCGGTGCACGGGCGAGAGCCAGGGATATCGTGCAGCGGCCACCCCTGGCATGCCAGCGGGCGAGGCGGTCGGTGCCGACCGGCATCCAGCCTGCCCGCGCCGCGTGCCCGGCCGACGGCGCGGCTCCTGGGCGTTGGGCGCCCCGCTCGCCCGCGGTGAACAGACCGTCCCTGCCGGGCAGTTCCTGCTCCGCCACGTAGGGCGGCCCCTGCACTTCGAGACGGTGCCGGACACCACGGCGAAGGTCCTCGTCCTGCCTTCCACCATGCTCAAACCACTGCTCGGGGCGCGGCAGAGCGTCGCCGGTCCTGCGGACTCCGCCGAGGTGCGCCTGCTGGTGGCCCACTCGAACATGATCTACGAAACGGTCGCCGGCCTCGGACCGGCCGGAGTGCGGGCCGCCCACAGCACACTCATCGAACTGGTCAAGGCAGTGGCAAGGGGCGGGGTGGACGATGCGGAACCCCAGCCGGCTTCCGCGCTCGCCCAAGCGGCGAAGGACCTCGCGGAGACCCACCTCGCCGACCCCGAGCTGTCCGGGACGATGCTCGCCCGTGAACTCAACGTCTCCGTAAGGAACTTGCAGCGCGCGTTCGCCGCGGCGGGAGAGTCGGTGACCACATACATCCGACAGCGTCGGCTGGAGGAAGCCCGGCTCGCCCTCACCGCACCCTCCGGTCGGCCGAGCGTCTCGGAACTGGCCGCGTACTGGCAGTTCGCAGACAGCAGCCACTTCATCCGCGCCTTCAAGAAGCACTACGGCCGCACACCCACCGAGTACGCCCGCTCCGCCCTACCGGCGGAGAACTGAGGTCAGTCGGACTCACCCGTCGTACGTACCCGCAGACGCACGCGCTCCCCGGGCCCGCCTGCGAGGAAGAGCACCTCGGCCGGTGTCTCGCCTGCCGCGCCGAACCAGTGGGGCATGTGGGTGTCGAACTCGGCCGCGTCGCCCGGACCGAGAGCCAAGTTACGTCCGGACAGGACCAGTTCGACCTCGCCGACCAGTACGCACAGCCATCCGTAGCCGTCGTGCCGCCGCGGGGCGGGACTCTGGTGCGGGGGCAGGATGAGCCGGTAGACCTGGATCCCGCCGACGTGGTGCGACAGACGTTGTGCGGCGATGCCGCTGCGTCGTTGCGGTGAGTGGACGACCGGCGGTTCACCGGCGTGCCGGGCGACCCCGAGCAGATCCTCCAGAGGGGTCCCGAAGGCGGCTGCCAGCGGGACGAGAAGGTCGAGCGAGGGCCTGCGTTTGCCGGCCTCCAGCCTTGAGAGCGTGGAGATGCCGATGCCGGTCAGCAGCGTGACCTGCTGAAGTGTCAGGTTCGCCGCACGACGCAGTGTCCGCAGCCTGGGCCCCAACTCGCCGAGCACCAACGCCATTTGGTGCTGTTGCGGGATCACGGAAACAGATTCCATGGCCGCCAGTTTTGCAGTTTCCGCAAGTTCGTGGACCTGGTTCGCCGGCTCGGCGGACGATCGCGGCGAACAGCGATTCATCGACTCCAGCGGCTTGAAGAAGAGGGACGGGTGGTGCGGGATGACCGGGCAGCGATCCACTGAGGACCGGATGAGGTTCTTCGTCGAACAGGTGCAGGAACAGGGGCGGTTCGAGCTGATCGACGAGCTCGTACGTCCCGACTTCCGCAACCGGACCGCCGAGCCGGGGCAGCGCCAGGACCGGGAGGGGGTGCGCGAGGTCATGGCAGCTCTGCACGAGGCGTTCTCCGAACTGCGTGTCGAGATCGTCCACTGCGTAGGAGCCGGAGATCTGGTGGCCACGCACAAGGTGTTCCGCGCCCGGCACACCGGTCCGTGGTTCGGTGTCCCGGCCTCCGGCCGGGAGGTCGAGTTCAGGGTGATGGACGTCGTGCGCTACCAGGACGGGCAGTGGGCCGAGCACTGGTCCGTCGCCGACGCCGTCGGTCTGCTGCGACAGACCGGCGCCCTGCACTGACTCGTGGGCGTACGTCCTGTGGCGCCGATGTTCTGTCCGGTTGGCGCCGTGGTCCAAGCGTCTGCCACCTCGGGCTTCCTAGGCTCGGCAACCACACAAGGAGAGAACCATGAACGCCGTTACGCACACAGTGGAGTTGGCCGGGATCGGCCCGGTCCAGACATCCCTCGCCGACTACGGTTCCGGACAGCCCTTCCTGCTGCTCCACGGCGGAGCCGGACCGCAGTCCGTCACCGGCTTCGCCGAGAAGTTCGCGGCAGCGCACCAGGTACGCGTGCTCGTCCCGACCCACCCCGGCTTCGGTGGCACGGCGCGCCCCGAAGCCCTCGACACGGTCCCTGCCCTGGCCGAGCTCTACCAGGGCCTGCTCGACCAACTGCGGCTGACCGACGTCACCGTCATCGGGAACTCGATCGGCGGCTGGATCACCGCGGAGATCGCGCTGCTGAAGTCCCCGCCGGTGAGCGGCATCGTCCTGATCGACGCGGTCGGCATCGAGGTGCCCGGCCACCCGGTGGCCGACTTCTTCTCCCTGACCATGGACGAGGTCTTCCAGCGCAGCTTCCACCACCCCGAGAAGTTCCGCATCGACCCCGCGAACCTGCCCCCGGCCGCCCAGGCGATCGCCGCGGGCAACCGGGCCGCGATCGCCACGTACGCGGGCTCCGCCATGACCGATCCCACCCTCCTCAGGCGACTTGGGACCCTCGAGATCCCCACCCTCGTGCTGTGGGGCGAGAGCGACGGGATCGTCGACGCCGACTACGGACGCGCCTACGCCGCCGCGATCCCCATGGCCCGCTTCCAACTCCTCCCCGAGACCGGTCACTCCCCCCAGCTGGAGACCCCCGACCTGGTCATCCACGCGATCTGGGACAGCGCGGACACGGACTTCTCCGTCTTCTCCCGCTAGCACACCACCCACCCGCTCCCCCGCTCCCCCGTCCGCCCCGTCCGCCCGTCGAAGGTCCACGACCATGCCCAAAACCGCGGTCACCCGCATCACCCACAGCTGCCACCTGACAGAGATCGGCGGCCGAACCTTCCTGACCGACCCCTGGTTCAGCACCCGGCCCGGCTACTACCAGGGCGAGCCGATCGCCCTCGCCGTCGCCGATCTCCCGAGGCTCGACGGCGTACTGATCAGCCCGCGCTGACGGTCAAGGACGCGGACGCGGTGAGCGGCACCGCGCCACTGCGGTCGGCGTAGTCCTGACGCATGGCCCGGCACCGCGGCTGACGACGAGGGCGGGGGCCGGTGGCGCCCGGTGCCCATGCACACCCCCGAGAACTCACCGCAGTGGCGGACGGCGGAGTGGACCTGGGCCTGTGCTGGTCGGTCCCCGACCCTCGGGATCGCCAGCGCCGTACTCGGCGAGTTCCCGCCGGCCGCCGTGATGCGGGCGTCGGACCCGCTGGCGAGCCACCGCGAGGTGCCGCTCAGCGACCTCCGCACCCGTCAGATCCTCATCACCCCAAGTGCCGACAACCGCTACCTCGAAAGCCAGCTGCGGGCGGACGTCCTCCGGGCCGGCATCCCCTTGCCCCACATCGAGGAGGTGGGGCGCTACGACGAGCTGGCGCCGTACACGTGGCCACGCGCGGACACGTCGGCGTCCACCTCGGGCCGATCGCGCTCACCAACTCGCTGCCCTCAGTGGTGTTCCGTCCGATCTCCGTTGCCTCCGACACCGTCGGGATCTGCGCGATCAGCCGCATCGGGCACCACACCCGGAACCACACCGACGCCCGCGCCGGCTCCCTCGCCGAGCTCATCGCGAACCTGCGGTCGATCGTCGCCTCGCTCAACACCGACGACAAGCTCACCTGACCGACGTGGAGCGGGCGCAAGGGCCCACGCGATCGAGTGCGGACAGGAGTGCGGACAGGGCGCGAGAGAACCAGGTGGTCAGCCCACCCGCCACCGCTCGACGGCCTCTTCGTCGAGCTCCACGCCCAGGCCGGGCGCGTCCGGCACCGCCACGCACCCGTCGGTGTCGACGCGCACCGGCTCGGCGAGCATGAAGTCGCGGCGCTCGGGCGTCCAGCCCGGCGGGTCGAAGGGGAACTCGAAGTAGGGGCCGCCGCCGACACCCGCCGCCACGTGCACGTTGGCGAGGACTCCGATGCCGTTGGTCCAGCTGTGCGGGGTGAAGTGGCGGTGCTTGAGCTGGGCCAGCTCGGCGAGCGTGCGCGCCCGCTGCATGCCGACGGCCAGCACGACATCCATCTGGTAGACGTCCAGCGCGTCCTCTTCCAGGTAGCGCAGCAGCTCCGTGGTGGAGTGCTGCATCTCCCCCGCGGCGATCCGGACACCGGGGTTCTCCGCGCGCAGCCGCTTGAAGCCGTCGAGGTCGGCGTAGGGCAGCGGCTCCTCGACCCAGAAGACACCGAGGTCGGCGAGTTCGGCGATGATCGCGCGGGTGCGGGCCAGATCGGTGGCGCCGGCGGTGTCGCCCGCCATCCGCCACGACTGGTTGAGGTCGACCATCACATCGAGGTCGTCACCGAACTCGGTGCGCACCGCGCGAACCGCCTCGATGCCTTCGCGTACCCGGTCGCGGTCGATCCGGATCTTCATGGCGCGGAACCCGGCCTCGCGGACCAGGTGGGCGGTGGCGACACGCTCCCGCGGCGACTTCAGCTCACCCGACGAGGCGTAGGCGGGCAGTCGCTTGGTGGCGTTGCCGAACAGTTCCGCGACCGGCCGGCCGTGCACCTTGCCGATGATGTCCCACAGGGCGACCTCCAGGGGCCAGTAGTGACCGCCGTGGAAGTTCGCCGTCTCGATGGCGCGTACGTGCCGGGAGATCTCCAGCGGGTCCTGGCCGACGAACAGGTGACGGAAGGCGTCGAAGCCGTCCATCGTGTCGCCCGAGCCGATCCCCGTGATGCCCTCGTCGGTGTGGACGCGCACGATCGTGGCATCGAAGTGCCGCCGGGGCACCGGGTCCCAGGCGGCATGGAACGGAGGATCGAGTTCCAGGCGCAGACGGTCGAGGGTAATGTCCGTAATCTTCATGAGAAATCGCTCCCGGCGCGGCGGCAGAGGTGAGATGTGCTGGTCAGGGTGGTGGCGGGCAGGATCCCGCGGCCCTTTTCGGCCAACGTGGGTATGTCGGCCAACGTAGATTCGGCCGGACCGGTCGGCAACGAAACCCGAAGGATCGCAATGTCGGTTGCATCTGGAGCAACTGTGAGCACCCGAGATGTCTGAACGGCCGTCCCGCACCGCGGGACCCGCGGGCCCCGGCGGCACCGGCCGCCTGGGCCTCAACCGCGATCTGCGCCTGCTCGACACCCTTGCCCTGCACGAGGCCGAGCACGGCCGGGGACTGGGCGTCGTCGAACTCGCCCACCGCGTCGGCCGCGAGAAGAGCCAGGTCTCACGCGCCCTCAAGGCCCTCGCCGACGAGGGCGTGGTCGAGCGCGACCCCGACACGCTGGAGTACCGGCTGGGCTGGCGCCTGTTCTCCCTGGTGGCACGTACCGCGGAGAACCGTCTGGTGCGCGTCGCCCGGCCGGTGATGCGGCGCCTTGCCGCCGAGGTCGAGGAGACCTGCCACCTGTGCGTCCTGCGCGACGGCGAGGTGCTGACCGTGCTGTCCGTCTCCGCCCACTCCTATCGCGCCCACGGCTGGGAGGGCCGCGGCGTCCCCGCCGCCCGCACCTCGGCCGGTCGCGTCCTGCTGCTCGACGCCGCCCCCGACGAGCTCTACGTACGCCTCGGCATGGGAGATCTGTCGGACGGCTTCGACGGCTCCCTCGTGCACTCCGTGCAGGAACTGTGGCAGCGCATCCAGGAGGCACGCACCCTCGGATACGCCCTGGTGCGCGAGGAGTTCGAGTCGGGCCTCGTAGGGGTGTCGGCCCCCGTGCGCGACTTCCGCGGCCGCGTGGTCGCCGCCCTGAACGTCGGCGCGCCCGAGGAGCGTCTCGGCCAGAGCCTGGAGGAGACCGGCCGGCTGACCGTCCAGGCGGCCCGGCGGGTGTCCGCGACGCTCGGCTGGGAACCGCGGGCCCGGTCCGGCCCCGACCGGTTGCTCTGACAGCAACCCGGGTCTCGGATTCGGCGGAATCCTTGTTCTCCCGCATATCGCGTTCTTACAGTCCTCGCCAGCGGCGACGGGGCCCACGTCCCCGCTGACCAGCGTGTTTCCGTACGTGAGGACGAGGCCCCCCGTGACCACCACCGTTTCCGCCGCACCACCATCAGCACCGACCGCGGCTCACCGCCGCCAGTACCGCCGTGTGTTCCTGCTCGTCTTCACCGTCGCCATGTGCGGCAAGCTCATCGACGGCTACGTGCAGGCGGTGGGGCCCGGACTGGCCATGGCCACACGGCAGTTGGAGATGACGGCCCTGTGGCAGGGCCTCGTCGGCGCGGGCGCGCTGATCGGGTGCTTCGTCGGCAGCCCGCTGTTCGGCTGGCTCACCGACCGCTACGGCCGCAAGCCGCTGGTGGTGTTCACCATGGCCGCCTATCTCGTCGGCTGCCTGGCCCAGTTGTGGGTCACCAGCCCCGGGCAGCTTCTCGCGGTGCGCCTGTTCATCGGTCTGGTCATCGGCGCCGAGTACGTCGTGACATCGCCGATGGTCGCCGAGTTCGCCCCGGCCGCCCGGCGCGGCACCCTGCTGGCTTCCCTGCAGTTCGGCTGGTACGTCGGCTTCATCGTCGCGTACGTCATCGGCTACCTGGTCGCCGAGGCCGCACCGGGCGCCTGGCGGTGGCCCTTCGCCGGGGCGGCGGTGCTCGCCGCGCTCGGCCTGGTCCTGGCGCTGCGCCTGCCCGAGTCCCCGGCGTGGCTCGCCGGCAAGGGGCGCAGGGCCGAGGCCGCGGACCTGATCGCACGCCGCATCGGCCCCGCCTACGACCTGGCGGCCTTCGCCCCCGAGAGCGCCCCGACCGACGCCGCCGCACCGCGCCGCTCGGGCTGGAGGCTCCTCCTGGGCCGGGAGTACCGCTCGCGCACTGTCTTCGTGTGCGTCTTCTGGGCGTGCAGTGTCCTGCCGTACTTCGCGATCGGTACGTTCGCTCCCCGCGTGCTGTCGTCGCTGGGGCTCGGCAACGGACTCGCGGCGTCGGTGGCGACCAGTGTCCTCGCAGTCGTCGGCTCCGCCGTCGGTGTCCTGCTGGTCGACCGCACGGGCCGCCGGCCTCTGGTCCTCTTCACGTTCTGGGTCAGCGGTGCCGCGCTGGCCGTGATCGGCCTGTGGAGCGGCGCGCCGCTCGCCGTCGTCGTGATCTGCTTCCTCGTCTTCTCCTTCTTCAACGCCGCGCAGGGCGTCCTGCCCGGCGTCTACCCGAAGGAGCTGTTCCCCGCCGAGGTCAGGGCGAGCGCGAGCGGCATCGGCTCGGCGGTCAGCCGGGCGGCGGCCGCGGCCGGCACGTTCCTGCTGCCGATGGCGATGGACCGCATCGGCGTCCCGGCGACGATGGTGCTGGCGGCGGCGATCCTGGTGCTCGGCGCCGTCGTCTCGCACGTGATGGCCCCGGAGACGCGGGGGAAGTCGCTGGCCGGCGCCAGCACAGCGGGCCGGGGAGCCACGGCTCCCGCCTCTGCGTCCGACCTCTGATCGGTCGGGTTCGAACCGCTCGCCCCGTCCCGCATGGTGCCGATGCAAGATGAGTTGGGCCTCAGCGACCGGCGGGACGTCCCCCTGGAACGACCGGATACAGTGCGCGCGTCGGCAGTCCGGTTACTTGAGGAGGGGAAGCGTGACCGCCACCAACGAGGCCCGATCCGCGGACGGTGCGGCGCATGCGACCCAGCGGAACCCGCTGCGCCGCCTGATGCGCTACATCCCTCTGATCGCCCCCGTCCTGCTGTGGGCCGTGCCCTGCTGGGTGCTGCTGCACGCCGGCCAGCGCTGGCCGCTCCCCGTGGCGCTGGGCGGCACCGCCCTGTTCGTCCTCGGGCTGATCGCCATGCCGCTCGCGATGGCGCGCGGCCACGGCCGGCGGCAGCAGGACTGGGCGGCGATCGTCGGGGACACCCTCCTCGGGGCCGGCTGGGTGCTGTTCACCTGGTCCGTCCTGCTCGGCGTCCTGTTGCGCCTCGCCCTGACCGTGGCCGGCGTGGGCGACGGGCAGAGCCGGGCCCGGATCGTCAGCTGGGCGGTCCTCGGCGTGGCCGCCGTGCTGCTCGCCTGGGGGTATGCCGAGGCCCGCCGGGTGCCACGGGTGCGCCAGGTCGACGTACAACTCCCGCGCCTGGGAGCCGGATTGGACGGCACCCGCGTCGTCCTCATCACCGACACCCACTACGGCCCGCTCGACCGGGCCCGCTGGTCCGCGCGGGTCTGCGAGACGGTCAACACCCTGGACGCCGACCTGGTCTGCCACACCGGCGACATCGCGGACGGCACGGCCGAACGCCGCCGCGCCCAGGCCGCTCCGCTCGGCACCGTACGAGCCACCCGGGCCCGGGTCTACGTCACCGGGAACCACGAGTACTACAGCGAGGCCCAGGGCTGGGTCGACCTGATGGGCGAGCTGGGCTGGGAGCCGCTGCGCAACCGTCATCTGCTGCTCGAACGCGGCGGCGACACCCTGGTGGTCGCCGGCGTGGACGACGTCACCGCCGAGTCCTCCGGCCTGGCCGGCCACCGCGCCCACCTGGCCGGAGCCCTGGACGGCGCCGACCCCGACCTGCCCGTCCTGCTCCTGGCCCACCAGCCGAAGTTCGTCGACCGGGCCGCAGCGGGCGGCGTCGACCTCCAGCTCTCCGGCCACACCCACGGCGGCCAGATCTGGCCCTTCCACCACCTCGTCCGGATCGACCAGCCCGCCCTCGCCGGCCTCAGCCGGCACGGCACCCGCACCCTCCTCTACACCAGCCGTGGCACCGGTTTCTGGGGCCCGCCGTTCCGCGTCTTCGCCCCCAGCGAGATCACCCTGCTCGTCCTGCGCTCCTCGTAGCGGCCGTCGCTCCTCGTAGCGGCCGTGTTGAGGTCGGCCTCGAGGGACCGACCTCAACACCGATCGTCTCTTGCCGATGTCCTCACTGACTCCAGGAGACGGTTCCGTTGAGGGTGACCAGAGTCGCCAGGACAGCCAGGTCGGCGAAGCCGAGGACCATGCCGAACCATGCTCGCCCTTGTCGCGATGTTCCGCGTATCAGCGCAAGTGTGGCCAGGATGATGGCCGTGGGGCCGAGGAAGACGTTCCCGACAAGGAGCCCCGGCAGGCCCAGGACGAAGGCTGCGACGGCGAAGCTGTCGGCGTCCTGGGTGCGGTTCTTGGTGCTGCTCGTCTTGCTCGATGGGCCTTTTGCGGGTGCTGTTACCTGTGTCATGCATCTCCTTCGCAGCGTCCGGAGGTGCGCTCGCGTACCCAGAAGGTGATCAGCCAGGCGGCGATGCCGGTGCCGGCGATCGCACTGGCGGTGACGGGAATGTGTGCGACGGCTCCCACCATGATTCCTAGGAAAAGGAGCGCGAAGACGATCAGCATGCTGTCTTCTCCCTTCAACTGGTGATCGGTTCCGGTTCCTTGCTGGTGACGTCCTCGGACGTCTTCCCCGGAGCAGTGGTGCGGCGCCCGGGGAGCCACCAGTTCCAGCGGCCCATGAGGCGCATGGTCGCGGGGACGAGGAAGAGGCGGACGAGGGTGGCGTCGATGAGGATCGCGACGGCGAGTCCGAAGCCGAGCTGCTGGATGGGGACGATCCCGGTGAAGGAGAAGGCTCCGAAGACGGCGACCATCAGGATTGCGGCGCCGGAGATGAGGGGGGCGGTTCGGGTGAGGGCGCGAGCGACGGAGGCGGTGTTGTCCCCGGTGGCCTCGTACTCTTCGCGGACTCGGTCGAGGAGGAACACTTCGTAGTCGGTGCTGAGGCTGAACAGGAGCGCCAGCAGCAGGATGGGGACGAAGTTCTGGATGTCACTGGTCTGCTGGAATCCGAACAGTTCGGAGCCCAGACCCTCCTGGAAGATGAGGGTGAGAACACCGTAGGTGGCGGCGATCGAGACCAGGTTCATGACGATGGCCTTGAGCGGCAGCAGCAGTGACCGGAAGGTCAGCAGGAGGACGAGGTAGCCGGCCGCCAGGATGATCGCGACGACGTAGGGAAGTCCGTCCTGGATGACGTCGTTGGCGGCGGTGTCCTCCGCGGTCTGCCCTCCGACCACGGGGTGCAGGGAGTCGGGGAGCTTCCTGGTCTCGTCCTGCACATCGGCGAGGAGGTCCCGGGTGGGGTCGCTGGACGAGTTCTGGGTGGGGACGACCTCGATGACAAGCTTCTGGTCGCCGGCAGCGATGTAGTGCCTGACCGTGTCCCGAGCGTCAGCCGGCATCCGGTCCATCACGGACGTGTCCAGAGCGGCGTAGGGGTCCTTGGGGGACAGCTGCCTCAGGACCGGGATGGCGGATGCGGTCTTGTCCACGTGCGACAGGGAGCCCAACCGGTCCTGAAAGTCGGTGAGTTCGTCCTTGTCGTGCTGGGGGAGCTGGTTCAGCGGCTCGTCGGTGGTGACGACGATCTGGATCGGGCTGGTGAAGCCCGTGCCGAACGCGTTCTGGACGTGGTCGTAACCGGTGCGAACGTCCGAAGTGGAGGGGAGGATGCGAGCGTCCGGGGAGAAGGTGCGCATCTGCTGTGCCGGCCACGCCGCGGCGATCAGTACGGCGGTGATCGCCGCGAGGAACAGCAGCGGGCGCTTCATCACCTTCATGGAGACCCGGTACCAGCGGCTGGATTCCTCACTCGTGCCGACGGTGCTCTTCCGCCACCTCGGGAGGCGGCCGGCGTTGATGCGGTGCCCGAGGAGGTGCAGCAGGACCGGGAGGAACAGCACGCTGGTCAGCACGGAGAACGCGACGACGAGGATGATGCCGAGCGCGAGCGAGAAGATCACGTTCAGGTCGATGGTGAACAGGGCGGACATCGCGATGACGATGGTGATGCCGGACGCGATCACAGTGTGTCCGGATGTGCGCAGGGTGGCGGCCACCGCATGGTCGACGGTCTGACCCTTGGCGAGTTGTTCCTTGAACCTGGTGATCATGAATAGGGAGTAGTCCACCCCGACACCGAGGCCGAGCATGGTGGCGGCGTTCTGTACGAAGATGGACAGCTCGTAGTTCTGTGCGACCGGGGCCAGCAGGCCGAGGGTGAACACGATCGCCGAGACGCCCACGGTGAGTGAGACCAGTACGGACACCACGCTGCGGAACAGCAGAAGCAGGATCAGGATGATCAGCGGGGCAGTGAGCATCTCTGCGCTTGCCAGGCCCTCCTGCCCGAGGACGTTGATGTCCCCCCAGAAGGATGCGGCGCTGACGAGAGAGACGTCGATGCCGTCCCTGTCGAATGTCTGGGCAAGGTCCTTCTGGATGGCAGGGAGTTCCCGGCGCGCGTCGCCGTCTTCGAGGCCGATGGCCACGGAGTTGATGACGGTTCGCCGGTCGTCGCCCGCGTAGGGGCCGCGGTCGTCGGGCTGGGCGGTGGTCCAGCCGAGCATGTCCGTGACCTTCAGGTCCTTGTCGGCTTCCACCCGGGAGGCGACATCCTTGGCGCGCTGCTCGAACTTGGGGTCGCTGCTCTTGTAGCGGGTGTCATGGATGACGAGGGTGGCCGTGGTCTTCCCGCGCCCCTTGAAACCGTCTTCGAGCTTCTGCGCGGCGATGGATGAGTCGGTGCCGGGGACGTACCAGCCGCCTCCGCTGAGGTTCTTCGCGATCTGGGATGCGCCTGTACCGGCGACGACTAACGCAGCAATCCACAGAGCGAGCAGGGGCCAGCGCAGCTTGCGGATGGTTCGGGACGCGCGCGCGGCGATGCTGCCGGGCGGTGGGTCCTCGGTGTGGGTTGACATGTGCCGCCTCCTGCGGTGGATAACCCGGTTGGAAGCCTGGATAATGACTGACACCGGGTCGTAGACCGACTTCAAGTCTGTGATTGACTGACGGTCGGTAAGTATTCTTGGGAGGGTGCATGGCAGTCAAGTCACGGCGCGAGGAGTACGCGGCGATCACACGCGCGGCTCTGCTGGACGCTGCGGCAGACCTGTTCGCGGAGAAGGGTTTTGACGTCACGTCGGTCGACGACGTCGCGAAGGCCGCGCGGGTGAGCAAGGGCGCCGTCTATCACCACTTCCCCGACAAGAGCGCCATCTTCGACGAGGTCTTCCGGATCAACCAGCAGGAAGTCGTGGCGCAGGTAGCCGCGGCGATCCCGACCGACCTGCAGGGAGAACAGCACCTCTGGCAGGTGACCGTGGCCGCAGTGCAGGGGTTCATCGACGCGTACGTGACGGACACTCAGAAGCGGTCCCTGCTACGCCAGTCCGCCGGCGTCCTCGGCGTGCATCGTTGCCGGCAGATCGACGACGATCTCGCGCTGCCCCTCGTGGTGGGGATGCTGGACGGGCTACAAGCCGGCGGGCAACTCCGGGAGAACGTATCGATCAAGATGGCTGCCACCATCATCTTCGGGACACTGTGCGAGGCAGCGACGTCGTTGGCCCTGGCCGATGACTGCGAGCAAGCCGGCCGCGAAGCATCACAGGTCGTGAGCTACATGCTCTCCGGGCTGGTCAAAGCCCCTGCCTAGCAGGAACCCGCCCGAAGAAAGCGGTCGGTCCCGTGACCTGGCGAAGGGACTCGCCTGAGGAATGAAGGTCACGGGACCGGCGCCTGAGGGAGGGTCAGACAGCGACCTCCTCGATCGTGCTGACCACGTGGAAGGGCGGTGTCCCCACCCCGCTGATGCGGTACCGGTTCCACAGGTCCGGATCCGACAGCGTGCCTTCAACCTCCGCGTGCGGTGTGGCGATGGTGCACGGGGTCTTACCGCGACCGGCGACCGCTGCGGTCACCGGTGGGTTGTCGGCGATGCGCCCGTACCAGTGGTAGCGGCCGTCTATGGGCTGGAAGCATCCGGCGAGCTTCACCTCGACCGAGAACTCTTCCCCCTCGATGACGATCGTCGCGGGCCCTTCGTATCCGTCATCGTCGTGTTCGTGGAACTGATCGTTCTCGTGGGTCATGCAGCGTCCTGGATGAAGCCGGCCTTGCGCCAGATCCGCTCGCTCGCCCCACCGATGATGCCGATGGACCTGTAGTAGTCGGTGATCCGCTTCGCCGCCCAGCCGAACGTTTCCCGCGAGTGCGGGTTCGCCATGGCTTCCTTGCGGACGCTGTCCGGAAGGCCGGCCCGCCGGTACATGAGCGGGTTGAAGAACTCGCCGGCGAACGTCTGGATGGACAGGGCCAGCATCATCCGCAGCGAGGACAGCTGAACCTTGTTCAACTTCGGCACGAACCGCTCCAGCTCGGTGCGGGCGAAGCTGATGTGCCGGGCCTCTTCCACCACGTGGATCCGGGACATGGTGCGGACCAGCGGCTGAACTGTCTCGTCCGCGGCGACTTCTCGCTGGACCTTGTCGAAGATCTCCTCTGTCAGCAGGAGGAGCGCCCACAGCGCGGCAACGGGAGCCGCGGTCTTCAGCATCCGGCCGGACTCACGGATCTTCCACGGCGTGGGGTAGATCTCGGAACCCATGCGTTCGACGACGTTCGCGAACATGATCATGTGGCGGACTTCGTCGGCCATCTCGGTCAGAGCGAACTGGACCTGCGGGGAACCCACGGACTTGTCGTAGACGTAACGCGATACGAGCTGCAGCAGGACGTGTTCCGTCCACACGCCCAGAGCGATGGAAGAGGCCATCTCCTCACGGGTGAGGAGGAGTTTCTGCTCCTGCGTGAGGGTGTCCCACGTCTTCGTGCCGTAGAGGGTGCAGCGCTTCTCCGGCAGGAACCACTTGCCCTCTTCGAGCGGAGCATCCCAGTCGATGTCCAGGCCCGGGTCGTAGGAATGCCGGCTGGACGAGACAAGAAGCTGCTGGGCCTTCTTCGTCTGCTTCGCGATCAGGTCAGCGGACTTCGTACTCAAGAGTGTGCCCCCTACTTCTTCGTGTGTGATTCGCGGTTTCGCATGATGGCGACGAGTTCTCGCAGACCGCCTGCGAGCACGAGTGGTCGTTGCACGCCGGTGGCCCACCTGCTTGTGGTGCGGCGCGCTTCCCTGTGCGCGTCGACCACCACATGGCGACGTACGGGCTGCCCGGCGAGAATCTCGACGGTCATGCGGGTGGCGAGAGCACCGAACAGCAGTGACGCGTACACGAGTTGGGAGACGCTGTACTCCTCTTCCCCCAGGTGCTCGCGGGCGTTGCGGATCATCTCCAGCGGCACGAACCGCAGAGGGATGGCCTTCAGCAACAGCGGCCACACCGCGGACTTCTCCACCATGCCGGCGGTGATCTTCCCGTCGAACGGACGTGAACCCGGCAGCCGGTAGTCGTAGAAGCGGATGTACTGGGTGCCGGCCATGTCGTAGCCGGAAAGCACCGGGCGCCTGGCGCGTACCGCAGCCTCGTGAAGGTTGTACTTCGCCCGCCAGCCGGCATGCTCGGTGACATCCACGCCGTCGATGACCAGCGTGCAGCTCTCCGCGAGATCCTGCGCGTTGGCGTGGGTGATCCCGCCTGTAACCACCTTGGTCCGGGCGTTGGGGTTGATCAGCATCACTCGTTCTTCGGCGACCTCGGCTTTGTGACGCCCGATGTCACCGAACGCGGCGTGCTGCCGGTTGAGGTTGTTCAGCTCGAACTCCCCCACATCCACCAGGACGAAATCCTGCACGCCGATACGCGCGAGCGGTTCGACGGCTGCTCCTCCGGTGGACCCGCATCCGGCAATCAGCACGCGTGCGTTCCGTAGTGCCGATTGGGCCCGTTCGCCGATGAACCCGCGGTTCCGTTCGGTGAACTCCCGGTAGAAGTCGTCGAGCGTGGCTGTCATCAGGCGGCCGCCTCTTCGGGAAGCGAAAGGTGCTCCACGCTCCCGGACAGGTCTGCCATGAGACCTCGGAGAGCCCGGATCGGAGAGAGTGCGGAGGCAGCCTCTTCCAGCTGCTTCCCGACCTGTGCGACTTCCTCGACCGGCGGCATCCACGAGTAGAAGGGAAGAACCTTCTCCGCATTGAAGTACCGGGGATGCATGAGGTCCTGCCGGCTGACCTTCGGTGTGGTTCCCGTCAGCAGGTACACATCGAGGCCGAGGAGGACAAGGTGCTTCAGGGCGATGTGTTCTTCCAGGTCGCCTATCAGCAGCCGGATGGAATCGCGCTCCGCGTGGACGGCCATGGTGATGCCGGCCAGGAGTTCCAGCGTGATCCGCAGCCGTAGATCCCGGGCAGTGACGGTGTGGTTGTGGGCGAGGCGTTTCACCTCGCGGATATGGCGCGTTTCCAGGGTCTGCACATCGGGCAGTGCAGTCTGCAGGCGGATGGAGTGAACCTCTTCGCAGGGGAACAGCAGCCGCCCTGGGTCAGCCAGCGGCCTCGGTTCGGGGTCCTTGCTGTGGGCGAGTGCCACGTAGCCGAGGATCCTGCCGGTTTCCTCATCGATGGTGATGACGTGGGTGTCGTCTTGATGGAACTCGCGGATCGGCTCGCAGAACAGCGAACGGCCGAAGACAAGTTCTTCGCTGGCGAAGCCGGCCTGCAGATACTCGGCCAGACGGAATCCGGCCAGGCCGATCAGGTACCGCTCAGGGATCTGATCGGTGTGAGCCACGAGGGTTACGAGCCCTCTCCCGTGGTTGGCCTGATACAGCAGCGCATCGTTTTTCTGCAGCTGGCCTGCCATGCCGTGGAAGCTCAGCCTGCTGTGCATGCGAAGAATGTCCTGGATGTAGCGCCCCCGCGCGTCATTGACCAGCGACTCGCGCGCATCGTGCTCGTCGGGAAGCCCGGATGGGACATTCCACGGCTTGATCACCGACGTGACCCCAGATAATCCCGGCTGCTTCTCCATACCTGTTCCCCCTGTTTCGGTTGGTGTACGTCCCGCCCAAGGAAGATCAGAAATCGTCTTCCTCGTAAAGTGCTTCGGTGATGGCCAGCGCGAGGACCTCGGGGGTTCCTTCGTAGATGCGGGCTCCGAAGGATTCGCGGACGTACTTCTCCATGCCGTACTCGCGCAGGTAGCCGCGGGCGCCCATCAGGGACATGGCCTCCTGGGAGACCTCGATGGAGACCTGGTCGGCGAAGAGCTTCGCGGTGGCCGGCTGCATCACAGGCGCGGGGATCGCGGTGTCCGCCGCCTGCGCGGCCTGCAGGTACATCAGCCGCGATGCTTCGATCTTCGTCTTCATCTCGGCGAGCTTCCGGGCGGTGAACTGGTGCTTGTACAGCGGCAGTCCGCCCTGGATGCGGTCGGCGCACCACTGCTTGGCGATATCGAACGCGCCTCGCGCCACGCCGGTGGACAGGGCCGCGACGGTGGCGCGGGCCATGTTCATCTGCTGAATATTGATGTGGACGCCGTTGCCCTCGCCGCCGACCATGTTTTCCGCGGGCACACGCACGTTCTCGAAGATGAGCTCGCTTCCGAGACAGGCGCGGTAGCCCATCTTGTCCGCCACCGGGCCGCGGGTCACGCCGGGCGAGTCCAGGAGGACGATGAACGCGGTCATGCCGGTGGCGCCTTCGTGGCCCTCGATATTCGCGTAGATCGATCCGAACTCGGCGACCTTCGCGTTGGTGATGAACCTCTTCCGGCCGTTGAGGAGGTAGCTGTCCCCATCGCGACGGGCAGTCATGACGTCCCGGGCGTGGACGGCGTTCTCGGGGATCAGCAGGTCGCAGCCGGCATCCTCCTCCGTGATGCCGTTGCACGCGAGGACCGGATCGTCACCGGCGAACAGGGGCAGGAAACGAGACTGAAGCTGTTGGTCCGCCGACAGCAGAACGGGGGCCTGCCCCAGGAGAGTTGCGCCGAAGGTCAGGGCGGTGCCGGCGCACGCGGCGGCGATCTCCTCAAGCGCGACGGCGACACCGAGGACGCCGAGACCGAGCCCCCCGTACTCCTTCGGAACGATCAGGCGCATCAGGCCGGCCTGATGGCCCTTCCGTATGAGTTCCCAGTCGAATTCGGCTGCGTCGGCACGGTCGTTCGCGGCAACCCGCGGCCGGACTTCCTTGTCGACGAAATCGCGTACCTGCCGGCGGAACTCCTGGATCTCCTCGGGCTCGGTCATGAAGTCGGCAGGCTCAATGACAGTGCTCATGGGCGTTCTCTTTCGCGTTGTAGGCGTTGGCAGTTGGGGCCGGTCCCGCGGCTCAGGTGGGGAGCCCCTCGCTCTTGGCGATCTCCGGATAGCGGTCGAACGCCGGGCGCAGGAGGGGTACGAATTCCAGGACCTTCGCGACGTTGCCCTTGATGCGCACCTTGCCGGTGGCGATGGCGACGGGCATCAGCAGATTGCCGAGCCACAGGCTGTGAGCGCTGTCGCTGCTCATCTTGATGCGGATGGCCGCCGGCCGGGCGGGGGCACCGTTCTGAACGCCGTCCGGGGTGATGTAGAGCTCGATGTCCGGCTTCGTCTGGATCAGGTGCACGGTGATCCCGGCGTCACGCATGCGCCGAGTGAATGTTTCGTCTTCCAGGAGGATCTCGAACAGGTTCGTGAAGACCCCGTTCGCTTTCTCGGCGGACTCGAAGACAGCCATGAGCGCACTCCTTGAGAGTTGATCGTGCATCGGGCGGCGACGGCCACACAGCGATGCCGGGCGTAAATGCCTGTTGGAGAACACAGGGGCGCCTTGGAGGTGCCTCACCTGTGCACGACAATCACCCACGCAACAGAGCACCTAGTGATCTCTGCGTGCGTGACAGCAGCTTGGTGCCCATGGCCTCAAGCAGGCGCCCCCACAAGGCGGCAGGACTCAGCGCATGCGGCTGGCGTGGTGTTCTTCATCCCCGTGCTCCCCGTTCACTTCACACCGACCGCTGGGGCTCTTTGACTATGCCCTGTCGCATACCCGAGTTTGTTCCCCGACTTCGGGTCGGTGCCATTCGATCCTGCATGTTGATCACAACCCGCGTCAAGCGACTCCGAAATCAGGCCAGTTCGTGTCGGTCCAGTCGTCTTGATACGAACCACGGCTGCCGCCTTCGAGCCTGCAGTCCTCGCCCGGCCGGGGCTTGCTCCTCGACGATGAGGGCTTCCTTGCGGGTACCGCGGCGGATATCGGCCGGACCGCGCGTACGGTGCAAAAGAGAAACTCCCTGGCAAGTAACCCGGCGTCAGGACCTTGCTCTACCCATCCCGCAGGGCCCGCCAACCTCACTCAGGGCAGCCGGCCGCAACCAAGCGACGTACCAAGCCACGCCGAACTCCTCTGCGGCGGACGGTTGCGCTTCACCATGGGCTCCGCACCGCCGAGCCGGGCGGCCACTTCGAAGCGAGACCTGCCGCTGACGGCAGACCGACGTTCAGGCCTTTGATCAGGCCTTTGATCAGGCAGGATTGGCTCACCCAAGTCCTCCGATGAATGTGGACAGACAGCTCGGTGAACGATCCGCTCGAGTGATCCTTACCTGTGGGTGGATCCATAGGGTGTCGAGCCATGCGATCCCTATCCAGAGCAGTGGGCCTCGGCTTTACCTCACCACCGCCGTCGGCCGGATCTACGCGCTGGACGCCGACGACGGCCATGTCGCCTGGCAGGCGGTGGAGCGCGAGGAGCAGCACGGCGACACCGTCCGCCGCTACGGGCGGGCCGGCGGTCCGGTCAGCGTCTTCGGCCTGAAGGCCGAGCAGCGTTCCGTCGCCGTCTACCAGGACTGGGACAAGATCCAGTGCCGTGTCGCGCGGACCGGCGACCTGCTGGGCGGCTTCGGCGGCGCGACGAGCTGGGGCCAGTTCCACAGCACGGCCGTGCGCCGACCCGGGTCCGACATCGCCTACTTGCACACCGACTCCAGCAGCACCGGGGTCGCCATCGACCTGGTCGGCTGCCGCCAGCTGTGGGCGAAGGGCACCGACGGCGGGATCGACAGCCACTCCTCCCCGACGCTCACCGACCCGGCCACCGGGGAGCCGCAGCTGGTGATGGCGACGGCGGGCGGTCCGCGTGGCTACGACCTCAAGACCGGCGCCACCCTGTGGCAGGCCGCGGCGAACGACCCGTGGCTCTGCGAGCCCGGCAAGGCCCCGCTGACCAGCCCCGCCGTGTGGGGAACCGTCGCCTACGTCGCGGGCCGGGACGGCACGGTCCGGGCCTACGACACCACCGCGGCCGACCCGTCGAAGCCGCTGTGGGAGACCAAGGTCGGCTACCTGCCCGGCAGGAGCCCGATGGACGACAAGTGGCGCGTCGCCCAAGGGTGTTCGGACGGGAGTAACGAGGTCCTCCACCCCGGCGGGTGGCCTCCGGGAGGGGGTTGACGGCTCATCAGGAAGGTCTGCCTGGACCGCCGGGCCAATGTCTTCCTGGACGTGAGCGTGCCTCAGACAGGCGCCCCCGACGCCTGGAAGGCGGGCTACGACGGCAAGGGCGTGAAGGTCGCCGTCCTGGACACCAGTATCGACCAGACGCATCCGGACCTGGCCGGCCGGGTGGCCGAGGCCAAGAACTTCACCACGGACAGCAGCGCCGTGGACGGTCACGGACACGGCACGCAGGGCGGCCGGGAAGAGCGCCTCGCTCAAGGCCGTGGCCACCGACGAGCAGGGCAACACGGTGACCCAGGAGGTCATCGACGCCTACCGCGCCAAGTGGCACGACGGCGCAACGGGGCGGCCCGGAGGGATTCTCCTCTCCGGGCCGCCTCTGCCGTGCGCCCTCCGCGAGAGCACCGTCTCGGTGCTACCTGCGGGGCAGCGACGTGTTGGTGATCGGGAGCGACTGCTCCGCGCCCGCCACGTAGAAGTCCCTCGGAGCGGTGCGCAGCGTGAAGGTGTCGTCGTCGGCCGAGACACGTACGGCCAGTACGAAGTAGCCGTCGTCCTCGGTGGTGGTCTTCACGTGGGACTCCTGCTCCCAGTAGGTCTGCAGGAACACCTCGTTGCCGGCGAGCTCTTCGCCCTTGGGGACGGTGACTCTGCCCTGGACGACGAGGACGTCGCCCGCCTTCACCTGCCGCCTGTTGACCTGGTAGCTGACGGAGCTGGTCCTGGTGGCGGCGGCCACGGTGGTGTCCGCGTAGTAGCCGTCCTGCGGGGTGTTGAGGTCGCCGTCCTCGTCGTAGAGGGCCGTGATCTGCACCTTGTGCTGGACGTTGAGCAGGCTGCTGCCGGTCGTGTGGTCGATGTCGACGTCGGGGATGGTGAACTTCCCGTCGGCGTCGGTGACCGGCTTGCCCAGGTCGCGCGGCTCGTAGTAGTTGGGGTCGATCGGGTCGCCCCACGGGTTCCAGGTGGTGAAGAGGACGACCTCCTGGATGGTGACGGGGATGTTGGGCGCCGGGGTGCCGTCGGCCTTCGTGACGGTGCCGGTGACGTCGACGTGGCGGTTGTCGTAGTCGGTGCTGGTCGGGTTGGTGCTCACCTTCAGCACGTAGGCGTCGCCGGGTGAGGCGTCCGAGGGCTGCGCCGAGGCGGCGGGCGCGGACAGGGCGCCCGCGGCGAGCAGGAGCGCGGCGGTGGCGGCGAGCCGCGTCGGCAGGGACTTTCTGGGCACGGGTGACTCCAACTTCCTTCGGATCCGGAGCAGTTGCGCCGCGGCGGTACCGGTCCCGCCGCGGCGCGGGTGTGCGACGCACCCGTTTCGACCGACGGAGCGGGGAGGGAGTTGTCCCGTGCGGGGCCGCCGTTACGCGGCTGTGGCAGGAGAGGGATTTGTCCGAGTTGGAGGTTCACCTGAATGTCGGCCGCAGGCTCCCTCGCATTGCCTTCGGCGGAGAGCTGTTTACAGGGCGGCACCCAGCGATGACGAGGCGCTCAGGCGCTGCGTGGCCGCCGGACCCCATGGACGAGCTCGGCCGGCCGTACGGCGTGCCGGATCCGGCGGCGCCGGTGAGCGCGGGCGCTACGGCGTCGTCGTGGACACCACGTACACGAAGGGCTTCGCAGGGTTCTCCCGGTTCACCATGATGTTCAGGGTCGGCTCGGGGTTCTTCTGCTTGTGGGTGAGGCCCAGGTACGGGCCGGGACCGTCGAAGACCCAGCCGACGACCTTCTGGTTGCGCGGGCTGATGCTGATCTCGTCCTTCGCCAGCTCGGACGAACTGGCCCCGGTGTTCTTCAGGAACTTGTCGAGGCCCGCGTCCGTGGTGCTGAAGCGGACGTAGAGGCGGCTCGTCCTGAGGTTGTTCGTCTCGTAGTAGGCGACGCCCTTCGCGGAGGAGACCGGGATCGGCACCTGGTACAGCCGGCGCTGGACCTTGGAGGGCCAGCCGATGGTGAGGCCCGTCGCGGAGTACTTGGCCTCCTTGTCCTTGCCGCTGTTACGGCTCTGGTCCGCGGAGATCACCAGATAGCCGGCGGGGACGCCGATGAGCAGCACGATCGTGAGCAGCGTCAGCGCGCGGCGGCGGATCACCCTCCGGCGGTTCTCAGGGGGGCGCTGCCCTGCGTCGGGGGACGAGGGCTGGCGTGGCACGGTCATTACTTGGGTCCCTGAGTCTCGCCGGCGGCGCTCGCCGGGCTGTGCGGGTCGAGGCCGAAGCCCTTGCCCTGGGTGTAACGCTCATAGCGCTCGTAGCGTTCCACGCGACGTCGCTTGGCGCGGCGGAAGCGGCGGGCGACGAGGCGTGCGAGGTCCGCGGCGCCGACCATACCGGCCTCGGGGCCGAGCTGGGCGCGGGCGATGCGGGCCTCGGGGCGGTAGCCGCGGCCGGTGAGGTGGCGTTTGAAGGCGTCGCGGGCCGGGCCGATCAGGAGGTCGTCGGCCGCGGAGACGCCGCCGCCGATGACGAAGCAGGACGGGTCGAGCGCGGCCGCGAGGTTCGCGATGCCGACGCCGAGCCACTGGCCGATGTCCTGGAGCAGCTCGATGCACATGGCGTCGCCCTCGCGGGCCAGCTCGGTGATGAGCGGGCCCGTGATGTCGGGGACGTTGCCCTTGACGCGTTCGATGAGCCCGTACGCGACGGGGGAGTCCGCGGCGGCGAGCTCGCGGGCCTCGCGCACGAGGGCGTTGCCGGAGCTGTACTGCTCCCAGCAGCCGCGGTTGCCGCACGGGCAGCGGTGGCCGCCGGGGACGACCTGCATGTGGCCGAATTCACCGGCGACACCGAACTTGCCGCGCTTGACCTGGCCGTCCTCCAGGATCGCGCCGCCGATGCCGGTGCCCAGCGTGATCATGACGAGGTGGTCCTCGCCACGGCCCGCGCCGAAGCGCCACTCGGCCCAGGCGGCGGCGTTGGCGTCGTTGTCGACGAGGACGGGGACGGCGAGGCGGCCGGAGATGCGGTCCCGGAGGGGTTCGTTGCGCCAGGAAAGGTGCGGGGCGAACAGGACCCGGTTGCGGTCGGCGTCGACCCAGCCCGCCGCGCCGATGCCCACCGCGTGCACGTCGTGCCGGTCGGACAGGTCGAGGACCAGCTCGACGATGGTGTCCTCGACGACCTTGGGGCTCTTGGACTTGTCCGGCGTCTCGGTGCGCAGGGTCTCCAGGATGTTGCCGTCGGCGTCGACGACGCCCGCCATCACCTTCGTACCGCCGATGTCGATGCCGACGGTCGGGACGCGGGGCGCCGTCAGGTGGGAACGGCGCTCACGCGTGCCGACGGTCCGCAGGACGGTGGCTCGTGCGGAGCCGCGGTGTGCGAGGTCGCGGTAGGTGCTCATCGCGCCGATTGTGCCAGTTCGCCGCCGCTCGGGCGTATCCGAGCCGTGCGGATCACTCGTGGTGGACGGGGCGCTACCGCGTGTCCGTTTCCGGCTGCCGGTCGCTTGTGGCCGGGCGCCCCGCGGCGGAGCCGCACAAAGGAACACGGCCCCGCGCCCCTTATGGGGCGCGCTGCCTAGGGGGTGTCTCTTCGATCAGGTAGTTCGTTGTCCTGGGCATGCTCAGCAGAGGGGATCTGACGGACGGCGAGTGGGCAGTGCTGGAGCCGCTGCTGCCGGTGAGCAACAACCGGTGCGGCCGGTGGCGAAACCACCGGCAAGTGATCAACGGCATCATCCATCGGCTCAGCACCGGGGTTCAGTGGCGTGAACTGCCCGAACGCTTCGGCTCATGGAAGACCGTCCACAAGCGGCATCTTCTGTGGTCGGCCGACGGCACCTGGGAGATGCTCCTTCAACACGTCCAAGCCGCTGCCGATGTCGGGGGGACCTCGACTGGAACGTCAACGTCGACTCCACATCCGTGCGCGCCCACCAGCATGCCGCCGGTGCCCTCAAGAAGCCGCCGCCTGCCCCCGCCGGCTCCTCAAAAGGGGCGCCACGAAGATCAATTCACCTGCGCGCGAACATCACCCTGCTCCTCCGGCCGGAGGAGGCGGTGCGCCGGGCGAGGCTCTCGGCCGTTCCCGCGGCGGGCTGACCACCAAGATCCACGTAGCCGCGGAGGGCCGTTGCCGCCCGTTGTCCCTGCTCATCACGCCGGGGCAGCGGGCGGACTGCACTCAGTTCGAACCGGTCATGGACAAGATCCGCGTCCCCCGCACAGGAGTCGGGCGACCACGCCGCATCCCGGACAGCGTCTCCGCCGACAAGGCGTACAGCAACCGCACGATCCGTACTTACCTCCGCAAGCGCGGGATCCGGCACGTGATCCCCGAGAAGAAGGACCACGAGGCCGCCCGCCTGCGACGGGGGGCACGCGGTGGACGCCCGCCGGGCTTTGACAAGGCGCGATACAAAGATCGCAACACGGTGGAGCGGACGATCAACAAGCTCAAGCAGTTCAGAGCGGTCGCCACCCGCTATGACAAGCGCGGATACGTCTTCCTCGGCACTGTCACCGCCGCCGCACTCCTCATCTGGCTCCGCTCATGACCGCAGCGACGAACTGATTGTTGCGCATCGTGCTCCGCCGCCGGGGGCCGAGGTGAGCGAAAACGGATTGTGCCCGAGTAGATGATCAGCTCGTGCTCGTGCTCGTGCTCGTGCTCGTGCTCGTGCTCGTGACTGACTTGAACGATCTCATACGTCCGGACCGCTATCCGCGCTCCTCTGGCTATGACCCCGCCTGGTTGCTCAACCTCCACACGGGGCCGAACCCGCTGTGGCTGCTGGAAGACCTCGCCCGGGACCTTGATCTGCGCCCGGGGATGCGGATTCTCGACCTCGGCTCCGGCAAGGGCGCCACGTCGGTGTTCCTGGCCCGCGAGTACGGCGCCCAGGTCGTTGCGGCCGACTTGTGGATCGCCCCTGAGGACGCGGCAACCGTCTTCGCCGATGCGGGTGTCGGCGACCAGGTGACGGCCGTGCAAGCTGAGGCGCACACCCTGCCGTTCGAGGAGGAGACTTCGACGCCATCGTGAGCGTGGACGCGTTCGAGTGAGCGGAGCTGGTCCCTCCCTCGGCGCCTGCCAGGCCAGGGCCGGCGCGGCCGATCCCGATCAATCTCTCCCGCGGTACGCCGAGCACGTCATACCCGGACCGGCGACCGCCGGGCTTTCCTGCACCTCACCATCTCGTACAGGAGTTGAATGTGCCGAGGAACATTCGCATCGCCAATCTCAACGCCTACAAGCTCAGCCCCACCACACGGAACACTCGCTCTTGGGCAGCGCGAGTCACCGCCATTCAGGAGATAGCTCCTGACATCCTCGCCCTGCAGGAGTTCATCCTCGACGAAAGCGGAACCGGCCGCGACCGCTGGGAGAGCGAAGCCGCCTCGCTTACCAAGACCTGTCCGAAGAATGCGGCCTGAGTGCTTCCGTGCGCGTCAGCGCCGGCCATCCGCACGGCACGGCCATGGCGGCAAACTGGCACCGTCCATGGTGGACCGCGTTGATGTGGAACCCCCACACCGTCGATGTAGTCGAAGGGTCATACCGCCCCTTCGGCGCCCCCGATTATTGGCATGGCTGCACCACAGCCCGCTTCGACGTCGGAGCCAAAGTCCCGGTCCTCATAGCCAGCTGCCACGGGGACCCCTTCCGACCGGACTACCGGTACAACGAGGCGCTCCGACTCAAGGGCACCATCTGTACGACGGGTGGTGTCCGGCCCGCCCTCTGCGTGGGGGACTTCAACTCGATCTGGATCAGGGCCCCCTCCCGACACCGTTGGGAAGTCGACTGGAGCGAATCCATCGACAAGCGGAGCTTCTCCGTGATCGCCGGAAGGACGACTACCAACTGACGGTCAGCTGGGACGCCACCCTCAAGAAGGTCTCCGGCCTCGGCCTCAGCCCCTGCGCCCGCTTCCCCGACCGCGCGCAAGAGGAGAGCATTCGCCGCCCTCACGTGGCATTTCGCTGGCGTGGGGTAGCCGGTCGTGGTGAGGTTCGGCCAGTCGAGGAGAGGAACGTCTTCATGCGTGCTCGGAACATAGGCGCGTCAGCCGCCACGGCGTTGGCGCTGGTGGCCGCCCGTGACCTCGTGCAGAAGAAGCACGCACTGCTGAGGAACTTCCCCGTGCTGGGGCACGCCAGGTACTTGCTGGAGAAGATCGGCCCCGAGCTGCGGCAGTACGTCGTGACGTCCAACGACGAGGAACGGCCCTTCAGCCGTGACCAGCGCAGCTGGATCTACGCGTCGGCGAAGGAGGAGAACAACTACTTCGGCTTCGGCACCGACAACGACGTCGAGCATGAGCAGGGTCAGGCGTACGTGAAGCAGCGCACGTTCGCCGGTCGGCTGCCCGATCTGCGCGACGCGCAGGCGCCGTTGCCCTCGGCAAAGGTGCTCGGCGGACCACGAGGCCGCGCGAAGGCGTTCCGTCCGGCGAGTGTCGTCAACATCTCGGCGATGAGCTTCGGTTCGCTGTCCGGCGCGGCCGTCACGGCACTCAACAAGGGTGCGGCGCTGGCCGGGACGATGCACAACACCGGCGAGGGCGGCCTGTCGCCTTACCACCTCAACGGTGGGGAACTCGTCCTCCAGATCGGTACGTCGTACTTCGGCTGCCGCAACAAGGACGGGACGTTCAACCTCGACAACCTCAAGTCCGTGGTCGCGAGCGGGCCCGTGAAGGCGATCGAGATCAAGCTCTCGCAGGGTGCGAAGCCGGGGCTCGGCGGCCTGCTGCCGGGTGCGAAGGTGACCGACGAGATCGCCGGGATCCGCGACATCCCCGCGGGCAAGGACTGCGCGTCGCCGTCGCGGCACACCGCGTTCCACGACGTGGACTCGATGCTTGACTTCGTGGAACTGCTCGCCACGGAGACCGGATTGCCCGTCGGGATCAAGAGCGCCATCGGGGAAATGGGCTTCTGGGAGGAACTCGCCACCCTGATGGAGCGAGGTGATCGAGGGGTCGACTTCGTGACCGTCGACGGAGGCGAGGGCGGCACCGGGGCTGCTCCCCTGATCTTCGCCGACTCGGTGTCCCTGCCGTTCCGCATGGGCTTCTCCCGCGTCTACAGCGTGTTCGCCGAGCGCGGGCTGACCGACGACATCACCTTCATCGGCTCCGGCAAGCTCGGCCTGCCCGAGAACGCCGTCGTCGCGTTCGCCCTCGGCGTCGACATGGTCAACGTGGGCCGTGAGGCGATGCTGTCCATCGGCTGCATCCAGGCGCAGAAGTGCCACACCGACGCATGCCCCACCGGCATCGCCACCCAGAACCCGTGGCTGACGCGCGGCGTCGACGCACCCTCGAAGGCCATCCGGGCCGCGGGCTACCTGCGCACCCTGCGCAGGGAGCTGCTGAGGGTCTCGGGCGCCGTCGGCGTCGCCCATCCCTCGCTCATCACCCCCACCGACATCGACATCCTCAACGGCGACTACGACGCCCGCACCCTGGCGAGCGTCTACGGCTACAAGGACGGCTGGGGCTCGCTCGGCCCCAAGCTCGCCGATGAGATCACCGAGCTGCTCACTGCCTGAGCACGTCCTTGCCCCCTCGTCGGGTATGCGGAGATACGACTGCGGCCTGATCAGCACGCGACGTCACGAGTTTGCGCAGTCCTGTCCGGGGCGGTCCTCGGGGCGGGACGCTGCGCGCGAGGCGTGACAGCGGCCCGGGCAGCGCGGCCCGTACGGGAGTCGGGCCGCGCCGCGCGGGCGGGTCAGAGCGCCGAGTCGAGGTGCCCGAGGTGCTCGATGAGGTTCATGTTCTCGGCGTAATCCACCGGGCAGTTGATGATCGACACGCCCGGGTCCGCCAGTGCCTCACGGAGCGTCGGCAGCAGGTCCCCGGCGGACTCGATGTGGTAGCCCTTCGCGCCGAAGCTGCGGGCGTACTGGACGATGTCCGGGTTGCCGAAGTCGGTGTTGGAGTTCTCCCCGACCTCCAGGTCCATCTTCCACTTGATGAGCCCGTAGCCGTTGTCCTCCCAGATCAGCACGGTCAGCGGGATGTTCTCGCGGACAGCCGTCTCGATCTCCTGGGAGTGCATGAGGAACGAGCCGTCGCCGACCGCCGCCAGCACCTTCGTCTGCGGCCTGGCGAGCTGGACCGCGAGCGCGCCGGGCAGCGAGAAGCCCATGGTGGACAAGCCGTTGGAGATGAGGCAGGTGTTCGGCGCGTACGTCGGGTAGAGCCGGGCCATCCACATCTTCAGCGCGCCGGTGTCGACCAGCACGATGTCGTCGCGACCGAGCGCGGCGCGGGTGTCGGCGATGACGCGCTGCGGGGCGAGCGGGTAGCGCTCGTCCGCGGCGCCCTGCTCGAGTTCCTTGGCCAGCAGCGCGCGGGTGGCCGTGGTGTCCTCGTCGTCGATGGTCCACCGCAGGCCGTCGAGTGCGGTGGCGAGGGCGTCGAGGGAGGCGGCGATGTCGCCGATGATGCCGACATCGACCGAGTAGCTGTCGTCCACCTCCGCCGGGAAGCGGTGGATGTGGACGATCTTCTTGTCGCCGTCCGGGTTGATCCGGGACGGGTCGAACTCCTGCAGCTCGTAGCCGACGGCGATGATGACGTCGGCCTCCTCGAACCCGAAATTGGTGTAGTCGCGCCGCATGAAGCCGAACGTGCCGGTCGCGCACGGGTGGTCGTCGGGCAGGACGCCCTTGCCGTGGAAGGTGGTCGCCGTCGACACGTCGAGTGCGGTGGCGAACGCCGCCAGCGACTCCTCGGCGCCGCCGCGCGCCGCGCCGTGCCCGGCGAGGATCACCGGCCGGCGGGCCTCCCGCAGCAGCTCCGCCGCCCGCTTGATCTGCCCCGGGGACGGCGCCTCGGGCTGCACGACGTTCCTGCGCAGCGGGCGCAGGTCCGAGCCGTCCGTCGCCTCGTCGACATCCTCGGGCACGGCGAGGTAGACGGCGCCGGGCCGCTCGGACTCCGCGGTCTTGAACGCGCGCCGCACCATCTCCGGGATGGCCCGGGTGGCCGGGACGTCCGCCGACCACTTCGTGACCGGCGCGAACATGCTCACCAGGTCCACGAACTGGTGGGACTCCTTGTAGTTGCGCTCCTTGCCGACCTGCGCGCTGATCGCGACGACGGGCGTGCTGTTCGTCATGGCGTCGGCGACGCCCAGCATCAGGTTGATCGCGCCGGGCCCCAGCGTCGCGGACATCACACCCGCCGAGCCGGTGAGCCGGCCGTGCATCTCCGCCATGAAGGACGCGGCCTGCTCGTGCCGGGTGAGGACGTAGCGGATCTTCTCCGAGCGGGCGAGGGCGTTGGTGAAACGGATGTTCTCCTCGCCGGGCACGCCGAACACCACCTCGACGCCCTCGTTCTCCAGGCAGCGCACCAGGAGTTCGGCCGCTCCGTCGGGGGTCTGCTTCCGGTGCTCGGCGTCGCTCACGCTGATCGTGTCCTCTCCCGGGTTTCGGCCGCGCCGATGGGCGGACCGGTCAGTCGTCTACCCCGGCCCACCGCTCGGACGCCTGCGGACCGGGTCTTACGAGCCAGACCCTCGGATTCTTGATCGCCGCCCAGCGTTCCTCGTCGTCAGAGACCGCAGCCAGGGTCTGGTGGGTGCTGGACGCCATTCCAGAGCATCGGTGCTGCTCAGGCCACCGGCTGGCCACCCACCGATACGACTTCAGGGTGTTGTAGGAAGGTCAATTCGACGGGCCTGTGCAGGGCACCACGCGCATCGCCGTGCGGGCCTGCCGGATCGGCGGCATCGACATCGAGGCGGGGCAGAGGGTCGTCGCCTTGTTCGCGGCCGCCAACCGCGACCCGGCCGCCTTCGAGTGGCCGGACGACCTGGTGCTCGACCACTCCCCGAACCGTCACCTCGGCTACGGGTGGGGGCCGCACTCCTGCATCGGGACGACGGTCGCCCAGGCGGGCCTGCGCGCCCTGGTCGCGGCCCTGGCCGGGCACTCCGCCCGCCTGGAGGCCGCGGGCGACGGAGTGCGGCGGCGTACCGCGACGATGCGGGCCTTCGACTCGCTGCCCGCTGTCCTCCTTCCACCGTTGACCCTTTCGCCCACCTCTTGGAGTCCGCCGTGCGCATCCTGATCGGCAACCACATCGACCCCTCTATACGGGCGCGCGGCGACATGCGCGCCTGGACCCAGCGCCTGTTCTGGTTCGCCCGCCCCGGCGACCTTCTCGCCCTGTGCTGCGAGCCGGATGCGGAGTTCGCCGACTATGCCCTGGCTCACACCGGCCCGCGGCGCGAGGACCTGACCGTGCTGGCCGTTCCGCCCGGCGTATGGGGAGAGAAGCTGCTCGATCCCTCCGGCCTGACCGCGCCCGCGTTCCTCGACCGGGTGCGCGCCGCGCTCGGCCCGTCCGGGGCCGAGCGCGGTGGAGGAGGTGTTCGCGCTGTGGCCGTCGGCCGCCGTGGCGCGGTTCGCCGCCGCGGTGAGCGCGGCCGACCGGTATCTCGGCGCGGCGTTCTTCGCGCAGGGTGGCGTACTTCGGAACGGCGGACAGCTACCTGCCCTACCTGACGCGATTCCTCCGCCCTGGCGGACATCTGGCGATGGCGACTCCCGCCATGACACGGGAGGTCCGTGAGCTCGGAGCCATCCCACCTCATATCAACAAGGTGGTCGGCTGGGAGGCGATCGCCTGGCACACGGCGGAGTGGTGGCGCTTTCAGTGGGCGATCACCGAGCTCGTGGAGGTCACCTCCGCGTGGTTGCCGCAAGACGCCTGGCGGGACTGGCTGTTGTGGGCCCGGGCAGCAGCCGAGCACACGCCCGACGGCCGGAGCGCGAACCAGCCCGTCATCGACATGCTCACCACAGACGGCGGAGAATTCCTCTCCTTCGCTCTGATAACTGCACGTAAGAACTGCGCAGACTTCACGCCGTCGGCAATTCTGTCTCTCCGATCGTGATCGGAGAGACAGAACCTAGGGCGCGTCCCGGCCCTCCAGCTCATGGCGCAGGTCGTCCAGCTCGCTGCCGCCTGCCATCTGACGCGTCAGTTCGTCCAGTGTGATCTCGTCGCGGGCGTAGCTGCCGGACATCGCGCCCCTCTTCAGGAGGACGAAGCGGTTGCCGACGAGGTACGCGTGGTGCGGGTTGTGCGTGATCAGAACCACGCCCAGGCCCGCGTCCCGCGCGGCGGCGACGTACTTGAGTACGACGCCCGACTGCTTGACGCCGAGGGCCGCGGTCGGCTCGTCGAGTACGAGGACCTTGGCGCCGAAGTGGACGGCGCGGGCGATCGCCACGCACTGGCGCTCACCGCCGGAGAGGGTGCCGATGGGCTGGTCGACGTCACGCAGGTCGATGCCCATGCGGAGCAGCTCCGCGTGGGTCGTCCTGCGCATCAGGTCGACGTCCATGCGCTTGAAGGGGCCGGAGCCCTTCGTCGGCTCGGAGCCGAGGAAGAAGTTGCGCCAGACCGGCATCAGCGGGACCACGGCGAGGTCCTGGTAGACCGTGGCGATACCGCGGTCGAGGGACTCGCGCGGGTTGGCGAGCCGCGCCTCCTCGCCCTCGATGCGGAAGGTCCCGGAGTCGTGCTTGTGCAGACCCGCGATGATCTTGATGAGGGTCGACTTGCCCGCGCCGTTGTCGCCGAGGACGCAGGAGATCTCGCCCGCGTGCACGACCAGGGAGACATCCTCCAGGGCACGGATGTTGCCGTAGTGCTTACTGACGCCGTCGAGCTCGACGAGCGCCGTGCGCTCCGCGGTCTCGGTCATTTCGTCGCCTCCGCGCGCTTGCGGACCCACGCGTTGAGCAGGGTCGCGAGGAGCAGCATCGCCCCGAGGAAGAACTTGAACCAGTCCGGGTTCCACTCGGCGAACACGATGCCCTTGCTCGTCATGCCGAAGATCAGGGCGCCGATGGCCGCACCGACCGCGGAACCGTAGCCGCCGGTGATCAGGCAGCCGCCGATGACGGCCGCGATGATGTAGATCAGCTCGTTGCCGACGCCCTCGCCGGACTGCACGACGTCGAACGAGAACAGCAGGTGCTGCCCCGAGATCCAGGCGCCGAAGGCGACGCCCATGTACAGGCCGATCTTGGTCTTGTTGACCGGGACGCCGACGGCGCGGGCCGCGTCCTCGCCGCCGCCGACCGCGTAGATCCAGTTGCCGACGCGGGTGCGCAGCAGGATCCAGGTGGCGACGACGATCAGGGCGAGCCACCACAGGATCGTGATCTTGAAGTCGACGCCTCCGATGGTGAGCGTGGAGGCGAAGACGTCCTTGGCGGAGGAGAAGCCCTCCATGTCGGAGATCGACTTGGTGGAGACGGTGCCGCTGATCAGCTTGGTGAAGCCGAGGTTCATGCCGGTCAGCATCAGGAAGGTGCCGAGCGTGATGATGAAGCTCGGTGGGTCGGTGCGGGTCAGCATGACGCCGTTGAACACGCCGATGGCGAGCGTGACCAGGAGCGAGACGACCACGCCGACCCAGACGTTCGCCGTCATCTGGTAGCTGAACATCGACGAGACGAGCGCGGACGTGGTGACCATGACGCCGGCGGAGAGGTCGAACTCGCCGCCGATCATCAGCAGGGCCACGGGTACGGCCATGATGCCGATCGTCGACGACGCGTACAGGACCGTGGCGAGGCTGGAGGCCCGCAGGAAGCTGTCCGCGAAGATCGCGAAGAAGACGAAGACGGCGACGGCGCCGACGACCGAGCCCAGTTCGGGCCGGCCCATGAGCTTGCGCAGCGGCGATGTCTTCAGGAGCCGCTCGTCCGTCAGCGGCGGGGTCCCTGGTGCGGCGGCGCTCATCGGGTCCCCCGCTTCGTGTACTCCTCGAGCTTGGCGGCCTGGTCCTTGGTGATGATCTGCGGTCCGGTGAGGACCGGCTTGCCGCCGCCGAGGACGTCCGCGTTGTAGCGGTAGAGCCAGAGCAGGTCCACGGCCTCGTAGCCCTGGAGGTAGGGCTGCTGGTCGACGGCGAAGCCGAGCGTGCCGTCCTTCAGGCCGGCGGCGACCTTCTCGTTGAGGTCGAAGGTGTCGATCTCGGCCTTGCTGCCCGCGTCCTGCTTGGCCTTCACGGCCGTGGCGGCGAAGGGCGCACCGAGCGTGACGACGGAGTCGATGGACTTGTCGGCCTGGAGCTTGGCGCCGATGGAGGACTGGACGTCGGGCATGTTGGTGCCCTCGACGTACAGGTTCTGCATCTGGCCCTTGAAGGTCTCCTTGGCACCGGCGCAGCGCTGCTCGTGGCCGACGTTGCCCTGCTCGTGCAGGACGCACAGGGCCTTCTTGCGGCCGCGCTTGTTCAGCTCCTCGCCGACGGCCCGGCCCGCGATGGTCTCGTCCTGGCCGATGTGCGTGAGCGCGCCGAACTTCTTGGACTCCTCGGAGCCCGAGTTCACGGTGATCACGGGGATGCCGGCCTTCTGGGCGCGGGCGACGGCCGCCTTCATGGCGTCGGGCTTCGCGAGCGTGACGATCAGGCCGTCGACCTTCTTGTCCACGGCCGCGTCGACGAGCTGGGCCTGCTGCTGCGCCTCGTCGCTGTGCGAGTACAGGAACTTGATGTTGTCCTTGACCGCGGCCTGCTTGGCACCTTCCTGGACGATGTCCCAGAAGGTGTCGCCATCTCCTGAATGGGTCACCATCGCGACGGTCCAGCGCGGGGTGTTCACCGCGGCCTTGCCCTGGGCCGAGGCCGCCTTCCTGGCGTCCTCCGCCCGCTTGCCGCCGGTGCTGCTGCACCCCGCGAGGGAGAGACCGACCACCCCTGCGAGGGCGATGCTCACCCAGCTCCGAAACCGTGCCACGAGGCCGTGCCCTTCTTGCCGTGCTGCCTGATACACCGGGGCCGGCGGACCGGACCCGGGGGGCACTTCTCTAGCCCCGGACGCCTCAGTATCCCCGACCGCATCTCTCCGCCGCCGTGCAGGTCCCGGGGGACGCGCCGGGCTTCCGGCCGGGGGTCCGGGGGTTGCCCCCCGGGCGGACACAGCAGGTACCGGGCGCACGCATCCGTTCACCGGGTACCGCGCGCGGTGTACTTCTCGAGCTTCGGGACGTCCTTCTCGGTCACGATCGCGGGGCCTGTCAGGACGGACTTTCCGCCGCCGATGACGTTGGCGTTCGTCTTGTAGAGCCACAGTTCGTCGACGGCGAGATAGCCCTGGAGGTAGGGCTGCTGGTCCACGGCGAAGCCGACGTCCTTGGCCTTGAGGCTCTTGACCACGGCCGCGTTCAGGTCGAAGGTGTCGACCTCCGCCTCGCTGCCCGCGTCCTGCTTGGCCTTGACGGCGACGGCCGCGGTGGGGGCGCCGAGTGCGACGACCGCGTCGATGTCCTTGGCCGCCTGGAGCTTGGCCTCGATGGACGACTGGGACGCCGGGGCGTTGGTGCCCTCGACGTTGAGGTTCTCGACGGTGCCCTTGAACGTCTTCCTCACACCGGCGCAGCGCTGCTCCAGGGAGACGTTGCCCTGTTCGTGGATGACGCAGAGCGCCTTCTTCCTGCCGCGCCTGTCGAGTTCGCTGCCGACGGCCTCGCCGGCCACGGACTCGTCCTGCCCGATATGGGTCAGCGCGCCGAACCCTTGCGAGAACTCGCCGCCGGAGTTGATCGTGACGACCGGGATCCCGGCGTCCTTCGCCTTGGCGAGAACGGCCTTCATGGCTTCGGGCTTGGCGAGGGTGACGACGATCCCGTCGACCTTCTTGTCGATCGCGGCCTGGACCAGCTCGGCCTGCCCCTTGGCCTCTTTGTCGTTCGAGTAGAGGAACTGGACGTTGTCCTTGGCCGCGGCCTGCTCGGCCCCGCTCTGGACGATGTCCCAGAAGGTGTCGCCCTCGCCGGAGTGGGTGACCATCGCGATCTTCAGGCGGGGTGTGCCGGCTGATGTGCCGCCCCCGGAGCCGTCGGCCTTGTCCTCGGAGGTCTTGCCTCCGGAGCTGCTGCATCCGGCCGCGAGTGCGACGACCGCAATGAGGGTTGCTGCCGTGCGGGCTGTGCGCATGGTGTGCCACCTCTCTCCTGGCCGCCCCTGTGCGGCTGGAGGAGTTCTAGCGGCGGATACCCGGCACCGTCAATGACTTTGTCATAACATTCTTACGGCCGTACGAGGAGCTGGAACTCGAAGGAGTAGCGGGACGCCCGGTACGTGTGCGACCCGAACTCAACGGGTCTGCCGGTGTCGTCGAACGTGGCGCGCTCCATCGTCAGGAGCGGGGCGCCCGCGGGCTCGGCCAGCCGCTCGCCCTCCTCGTCCGTGGCGGCGCGGGCGCCGACGGACTGGCGGGCGCTGTGCAGGGTTATCCCCGCGGCGCGCATCAGCCGGTAGAGCCCGGTCGCCTCCAGCCGCTCCGTGTCGAGCGGGAGCAGCCCGGTGGGCAGGTGGTTGCAGAGGTACGCGACCGGGTCGCCGTGGGTCAGCCGCAGCCGCTCGACGCGGTGCACCTCGTCCCCCTCCCCCACCCCGAGCGCGGCCGCGACCCCGGGGGACGCCGGCACGAGCGTGTTGGCCAGAACGCGCGTCTCGGGCTTCTGGCCCGCCGCCTCCAGGTCGTCGTAGAGGCTGCTCAGTTCCAGGGGGCGTTTGACCTGACTGTGGACGACCTGGGTGCCGACGCCCCGGCGGCGGACGAGGAGGCCCTTGTCGACGAGGGACTGGATGGCCTGGCGCACGGTGGGCCGCGAAAGGCCGAGCCGGCCCGCGAGCTCGATCTCGTTGCCGAGGAGACTTCCGGGGGTCAGGGAGCCGCGCTCGATCGCCGCCTCCAGCTGCTGGGAGAGCTGGAAATAAAGCGGAACCGGACTGCTGCGGTCCACGCTGAGCTGGAGCGACACCGTCGGGTCGACTACTGGTTTGGCCACGGGCCGAGCGTAGTCGCAAGGAATGTTGACGGGAAGTCGTGAAGTTCGGTTGTCAGGACAAACCGTTGACAGGGGGTTCCCCGGACGGCACCTTGACTGCATGCGCATCGGACTTATCGGGACGGGCCGTATCGGCACCTTTCACGCAGCAGTTCTGGAGCGGTACCGCGAGGTCGGCTCGCTCGTCGTCACGGACGCCGACCCGGAGCGGGCCGTGGCGCTCGCGGACCGGATCGGCGCGACCGCGGCGCCCACGGTCGACGAGATCTTCTCCTGGGGCGTGGACGCGGTGGTCATCACCGCGGCGACGTCCGCGCACGGCGAGCTGATCGGGCGGGCGGCGCGGGCCGGGCTCCCGGTGTTCTGCGAGAAGCCCATCGCCCTCGACCTGCCGGGCACCCTGGCCGCGCTCGGCGAGGTGGAGCGGGCCGGGACGGTGCTCCAGCTGGGCTTCCAGCGCCGCTTCGACGCGGGGTACACGGCGGCGCGCGAGGCGGTGCGCTCGGGCCGGCTCGGCCGGCTGCACACCGTACGGGCCATGACGAGCGACCCCGCGCCGCCGCCGGCCGCGTATCTGCCGCTCTCCGGCGGCCTCTACCGGGACTGCCTGGTCCATGACTTCGACATCCTGCGCTGGGTGACCGGCCGCGAGGTGACGGAGGTGTACGCGACCGGTTCCGACGCCGGGCCGGCGATGTTCCGCGAGGCCGGGGACGTCGACACGGCGGCCGCCGTCCTCACACTGGACGACGGCACGCTGGTCACGGCGACGGCGACGCGCTGCAACGGTGCGGGCTACGACGTACGCATGGAACTCTCCGGCGAGCTGGACACGGTCGTCGTCGGCCTCGACGACCGCACGCCCTTCGCCTCCACCGAGCCCAAGGGCCCGTCGGCCGCGACCAAGCCCTGGCCCGGCTTCCTGGAACGCTTCGCCCCCGCGTACGAGGCGGAGCTCGTCGCGTTCGTCGACGTGGTGCGCGGCGAACGCGAGAACCCGTGCGACGGCCGCGAGGCACTGCACGCGCTGCGGATCGCGGAGGCCTGCGAACTGTCGCGCCGGGAACGGCGGTTGGTACGGATGGAGGAGATCGCCGGGGGTTGATCCGCCGGCCTTCGGTGAGCCGGACTCAGGGTGAACGCCGTCGGCTCAGCCCCGGGCGACCGGCAGGATCGTGCCCTGGGCGACCGCGCACAGCTTCTCCGTGCCCTCCTCGTCCACGGTCGACAGGTCGCAGCGGACCACGGCCTGGCGCCGGCCGCCGTGCACGACCTGGGCGCGGGCGATCAGGGTGCGGCCGGTCGCGGGGCGGACGTACTGGATGGAGAAGCCGCCGGTGAGCACCGCCGGGCCGAGGACCGCGCCGCCGGCGAACGTCAGCGCGTTGTCGGCGGCGTAGGAGAGGACCCCGCCGTGCAGGAACCCGTTCTGCTGGTGCAGCTCCGGTCTGACGTCGACCTCGATGGTGGCCGCGCCGTCACCGAACGCGGTGAGCCGGGCGCCCACCAGACGGCTGAACGGCTGGGCGTCCAGGAGCTTCGCGGCCAGGGCGAGGTCCAGCTCCTGGGGGCGGTCGCTTTCGTGGGGCGCGGTCATGGGGACCTCCGGACAGGTCGGTGGGTACGGCGGATACGGCGGGCGGATGCGTCGGATGCGGCAGGCACGGCGGGCCGGTGATGTCGCGCGCGGGGGTGGGCGTTCGGATCTAACTCGCGCCGCTCACGACCGGTTCCCCTGACCTGATCGCCGCGCCGCCCCCGGCCAGGAAACGCGCGAGCGGCAGGGTCGCCGCGCCGACCGTCACCGCGTCGGGGCCGAGGCGCCCGAGTTCGATGGTGGCCTGCGCGTACGGGTGGTGCAGGGCGTACGAGGCGGCCGCCCGCCGGACCGGTTCGAGGAGGCGGGGGCCGAGGAGCAGTCCGGCCCAGCCGCCGACGACGATGCGCTCGGGGTTGAAGAGATTGACCAGGTCGGCGATGCCCGCACCGAGGAACTCGGCTGTCTCATCGAGGAGTTCACCGGCATCGGGGTCGGCGAGGAGTTCGGCGAGCGCCCCCTCCTCGTCGGCCGAGGTCCGGCTGCCGCCGCCCTCCCGCCACCGTTCGAGCAGCGCCTCGGCGCCCACGTACGCCTCCAGACAGCCGCGCGCCCCGCACCGGCAGCGGCGTCCGCCGACCTGGAGCGTGGTGTGGCCCCACTCCCCCGCGCTGCCGGACGAGCCTTGGTAGGGGACGCCCTCGGCGATGACGCAGGCGCCGACGCCGGAGCCGATGAGGGTGACAACGGCGTTGCGGGCGCCGCGGCCCGCGCCGAACCACATCTCGGCGAGGCCCAGGGTCCTGGCGCCGTTGTCGACGAACAGGGGCAGTCCGGGCGGGAGTTCACCGCGGTCGCAGAGCATCGCTTCGAGGGGGACGGCGTCCCAGCCGATCGCCTGGCCGTGCACGAGGGCCCCGACGGCGCCGCCCGCGCCGGAGGCGTCGACGATTCCGGGCACGCCGATGCCGACGCCGATGAGCGCGTCGGGGGCGGTCTTCGCCTCGGCGAGCACCTGCGCGACGCCGGCCGCGACGATCCGTACGACGTCCCGTGCGTCATGGTGCCCTTCGGGCAACGGGGTGTCCACGCGCGCGAGTTCGTTCAGGGTGAGGTCGAAGAGCTCCACGCGTACGCGTGTCTCGCCGATGTCGACGCCGGCGAGGTGGCCGCAGTGCGGGGCGACGCGCAGGAGCGTGCGGGGCCTGCCGCCGTCGGAGTCGACCGATCCGGCCTCCTCCAGGAGGCCGTCGGCGACGAGTTCGGAGACGACGTTGCTGATCGACCCCGAGCTCAGTGCGGTGAGGGGACCCAACTCCTGTCGGCTGAGCGGCCCGTCGAAGTAGAGCTTGCGCAGCACCGTGGCGCGGTTGTTGCGTCTGAGGTCACGCACCGTGCGCCGGCGTGGTCCGGCCATCGTCAGTCCTCCCCCGTACGGCGGACCCGGAGCGCCGCGTTTCCGCGCCCGGATCACGGTGTGAATTTACCCGTGCCGCGGGGGTCAGTCGTCCAGGAGTCCCGCGTCGTGGGTCAGGAGGGCGATCTGGACGCGGTTGTTCAGGCCGAGCTTCGCGAGGATGCGGGAGACGTGTGCCTTGACGGTGGCGACGCTCATGTAGAGCTCGGCGGCGATCTCCGCGTTGGCCGCGCCGCGGCCCACGGCGACAGCCACCTCCCGCTCGCGGTCGGCCAGTTCGGCGAGCCGTTCACGCGCGCGTGCCCTGCGGTCGTGTTGCGGGTCGGGCCCGGTGGCCCGCGTGATGAGCTGCCGGGTCACGGTCGGCGACAGGACGGGCGCTCCGGCCGCGACCCGGCGGACCGCCTCGACGATCTCGGCGGGCACGGTGTCCTTGAGGACGAACCCCGCGGCTCCGGCGCGCAGCGCCCGCAGTACCTGTTCGTCGGCGTGGAACGTGGTGAGGACGATGACCTCGGGTGCGTCGGGCCGCGCCCGCAGCGCCTCGGTCGCGGCGAGGCCGTCCACGTCCGGCATGCGGATGTCCATGAGGACGACGTCGGGCCGGGCCTCGGTGACAAGGGCGGGGACCTCCGAGCCGTCGCCCGCCTGGCCGACGATCTCGATGTCGGGCGCGCCCCCGAGCATGAAGGAGAGGCCCGCGCGCACCAGCGGGTCGTCGTCGACGAGGAGCACCCTGATCGGTTCCACCGAATTCACCCAGTCCCGTCTTCGCGCCGTTGCACCGCAGCCGTCACCGTCACCGTCGCCATGGTCTGCGAGGGCCACCGTAGCGAGGCGGTGATCACCTGGTCCACGGGTGCCGGCCGCGGGCGGTGATCACCTGGTCCACGCGTGCCGGCCGCGGGCGGGGGTCACCCGGGCCACGGCAGCCACGCCTCGATCGCGAAGCCGCCGTCGTCCGCGGCGCCGTGGCCGAGGCTGCCGCCGGCCAGGGTGGCGCGTTCCGTGAGGCCGATCAGGCCCTGGCCCGAGCCGGGCACGTGCGGGACCTCGCCGGGGGGCGGCGGGTTGCGGACCGAGACGGTGACGCCGTCGCCCGGCGCGCCGCAGACGCGGACCTCGACCTCGGCGCCGGGGGCGTGCTTGCGGGCGTTGGTCAGGCCCTCCTGGACGATGCGGTAGGCGGTGCGGCCGACGGACGCGGGGACGGTGTCCGGGTCGCTGACCTGGTGGTCGAGGACGATCTTCATGCCCGCCTCGCGGGACTCGTCGACGAGGGTGTCGAGCGCGGCCAGTGTCGGCTGGGGCCGCCCCGACTCCTCACCGTGGTCGTCGGCCCGCAGGACGCCGATGATCTCGCGCAGGTCCTGGAGCGCCTCGTGGGCGCTCTCGCGGATGACGCCGGCCGCCCGTTCGACCTCCTGCCGGGGTGCGTCGGGCCGGAACTCCAGGGCGCCCGCGTGCACGCTGAGCAGGGTGAGCCGGTGGGCGAGCACGTCGTGCATCTCGCGGGCGATGGCCTCGCGGGCCAGGCGCTGCGCCTGCTCGGCCCGCAGCGCGGCCTCGGTCTCGGCGCGCCGCGCCCGGTCGCGCAGCGACAGCAGGAGCTGGCGCCGGGAGCGTACGAACATGCCCCAGCCGACGACGGTGACGGTGAAGATGATCGTGAAGGCGACGGAGAGGACGTACGGCGAGTCCGGGTCCGGCCGGACCCAGAAGAAGAGCGGGATCAGCGCGCAGGAGGCTCCGGCGACCCAGGCGACGTACCGGAAGGGGCGGTGCACGGCGAGGGTGAATATGGCGACCATGGTGGCGCCGCCCGCGGTGTTCGACACCATGCTGACGGCCGCCAGCGCGATGGCCAGGCCCAGGGGCCATCTCCTGCGCAGCCACACGGCGGCGCAGGCGAGCGCGCCGAGCCACTGGTCGAGTGCGGCGAGGCCGTCGGAGGTGTTGGGGTCGTTCGCGACGGAGTGGGCGCCGAGCAGGCCGATGCCCACGGCGGCGAGGAAGCAGGTGAAGTCGACGACCCAGTCGCGCAGGCTGCGGCGCCTGCGGCCGGGGCGGCCGTCCGGGTCCAGGTCGAGCTCGTCGGCGACAGCCGAGGGCAGCATCCTGCGCCGCCACCGGTACCGCTCCCCCGGTGGGGTCGTCCCTGTCCGCTCCTGAACCTCCATGGTCGACAAATCTACGCACCCGGGGCGCCCGGCACCGGCTCGTGGAGCGGACCGTGGACGAAAGTCGCGGCGGCCGGTACTTCGGTAGGTGCGCCTCGCCGGAAGTCGCGTCTTGTGGCGGGACGTGCCTCGCCCCGCGGCCGATGTGCGTGGGAGGTCCGCGGGGCGAGGTTGTCACCATGAAGAAGGTTCTGGAGTTCATCGGCGCGATCGCGCTCATTCAGGGCGCGGTCGGCCTGCTGCACGAGTTCACCGGGTGGCTGAGCTGGGGCGTCATCCAGCATCTCGGCTTCCTCGACGGCTACGAGGTGTACGGGAGCATCGCGCTGATCGTGCTCGCGTTCGCCCTGTTCGCCGCGTCGGAGAGCCTCAGGAGCTGACGGCGCCGGTCACCGCGGGTGGTTCAGCAGCCGTGGTCGACGAGGTCGAACGTCGCGTAGTGGTCGCCGGTGTAGTAGTCCTCCTGGGACTGCTCACCGGTGACGATGCGGCGGGCGCCGCGGGTCGGGGAGCCGGGGGTGATGACCGTGTACTCGTGGTAGTAGCCGGTGGACTGCGAGGGCAGGACGCCTTCCCGGTTCTGGAAGACGGTGCCGTCCTGGTCGTACGGGTAGGGGCCGCCCTGCTCGATCAGGTCGAGCGTGTCGTGGGCCTGGGAGGGCAGCGCCGAGTAGCAGATGTCGCCGACGGCGGTCACGGAGTACGTGACGGGGGCCGGGGCCGCGGTGGCCGAGCCGGCGAGGACGGGGCCACCGATGAGCAGGGCGGCGGCGAGGGCAGTGACACTGGCGATTCGTGGGGGGATTCGCATGGCCCCTAGTGTGACGCGCGTAGAGCATGACGTGTCAACGTCAAGTCGGGGAAGTTTTCCGGAAGTTAACCAATCAGAGGCTCCGCTTCAGGCGTGTCCGGGGCGCGTTCAGGGCCCGTTCGAGGTGCGGCTCAGGCGGTGGCACGACGCCCCCACGCCGTCCCCGCCAGCACGAACGCGGCCCCCAACAGGCCCAGTAGTCCCAGGCGTTCGCCGCCGATGACGATCCCGGCCGCCGCGGCCCACAGCGGCTCGGTGCCGAGGAGCAGGCTCACCCTGGACGGTGATGTCCTGTGGACCGCCCACATCTGCACGAAGAAGGCGAAGAGAGTACAGAAGACGGACAGGAAGACGAGCCCGGCCCATTCGCGCGGGCCGAAGTCCGCGGCCGCCTCCCAGGGCGCGGCGCCGGTCCCCGGCACAGCGCACAAGAGCGCGAACACGACGACGGACGCGCCCAGTTGGACCGTCGTCAGGGGCAGCGCGTCCGCGCCCCGCACGGACTTCATCCGGGCCATGGCGAGGACGTGGAGGGTGCGGGCGAGGGCCGCGAGCAGCATCAGGAGGTCGCCTGCGGACGGCGCCGTGAAGCCGCCGCTCTGGGTGAGCAGGACGACGCCCGCGACGGAGACGGCGGCCGCCGCGAGGAAGGTGCGGGACGGCCGGGTCCGCGTCACCGCGGCCTCGGCGAGCGGCGTGAAGATCATGGTGAGGCTGATGATGAGGCCCGCGTTGGTCGCGGAGGTGTGGACGACGCCGTAGGTCTCCAGGAGGAAGATCCCGCTGAGGATCAGGCCGAGGAGTCCCGCCCCGCGCCACTGCGCGACGCTCAGCCCGCGCAGCGCGCCCCAGCCGGCCACGGCGAGCGCCGGCAGGACCGCGCCGAACCGGAGCACGAGGACGGCGAGGACCGTCGTCTGTGTGGTGATGCCCTTGGCCGCGAGATAGCTGGCTCCCCACACGACGGCCACGAGGAGCACGGGCAGGTCGGTGAGCCAGGCGCGGCGGGGCGCGGTGACGGTGAACGTGGCCAAGGTGCGGTCTCCGGCGGCGTACGGGGTGCGGCGGGTGCGGCGACGGCGGCGGCTCGCACGGGGGCGGCTCACGCTACCCGCGGCAAGATCGTCCGGGCCACCGCTTTCCGCCCGCCGGACCGCCCGGCCGCCGACCGCCGCGTGCGGGGGCATCGGTGTCCGTTTGCCGCCAGCGTCGAGGGCCGCCCGTCCATTTACTTGAAGTCATAACAACGGATGGCTTCAGGAGGATCCATGAACGGCAAGGCGGCACTCGTCACCGGTGGCAGCCGGGGGATCGGCGCAGCGACTGCGCTGCGACTGGCCCGTGAGGGTGCGGATGTGGCGGTCACTTACGTGAACGGCAAAGAGGCGGCCGAGGAGGTCGTGCGCCGCATCGAGGCGCTGGGCCGGCGAGGCCTCGCGCTGCGCGCCGACTCGGCGGACGCCCAGGAGGCGGCCGGGGCGGTGGATCACGCGGCGGACACGTTCGGCAGGCTCGACGTGCTGGTGAACAACGTCGGCGTGGGGGTGCTCGGACCACTGGAAGGCTTCTCCCTCGCCGACATCGACCACGCGCTGGCGGTGAACGTGCGCGGTGTCCTGCTGGCGTCGCAGGCGGCCGCGGCGCGGCTGTCCGACGGCGGCAGGATCGTCACCGTCGGCACGTGCATGGCCAAGCGCGTACCGGGTCCCGGCGGGACGGTGTACACGACGACCAAGGCGGCCCTGATCGGCCTGACGAAGGCGCTCGCGCGCGAGTTGGGCGGCCGGGGTATCACGGCGAACATCGTCCACCCGGGCCCGATCGACACGGACATGAACCCGGCGGACGGACCGTACGCCTCGGGCCAGACCGCATCCGTCGCGCTGGACCGGTTCGGCACGGCCGACGAGGTGGCGTCGATGGTCGCCTATCTCGCGGGCCCCGAGGCCACGTACGTCACGGGCGCCGAGTTCGCCGTGGACGGCGGGCACGCGGCGTGACGCGATGCGCGCGGCGGCGCCGGCTGCTGAGCCGCGTCCCGGCCGTTCGCCTTCGCGTGACGTGATGCGCGCGAGGACGTACCGGTGCTGTCGGGCCGGTACGTCCCCGCGCGGGTCTGCGGGAGGGGCGGCGTCAGCCGCCGAGCTCCTGATGACGGGCCGTCAGGCGCGCCGTGCCCTCGTCGGTCAGCGAGCCGAACAGGCGCAGGCGGGAGATGCCTCCGTCCGGATAGATGTCCACGCGCGCGTGGGTACCGACCGCCGGGGTGTCGAGGACGATGCGGTGGTTGGTGTCGGGCTGGAGGCGGGTGCGGGGCAGGACCTCCACCCACTCGCCTTCCTCGCCGTCGCGCACGGAGACCGACGCCCAGCCCGCGGAGTTGCCCTTGAGGTAGGCGGTGTCGATCTCCAGGGCCCGGATCTGCGACTGGGCGGCCAGGCCGTAGCTGATCCAGTCGTTGCCCTGGTCACGGCGGCGGCGGGTCTCCCAGCCGTCGTCCATCTTCCGGGAGCGGCCCGGCTGGATGGTGTTGCTCGCGGGCGAGTAGAACAGGTTGGAGGCGTCCTCGGCGCGGCCGCCGTTCTCCAGGGCTACGACGTCGAACGTGCCGAGCGTGGCGAGCCACTTGGGGTCGGGCACGACCTCGCCGTGGACCCGCAGGCGGGCGATGCCGCCGTCGGGGTGCTGGTTGACGCGCAGGTGCGTGAAGCGCTGCTCCACGTCGACGGCGAACCCGTTGGCCGCGTGGCCGCCGACCGCCGTGCGCGGTACGAGCGTCGTCCACTTGACGTCGCCCGAGAGCAACTCCTGCGGGGTGGGCGCGCCTTCGACGGACGCGGCCTCGACGGAGACGGCCTGCGGGTAGTTGCCGCGGAAGTGGGCGGTGTCGACGATGATGCCGCGGATCACGCCGGGGGCGCCGAGCCGGACGAGCGCCCAGTCGTGGTCCTCGGCGGTCGGCCACGGGTGGTCCGCGCCGGTGCCGCGGCGACGGCGGGTCTCCCAGCCGTCCATGATCTTGCCCTTGTGGCCGAAGTGCTCGGGGTCGAACTCGGCGCGCTCGGGTACGAGGAGGTTCTCGCGCTGGGCGAAGAACTCGTCGTTGGCGGCGATGACACCGGCGCCGAGCTGCCGCGCGGCGAGGTCGGCGTACTGCGTGAACGGGAAGTCGGCGGTGCGGTAGTCGGCGTAGGGGTCGCCGCCGCCGTAGGGGTTCGCGTCGCCGGTGAAGCTGGGAATCGCCGTCACTGTGATCAGTTGTTCCTTTCGAGGAGCTTGCCTGCGGGGGCGGTGAACTCGCCCTCGGCGACGATGCGTTCACCGCGCAGCCAGGTCGACTTCACGACGCCGTGCAGCGTCTTGCCCGCGTAGGCGGTGACGCGGTTGCGGTGCTGCAGCTCGGCCGGGTCGACGGTGAACGTCTCCTCGGGGGCGAGGACCGCGAAGTCGGCGTCACGGCCGGCCGCGATGGCGCCCTTGCGGTCGTCGAGGCCGACCAGCTCCGAGGTGCGCGAGGACATCCAGCGGACCACGTCGTCGAGGGAGTGGCCGCGCTCGCGGGCCGCGGTCCAGATGGCGGAGAGGCTCAGCTGGAGACCCGAGATGCCGCCCCAGGCGGTGGCGAAGTCGTCGGTCTTCAGGTCGGCGGTCGACGGCGAGTGGTCGGTGACGACGCAGTCGATGGTGCCGTCGGCGAGCGCCTGCCACAGCAGGTCCTGGTTGGCGGCCTCGCGGATGGGCGGGCAGCACTTGAACTCGCTGGCGCCGTCCGGGACTTCCTCCGCGGTGAGCGTGAGGTAGTGCGGGCACGTCTCGACGGTGACCTTGACGCCCTCGGCCTTGGCCTCGGCGATCAGCGGCAGCGCGTCGGAGGAGGACAGGTGCAGGATGTGGACGCGGGCACCGATGCGCTTGGCGGTGTCGATGAGCCCCTTGATCGCGACGTCCTCGGAGACGCGCGGCCGGGTCGCGAGGTAGTCGTCGTACTTCGGACCGCTGTTGTGCGGGGCGACGTCCAGCTCGTGCGGGTCCTCGGCGTGCACGATGAGCAGGCCGCCGAACCCGGCGATCTCGGCCATGGAGGCGGTGAGCTGGTCCCCGTTCAGGTGCGGGAACTCGTCCACGCCGGACGGCGAGAGGAAGCACTTGAAGCCGAAGACGCCGGCGTCGTGCAGCGGGCGCAGGTCCTTGACGTTGTCGGGCAGCGCGCCGCCCCAGAAGCCGACGTCGATGTGCGCCTTGGCGGCGGCTACGTCCTGCTTGGTGCGCAGGTTGGCCACCGTCGTCGTCGGCGGCAGCGAGTTGAGCGGCATGTCGACGATCGTGGTGATGCCGCCGGCCGCCGCGGCGCGGGTGGCCGTCCAGAAGCCCTCCCACTCCGTGCGCCCCGGGTCGTTCACATGGACATGGGTGTCCACGAGCCCGGGCATGAGGACATCGTCACCGAAGTCCTCCAGCCGGGCGCCGGCCGGTACGTCCGCGTCGTGCGGAAGGACGGCGGCGATCTTTCCCCCGACGACGGCGACCGACGCGGGCCGCGTGCCTTCGGGGGTGATGACGCGGGTCGAGCGCAGCACCAGTTCGACGTCGGACACCCGAGCCCCTCTCAGTAAATTCAACGTTCTGTTGAAGGAGTTTTCACTCCAGTCCAGGGTCCGTCAAGACCCGCCTCGTACGGGACGACGCCGTCCTGGACGTTTCCACAAAGTGGAATTAGAATTCCGTAAGCCAGAACGTAGCTATCTACGACGACACCGTCAAGGGAGCACAGGTATGGCCCGGCGACACCCGGACAAAGGCCCCTGACCGGCCGGAACAACCCGGGCCGTGCCACACCCCCCACGGTGACCGCCGGGTAGGCTGCTGGCTTGCCCTTCCGCCCCGAAAGGAACGCGCCCGTGCCGACGTCAAGCGCCAGCACCACCTCCTCTGGCCCTTCCGCCCCGACCGGCGGAGTCCAGTCCCTCGAGCGCGCCTTCGACCTCCTCGAGCGGATGGCCGACGCCGGGGGCGAGGTGGGTCTCAGCGAGCTCTCCGCGAGCAGCGGCCTTCCCCTGCCGACGATCCACCGTCTGATGCGCACCCTGGTCGCCTGCGGCTACGTGCGCCAGCAGGCCAACAGGCGCTACTCGCTCGGCCCCCGCCTGATCCGCCTCGGCGAGTCCGCCTCCCGCCTCCTCGGCACCTGGGCCCGGCCCTATCTGGCCCGCCTCGTAGAGGTGACCGGCGAGACGGCGAACATGGCACTGCTCGACGGGGACGAGATCGTGTACGTCGCCCAGGTGCCGTCCAAGCACTCGATGCGGATGTTCACCGAGGTGGGCCGGCGCGTGCTGCCGCACTCGACCGGCGTGGGCAAGGCCCTGCTGGCCTACACCCCGGCCGACGAGGTCCGCGCGCTGCTCGCACGGACCGGGATGCCGGCCGCCACGGAGAAGACGATCACGACGCCCGACGGCTTCCTCGACGCGCTCGCCGAGGTGCGCAGCGCCGGGTACGCGGTCGACGACAACGAGCAGGAGATCGGCGTGCGCTGCCTCGCCGTCTCCGTGCCCAACTCCCCCACGGCCGCCGCGATCTCGATCTCGGGCCCGGCGGGACGCGTCACCGACGTGGCGACCGAGAAGATCGTGCCGGTGCTTCAGCAGGTCGCCGAGGAGCTGTCGGTGGCACTGTCGAGCTCCGGCGTCGGCGCGTAGCGGGCACGACCCGCCGCGTCACCGGACGGGCCGGCTTTCGTGAGCCGCCCGTCCACCATTTCGCACACCTCGTCCGCCACCGCGAGATGCGCCCGGTCGTGCGTGACCAGGACCGTCGCGGTGCCGCGCTCCCTGGTGAGCCCGGCGAGCAGATCCAGTACGGCCGCGCCGCGCTCGTGATCGAGGGCGCTCGTCGGCTCGTCCACGAGCAGGACAGACGGCTCGTTCATCAGGGCGCGGGCGATGTTGACGCGCTGGCGCTGACCGCCGGACAGCTGGTGGGGGCGGCGGCGCGCCTGGTCCGTGAGCCCGACCGCGGCCAGCAACTCCCCTGCCCGCTCCCGCACTTCGCGCGGCCTGCGGCCGTCCAGGTGGCCCATCACCTGGAGCTGTTCGAGGGCGGTCAGGGACGGCAGCAGGTTGGGCTGCTGGAAGACGATGCCCAGGCAGCGGCGGCGCAGCCCGGCGCGTTCGGCGGGGCCGATCGAGTCCGTCCGCGTACCGCCCACCGTCACGGTGCCGCTGTCGGGCGTGACCAGCGTCGCCGCGACCGCGAGGAGGCTGGACTTGCCCGACCCGGACGGACCGACGACCGCGGTGACCGTGCCGGCCGGGACGTGCAGTGTGACGCCGTCGAGCGCCGTGATGCGGCCGTCGCCGTCCGGGTAGGTGAGGGTGATCTCGTCGAGGTCGAGGCTCATCGGGCGCTCCCGAGTGCGGTGAGGGGATCGACGGCGGTGATGCGCCGGATGGACAGAGCGGCGCCGGCCGCGCCGAGGACGGTCATGACGGCGGCCGGGCCGAGCGTGGTGAGGGGCTCCATGACGAACGGCACGCTGTCGGGCACGAACGCGCCGATGAGCGCCGCGAGCGCCGTACCGAGGGCCGTACCGCCGACGAGCATGACCACGGCCTGGCCGAGCGCGTCCTTGAGCAGATAGGGCGTCGAGGAGCCGAGGGCCTTGAGGACGGCGATGTCGCCGCTGCGCTGGATCGTCCACACGGTGAAGAACGCGCCGATGACCATCGCCGAGATGACGAAGAGGAAGCCCCGCATCAGCTGGAGCGAGCCGTTCTCGGCCTGGTAGGACCCTATGGCCTCAAGCGCCCCCTCGACGGTCCGCGTCTCGGTGCCCGCCGCACGGTCCGCGGCGCCGAGGTCGGCGCCCTCCCCGGTGCGCAGGGCGATCACGGTGGCCCGCTCCCCGGCGCCCTGCCCGCCCGGCGCCACGTGCTGCCAGTCGCCGAGGTCGATCCAGACGACGGGGGTGTGGCTGTACGAGGCGTCGCCCGAGACCGCGCTCACCGTGAGGGACGTGCCGGACAGGGCGATACGGTCCCCGGGCCGTGCGCCCAGATCGTCCGCGGCCTGCTGCGACAGGACGGCCGTGCCGGGCGCCGTCGTGTCGGGCGCGAGCCCCGACCGGGGCTTCACACCGAACGCGGACACGGCCGCCGTGTGACGGCCCACCTCGGCGTTGACGGTGCTGATGCCGAGCGGCTGCGCGCTCTCGATCCCCGGCCGCGCGGCGAGCGCCCGCCACTGCCCGTCCCCGACCGTCGACCCGGTGAACGACACCGACTGGCCGGACGGGGGCCGGGCGAAGGCGAGGCGGTCGGCGGCCAGCCCGGTCAGTGCCGAGGTGTTGTCCCGGGCCAGGCCGGCGGTCAGGCCGGACAGCAGGCCGACGAGCAGCGTGATCAGCACGACCACGCTGCCCATCAGCGCGAAGCGCCCTCTGGCGAACCGTAGATCTCTCCATGCGACGAACATGGTCCCCAGCCTGCGGCCGGGCGCCCGCCCCGGGCATCGCGCCACAGCACGCTTCACCCGAATCGAAGGAAGGAGCCGCCTTTCAACCTTTCGGTTGACCGCGGGCCGGGCTCCTCTGCCTACGCTGGTGACGGTATGGATCCACGTTCTCTGACCCCCGTTCTGCGCGTTCTGCGCCTGTGCCTGCATCTGCTGATGGCCGGGCTGCTCGTGCTGGTCGCCGCCCGGGCGCTGGCCGGCGACTCGACGGGGGCCGGCGCCGTGGTGGCCGCCGCGGTCGTGATGGCCGTCGTGTACGGCGCGGGCTCGCTGATCCCTGCCGTACGGGACACGCGGGCCGGGGCGGCGCTGTGGCTGGCGGCGCTGTGCGCGGTGTGGCTGGTGCTCCTCGCGCTCTCCCCCGACGGCCTGTGGCTGGCGTTCCCGCTGTACTTCCTCCAGCTGCATCTGCTGCCCGCCCGCTGGGGCGTGCCCGCCGTGGTGCTCACCGCGGGCGCCGCCATCGCCTCGTACGTACGCCATGGGCAGCCGCTCAACCCGGGGGCCTTCATAGGGCCGCTCCTCGGCGCGGCCGTGGCCGTCGCGACCGTCATGGGCTACCAGACGCTGTACCGCGAGAGCGAGCGCAGACGGCGGCTGATCGAGGAGCTGATCACGACGCGCGCCGAACTCGCCGCCGCGGAACGCACGGCGGGCACCCTCGCCGAGCGTGAGCGTCTGGCCCGCGAGATCCACGACACCCTGGCGCAGGGCCTGTCCTCGATCCAGCTCCTGCTGCGCGCGGCCCAGCGCACGCTGCCGCCGCAGTCGCCGGCCGCCCCGCACATCGAACAGGCGCGCGCGGCCGCGCAGGACAATCTGGCGGAGGCCCGCCGCTTCGTGCGAGCCCTGTCGCCGCCGGACCTGGAGAGCGGGTCGCTCGCGGGGGCCCTGGAGCGGCTGTGCGCGACGGCTCCCGGCCTCTCCGCCCGCTTCACGGAGAGCGGCACCCCGTCCGGGCTGCCGACGCCGTACGAGGTCGCGCTGCTGCGGATCGCGCAGTCGGCGCTCGCGAACACCGTGCGGCACGCGCAGGCGCGCCGCGCCGAGATCACCCTCAGCTTCATGGACACGGCCGTGGCCCTCGACGTCGTGGACGACGGCCGTGGCTTCGACCCCGCGTCGGCCCCGTCCGGCGACGGCGGGTTCGGCCTGCCCGCGATGCGCTCACGCGCCGAGTCCCTCGGGGGCACGTTCACGGTGGAGTCGGCGCCGGGCCAGGGCACGGCGGTCGCGATCACTCTCCCCCTCCCCGTGGAAGGCGCGTCATGACCGTCCGGCTCCTGCTCGCCGACGACCACCCCGTCGTACGCGCCGGGCTCCGCGCGGTCCTCGACGCCGAACCCGACTTCGAGATCGTCGCCGAGGCCGCCACGGCCGAGCGGGCCGTGGAGCTCGCCGCGGGCGGCGGGGTCGACGTCGTCCTCATGGACCTCCAGTTCGGCGCCGGGATGCACGGCTCGGAAGCGACCGCGGCCATCGCGGCCGGGCCCGGTGCGCCGCGCGTCCTCGTCCTGACCACGTACGACACGGACGCGGACATCCTGGCCGCGGTGGAGGCGGGCGCGTCCGGCTATCTGCTCAAGGACGCGCCGCCGGAGGAACTCGCGGCGGCGGTCCGTACGGCCGCCTCCGGCCAGTCCGCGCTCGCGCCCGCCATCGCGCACCGCCTGATGGACCGCATGCGGGCCCCGGCCGAGGCACTCAGCCGCCGCGAGCTGGAGGTGCTCCAGCTCGTCAGGGACGGCCTGTCGAACCAGCGGATCAGCAAGGAGCTATTCCTCAGCCAGGCGACGGTGAAGTCCCATCTGGTGCACATCTACGCCAAGTTGGGCGTCGATTCGCGCACGGCGGCGGTCGCGGCGGCCACGGCACGCGGGCTGATGCGCCGCTGACCCGCCGTTCAGCCGGCCGGACCCACCGCCGCGAAGTCACCGGCGGTCGCCCGCCGCAGCGCGCGCAGCTCGTGCCGGGCCAGGGGCGGCGCGGGCACGGTGAGGACCGGGCAGCCGGCGTGCGCGACGACGTACCGGTGGATCCGTCCGCGCCGCATCCGGCGTGGACGGACGCCGATGACGAGCAGGTCGTCCGGGCCCGCCACCGCCTCGCACAGCGCCCGGCCGGGCCTGGCCCTGACCACGCGGCGCACCAGGTCCACGTCCTGGGGCGGTCCGCCGAGCGCCTCGGCGAACGCGCGATCGAGGCGGGCGTGGGCCGCACCGTGCCAGTGCCGGGCCCACTGCGGGTCGGGGCGGCGGGCGTAGAGGACCTCACCCTCGGGCGGCTCCCACGCGAGGACGGCGACGAGGACCCGGCCCGAGCGGCGCGCCTGCTCGGCGGCCGCCCGCAGCGCCGCGAGCCCGCCGAGCGAGTCGCTCACCCCGACGACGACCTGCCCGGCCACGCCCCCAGGCCGTCGGGCCGCGACGGCGCTCACGGCTTCCTCCCCTTGCGCCGCTTCCCGTTCACCAGTGCGCGGACCCAGGCGCCCGCCGGCCGCGTGGTGCGCGCTTCCGCACGGCGCTGCATCTCCCGTTCGAAACGGTCCGTGACACAGCCCGCCCCGTACCCCTCCATGGCATGCCTCCTCAGCCGCTCTCCAGGCCAAAATCCCTGACCTCTGTCGAGTCTGTACGCTGATTGGCCTGGACAGCAGGGCCAATAACGGAGAGTTGGCATGGCAGGCAAGCGAGTGGTCCACGCCTTGAACACCCCGGGCACGGGCAGCATGAACAGATCCCTCGGCAGTCGGCGCCTCGCCGGCCTCCTGGCGGGGACCGCCGGGGACCGTCCCGGCTACCGCGCCCTGGCCCAGGGCGTACGCACCCTGCTGCTCGACGGGCGCATCCCGCTGCACACCCGGCTGCCCGCCGAGCGCGAGCTGGCCACGGCGCTCGGTGTCAGCCGCGCCACGGTCACCGCCGCCTACGACCTGCTGCGCGAGGGCGGGTACGCGCACAGCAGGCGCGGCGCGGGAACCTGGACCGAGCTGCCCGAGGGACAGCGGCCCGCCAGCGTGGCCGCCTTCCCCACGGGCGACGACGACGTGATCGACCTCGCCATCGCGGCCCCCGCCGCGCCCGAGGGGGAGCTCGCCGACGCGCTCGCCGCCGCGGGCACGATGCTGGCCCGGCACGCGTCGACGCCCGGCTACCACCCGTACGGGCTTCCCGAGCTGCGGGCCGCGGTCGCCGAGCGGTTCACGCGGCGCGGCCTGCCGACGCTGCCCGAGCAGATCCTCATCACCGCGGGCGCCCAGCAGGCGGTGTCGCTCACCCTGGGGCTCCTCGCCCGTGCGGGCGACCGTGTCCTGGTCGAGAACCCGTCGTACCCGAACGCCCTGGACGCGCTGAACAGGGGCGGGATGCGGGCCACGCCGGTGCCGGTCACGGACGGCGGCTGGGACACGGACCTGTTCGAGTCGGCGCTGCGGCAGACCGCGCCGCGGCTCGCCTATCTGATCCCGGACTTCCACAACCCGACCGGGCGTCTGATGCCGCGTGAGCAGCGGGTGCGGCTCCTCGAAGCGGCGCGGGCGACCGGGACCTGGCTGGTCGTGGACGAGACCGTCGCCGACATCGCGCTGGACGTGCCGACTCCCGCGCCGTTCGCCTCGCTCGCTCCGCACGGGGCGGGCGAACAGGTCGTCACGGTCGGCTCGCTGAGCAAGACGCACTGGGGCGGGCTGCGCATCGGCTGGGTCAGGGCCGGGTCACGGCTCATCACGGAACTGGCGACGGCGCGGGTGCCGGTCGACATGGCGGGTTCCGTGCTCGACCAGCTCGTCGCACTGCGGCTGCTGGAGCGGATGGACGAGGTCCTGAGCGAGCGCCTGCCGCGGATGCGGGCCCAGCGGGACGCTCTCGCCGAGGATCTGGCACGTGAACTGCCGGAGTGGCGCTGGCAGTTGCCGCCCGGCGGTCTGTCGCTCTGGATCGATCTGGGCCGCCCGATCGCCTCGGCGCTCGCCCGGGCCGCGCTGCGGCACGGGGTGCGCGTGGAGGGCGGCTCCCGCTTCGGCGCGGACCCGGGGACGCACGAGCACCGGCTGCGCTTCCCGTACACCCAGCCGCCCGAGGTCGCCAGGGAGGCGGTGCGCCGCCTGGCGCAGACCCTCGCGGACGGCCTCGGCACGACGGGCGAGGAGCCGGGACGGCCGCACTGGGTGGCGTGACACCGGCATGACGGACGGTCAACTCCCGGCCACGGACAGTCAACTTCCGTGTCTGGGCAGTCAACTTCCGTCCCCGATCAGCTCAGTGGCGGCCCGCCGAACAGTTCCACCGCGTTCCGCACGTCCCCGAGGCCCTTCGCCAGGGCGCTGACCGAGCCGATCGCGCCCGCGATCAGCAGCAGCGAGCGGCGCAGGCGCGGGACCTCGGGGAGGCCGCCGGCGGCCATCGCGTCCAGGGCGGCCAGTTCGTCCTCGGCGACGGCCCGGTCGGGGAACTCGACCGGATGGGCGGCCAGTTCACGGCGCAGCCTGGACACCGCGGTGCGCAACTCCGTCACCCGCGGATCCTCTTCGGTGCCCGCCACCAGTTTCTGCCCCACGCTCCGCAACACAGCTCTCCCCCCTCGCACGCCTTTGTGCGACCGCACACGTGCGCGTTCGCACGTGGTACGCCTTCCACGACCCCGGTGGGCGCCGGTCGCACGCGCCGCATCGGGTCGCCGGCCAGTAAACGCCACTTCCTGCCGCGCCCGCCACCACGCCGGCCGAATTCCGGCCTCACGAGTGTCCCCGGCGGTCGGCGCGCGGGGCACCCCGTGAGGTATCCAGGCTTCATGACACACGTAACGGATGAGGCTCCGGTGACGGGGCTGCTGCTCGCGGCGGGCGGCGGGCGCAGGCTCGGTGGCCGCCCGAAGGCCCTCCTGACCCACCGCGGCCGCCCCCTGGTGGAGCACGCGGTGGCGGTGCTGCGGGCGGGAGGCTGCGAGCGCGTCCACATCGTGCTGGGCGCGGCAGCCGACGACGTACGGGCGCGGGCGGACCTCGCGGGATGCGTGCTCGTGGAGAACCCGGCGTGGGAGGAGGGCATGGGTTCTTCGCTGCGGGCGGGGCTCGGTTCGCTCGCCGGGACGGGGGCGTCGGCCGCGCTCGTACTCCTTGTGGACCAACCGGGGATCGGGGCTCCGGCGGTGGCCCGGGTGCGGGCCGCGTACCGGTCCCCCGGGTCGCTCGCGGCGGCCTCGTACGACGGGGAGCGCGGGCATCCGGTCCTGTTCGGGGCGGACCACTGGCCGGGGATCGTGGCGAGTGCGGCCGGGGACCGCGGGGCACGCGCGTACCTGAAGGAGCACGCTTCGAAGCTCACGCTCGTGGAGTGCGGCGATGTGGCCGATGACTACGACATCGACACCGAGGCCGACCTGAAGCACCTTGAGTGAGAGAGGCATGAACGGGGCGTGAGGAGCCTGGCACTGAGCGCCACGTTATGTCGTCCCGAAGAATCTCGACATCAACAAACCATTGAACTTCCACAATGAGGAAACTAGTATCCACTGTTCAGAAGGGCCGGTCCCCCCGCGCGGGGTCCGTAGTCGTATCCCGGCGCCCCCGGCACTCAGTGCCGCCCGCGCCCGTTCGCTGAAGGAAGTGACAGCTCATGTCCGCACCAGCGCCGTCCCCGCTGGCCATCGTCGACGCAGAGCCCCTGCCCAGGCAGGAAGAGGTGCTCACGGACGCGGCCCTCGCCTTCGTGGCCGAGCTGCACCGGCTGTTCACGCCCCGGCGTGACGAGCTCCTCACCCGCCGCGCGGAGCGTCGCGCCGAGATCGCCCGCACCTCCACGCTCGACTTCCTCCCGGAGACCGCTCACATCCGCGAGGACACCACCTGGCGCGTCGCCCCCGCCCCGGCCGCGCTGAACGACCGCCGCGTCGAGATCACCGGCCCCACCGACCGCAAGATGACCATCAACGCCCTCAACTCGGGCGCCAAGGTCTGGCTCGCGGACTTCGAGGACGCCTCGGCCCCCACCTGGGAGAACGTCGTCCTGGGCCAGGTCAACCTGATGGACGCCTACACGCGGAACATCGACTTCACCGACGAGCGCACCGGCAAGTCGTACGCCCTCAAGGGCAACGACGAGCTCGCGACCGTCGTGATGCGCCCGCGCGGCTGGCACCTGGAGGAGCGCCACCTGAAGGACGAGGCCGGCCGCCCCGTCCCCGGCGCGCTCGTCGACTTCGGCCTGTACTTCTTCCACAACGCCAAGCGCCTGATCGAGCTCGGCAAGGGCCCGTACTTCTACCTCCCGAAGACGGAGTCGCACCTGGAGGCCCGCCTCTGGAACGAGATCTTCGTCTTCGCGCAGGACTACGTCGGGATCCCGCAGGGCACCGTCCGCGCGACCGTCCTGATCGAGACGATCACGGCCGCGTACGAGATGGACGAGATCCTCTACGAGCTCCGTGACCACGCCGCCGGCCTCAACGCGGGCCGCTGGGACTACCTGTTCTCCATCGTCAAGAACTTCCGTGACGGTGGCGCCAAGTTCGTCCTGCCGGACCGCAACCTGGTCACGATGACGGCCCCGTTCATGCGCGCGTACACCGAACTCCTCGTCCGCACCTGCCACAAGCGGGGCGCGCACGCGATCGGCGGCATGGCGGCGTTCATCCCGTCGCGGCGCGACGCCGAGGTCAACAAGGTCGCGTTCGAGAAGGTCAAGAACGACAAGGACCGCGAGGCCGGCGACGGCTTCGACGGCTCGTGGGTCGCCCACCCCGACCTGGTCCCGATCGCGATGGCGTCCTTCGACGCGGTCCTCGGCGACAGGCCGAACCAGAAGGAGCGCCTGCGCGAGGACGTGTCCGTCGCGCCCGGCGACCTGATCGCGATCGACTCCCTCGACGCCAGGCCCACCTACGACGGTCTGGTCAACGCCGTCCAGGTCGGCATCCGCTACATCGAGGCGTGGCTGCGCGGCCTCGGCGCCGTCGCCATCTTCAACCTCATGGAGGACGCGGCCACCGCCGAGATCTCCCGCTCGCAGATCTGGCAGTGGATCAACGCCGGTGTCGTCTTCGAGGGCGGCGAGCACTCGGGCACGACGGCCACGGCCGACCTGGCCCGCGAGGTCGCGGCCCAGGAGCTCGCGAACATCAAGGCCGAGATCGGCGAGGAGGCCTTCGCGGCCGGCAAGTGGCAGCAGGCCCACGACCTGCTCCTCCAGGTCTCCCTGGACGCGGACTACGCCGACTTCCTGACGCTGCCCGCGTACGAGCAGCTCGCCGGCTGAGTCCCGCCCCGCACCACCCGAGCCCTCGGCACCGCACAGCGCCGGGGGTTCGGTCGTGTCCGGGACCGAACCTCGCTATCCCAGGTGGACGGACCAGTCCTGTTCGGCGGCCGGCTTGCCATGCAGGTCGGGGACGCGTTTGAGCCAGTCGGGGCGGCCCTTCTCCGTGGCGGCGGCGCGGCGCGCGTCGGCGGCCGCCAGCTGGTCGCGCGAGGGGAAGTCCGTGGGCACCCACGCGGCGGACGTACGGGCGCGGGCCGCGAGGTAGGAGACGTACGCCTCACGGACCTCGTCCGGCGTGGTGAAGCCCGGCTCGTCGGTCAGCCACGCGTCGGGGACGAGGGCGGTGATCTCGCGGAGCATCTCCTCGGTGACGAGAGGAGCCAGCTCCGCGTCGGCGCCCGCCGTGTCGGGCCCGTAGGCGCCGAGGGCGTGATGGCGGAAGTCGTACGCCTTGTCGGGCGCGGACGCGTCCCAGCGGTGGTGGAAGACCAGGGCGGCGCCGTGGTCGATCAGCCACAGCTTCGGCTCCTGGATGCCGAAGGTGGGCCAGACCATCAGGTTGGAGCTGTGGATCGTGCGGTCCACGTTGACCGTGAGGGCGTCGAGCCACACGATCTTCCCGGCCTCCAGCGGGTCCACCGGGAAGGCGGCGGCGACCTCGGGCGTGAAGTCCTTGGCGCCCGGCAGGAAGTCCATCCCGAGATTGAGCCCGTCGCTCGCGCGCAGCAGGTCCTGGACCTCCTGGTGCGGCTCGTCGGCGGCCACCTCGGGGTCGAAGTGGACGCGGACCAGCTCGGGGAAGCGCAGGCCGAGACGGCGCGCCAGCTCACCGACGACGATCTCCGCGACGAGGGCCTTGCGCCCCTGCGCGGAGCCGGTGAACTTCACGACATAGGTCCCCAGGTCGTCGGCCTCGACGACCCCGGGCACGGAGCCGCCGCTCCGCAGAGGGTTCAGATACCGGACAGCCGTCACTTCTCGCAGCACACCGGCCAGCCTAATGGGCGGCGTCCATGGCTGACGGTTGGCCGGGATCGCACCGTTGGGGCTCTGGGGCCGCGCGGCGCGGGGTGACTGCCGGTAGCGTCGTGGCGGCTGTGGAGATCTCCTTGCGCGATCTTCCTTGCGCGGGACCGACGATGGGGACAGGGACGCATGGTGGACGGTGGCCGGGTCGCGGTCGTGGGTGGGAGCATCGCAGGCTGCGCCGCGGCTCTCGCGGCCCGTCGCGGGGGTGCGGACGAGATCGTCGTGTACGAGCGGGCCGCGGGCTCCCTCGCGGAACGCGGCGTGGGGCTCGCGGTGCACGACGCGCGCTACGCCGAGCTGGAGTCGGCCGGGTACATGGACGCGGGCATGCCGTGGGTGGGGCTGGTGCGCCGCCGCTGGTACGTGAGGGCCGGGTCCGCCGGGGACACGGTGCTCGGGCGTGAGATCGCCGCCCTGCCGTTCCCGTTCCGTACGTACAACTGGGGGCCGCTCTGGCGCGATCTGCGTCGGGCGGTGCCCGCGGACGTCGAGTTCCGTACGGGTGCGGCGGTGGCGCGGGTCGAGGCGACGGCGGGCGGCGCCCGCGTACACACGGCGGCCGGTGGCGCCGAGGAGTTCGGTCTCGTCATCGGCGCGGACGGCTACCGATCGGCGGTGAGGGCCTGCGCGTTCCCGGACGTACAGCCGCGGTACGCGGGATATCTGGCGTGGCGGGGCGCGTTCCCCGCAGAGCGGCTCGCCGAGCCCGGCCTGTGGGCGGAGGAGGACTGCGCGTACGTCGTGTTCCCCGGCGGGCACCTCATCGTCTACCGGATCCCGGACGGCGGCCCGGCCGGCGGCCACCGCGTGAACTGGGTTCTCTACACGGCTCCCCCGCCGGGCGTCGACGCGGCGCTGCGCGTCGACCTGCCGACGAGCCTGCCGCCGGGCACCCTCACCGACGCGCTGCACTCCCATCTCGCCTACGTGGCGGACGAGTTGCTGCCGCCCTACTGGGGTGACCTGGTCCGCCTGACGGCCCCGGACGAGCTGGCCCTCCAGCCCATGTACGACTTCACGGCCCCGCGGTACGCGACGGGCCGGTTCCTGCTGACGGGGGACGCGGCGACGGTCGCGCGCCCGCACACCGGGGCGGGCGCGGTGAAGGCCCTCCAGGACGGCGCCGCCCTCGAATTCGCGTTCCGCTCCACGCCCGACTTCGACGAGGCGCTCGCCGCGTACGACAACGCCCGTACGGAGGCCGGCGGCGCGCTGGTCGGGCTCGGGCGGAGCCTGGGCCGTGCGCTCGTGCAGGAGACGCCGGACTGGCGGGAGTTGGACCAGGCCGGTCTTGAGGCCTGGTGGGAACAGGCGGACGGAACCGGGGTGTTCGGCGGTAAACAGCTGGATTCCGGCACGGGCCCGCATCCCCGCTGACCATCCGTTTTGTTGTGCGCGTACGTTGATCCATAAGATCCGGCGATGATCATAAGAAAACGGCTGGCGGCGGGAACCTGTGTCCTGTTCGCCGCCCTGACCATGGGGCTGACGCCCGTCGGCGCCTCCGCGGCGGACAACCCTGACGGGCAGCCCACGGCCGCCCCGAAGGTCGAGCTCGTGCTCGACGTGAGCGGTTCCATGCGGGCACGCGACATCGACGGCGGAAGCCGCATGGCCGCCGCGAAGCAGGCGTTCAACGAGGTGCTCGACGCGACGCCGAAGGAGGTCGAGCTCGGCATCCGCACGCTGGGCGCCAACTACCGCGGCGAGGACCGGAAGGTGGGCTGCAAGGACACCGCGCAGCTCTATCCGGTCGGACCGCTCGACCGCACCGAGGCGAAGACCGCCGTCGCCACCCTGGCTCCCACCGGCTGGACGCCCATCGGCCCCGCGCTTCTGAAAGCGGCCGACGACCTGAACGGCGGCGACGGATCGCGCCGCATCGTCCTCATCAGCGACGGCGAGGACACCTGCCAGCCGCTCGACCCCTGCGAGGTCGCCCGCGACATCGCCGCGAAGGGCATCAACCTCACCATCGACACACTCGGCCTGGTCCCGGACGCCAAGACGCGTGACCAGCTGAGCTGCATCGCCGAGGCCACCGGCGGCACGTACACCTCCGTGCGGCACACCGATGAACTCACCGACCGCGTCGGCCAGTTGGTCGACCGCGCGGCCGACCCCGTGGTCAACCCCGTGGCCGTCGAGGGCGCGAAGGAGTGCACCGGCGCGCCGGAGATCAAGCCGGGCCTGTACGCGGACCGCGAGACGTTCGGCGAGCACCGCTTCTACCGCGTGGCCGTCGCTCCCGGACAGGAGCTGCGCGCCTCGGTGAGCGTGGCCGCGGACCGCGCGGTCAACAAGGACTACGGCGTGCTGCTGCGCGCGGTCACCGAGCACGGCCGTGAGATCGTCCGGGGCTCGGAGGCGGGCGACGGTCGCACGGACGTGATCTCGACGGGCCTGCGCTACCCGAAGCCCGAACAGAACGATGACGAGTCGGACGAGGCGGCGGCCGAGACCGTCTGCCTCCAGGTGTCGAACTCCTACTCGGCCCCGGCTTCGGTCAAGACGACACCGGGCCTCCCGGTCGAGCTGACCGTGGACGTCGTGGACGCGCCGAGCGCGGCGTCCGACGTGGCCGCGTTCGGCCTCGGCCGCGGCTGGTGGCTGCTCGGCGCCCTGGTGCTCACCGGCTTCGCGGCGGGTGTGCTGTGGGGCTGGATCTCGCGCTGGCGGGTCGCGGTCTGGAGGACCAACTGATGTGTACGACGAAGCTGTTGGCGACGGCGGGGCTCCTCGGCGCGAGCGCGCTGACCGCACTGCTCGGGGCGGGTACGGCGTTCGCCGGCTCGGGCGACTTGGGCAATTCCGGTGACTCCGGTGACGGCAAGGCGCCCACCGAGGCGGGCACGTCGTTCCGCACCGCGCAGGAGGTGGAACAGGGGCAGCGGGCCACCGCGGGCGCCTCCACGGGTGACTACCTGTACTGGTCGTTCCCGGCGGACGCCGGGCAGCGGCCCACGGTCAAGGCGACGGTGAAGCTGCCGGACTCGGCCACGCGGCCCTCGGGCGCGACGTGGCGGATCGACGTGTACGACGGGCTGAGGCGCCGTCAGTCCTGCATGTACGGGACGCAGTCGAGGGCGACGGCGCCGGACGCGACGTCGGTCGACCTGTCCTGCACACTGCGTACGGTGCGGGCCTGGTCGGAACAGTGGGCGAACGACCCGCTGCCCGGCACGTACTACGTCCGGCTCACGGCGGCCACGCTGACCCCCTCCGACCAGGGGCTTCCCGTCTCGGCCGAGGTCGAGGTGACCTCGAAGGAGGTCGGCGGCTCCGCGGCGGTGGACGGCTCGCTCGCGGCCCCGCTCGTGCCGGGCTCGACGACGGAGGAGGCCGCCGCCGCAGGCGACGCCTCCGACAACGCCTCTGATGAGGAGAACGGCTCGTCGGCGAGCCAGGCTCTCGCGACGGGCGAGCCCGAGGACGGCTGGTCCGCCGGCTGGTGGTCGGACCGCTGGGTCTGGACGGCGGCGGGCGGAATCCTGGCCGCGCTCGCCGGTATCGGCGGCTACGCCCTGACGCGCGGCACGCGCCGCCCGTCCCGGGTACCGCCGGGCATGTGACACCCCCGCCCATGGCACCCGGCGCACATCAAGTGCCGGGTGCCATGGGCGAGTTGATCACCCCTCTTCACGCCTCCCGCAGCGCCTTCGCCAGGGTGCCGTCACCGGACACGGCGACACGGCCCGCGCGCGCCGCCTCCTCCAGCGTCAGCTCGCCCCGCACCACGGCGACACAGGTCTCCGTACCGAGGACGAGCCGCGCATCGGGCTCACCGGCCACGGCCCCCTCGCCGTAGACAGGCCCGCCCGCGCCCGAGCCGCCGACCCGTACATGGAACTCCCCCTCGTCCAGGCGGACTTCCACCACGCCCTCGCTCCCGAGCCGCTCCAGATGACTCAGGAGCGGCAGCGCGAACCAGTGCGCACGCACCGCGTCCGTGGGCCTGCGCTCCTCGAGGTCGGGCGCGCCCCACTCCCCAAGCGCCTGGAGCACCGGCAGCAACTGCCTTCCGCGCGGGGTCAGTTCATACACGTACGCCGAGACGGGTGCGGGCAGCCTGCGGCGCTCGGCGACGCCCTCGCGCTCCATGTCCTTCAGCCGCGAGGCGAGCACGTCCGTGCTGACGCCGGGCAGGTCGGCGTGCAGATCGGTGTAGCGGCGCGGCCCGGCGAGGAGCTCACGGACGATCAGGAGCGTCCAGCGGTCCCCGACGGCGTCGAGGGCGCGGGCGGCGGCGCAGTGCTGGTCGTAGCTTCGGCGTGGCATGGCTCGCAGTCTATGCAACTTGTTGGACTTTCCAAGCAGTCACTTGGTAAAACCAAGTCACACACGTCACGGGCAGGTCGCGGGAGGGCACCACATGGAGTTCCGGCAGTCGAGCAAGCTCAGCGAGGTCTGCTACGAGATCCGCGGCCCGGTGATCGAGCACGCCAACGCCCTGGAGGAGGCGGGCCACAGCGTCCTGCGCCTCAACACCGGCAACCCCGCGCTCTTCGGCTTCGAGGCGCCCGAGGAGATCGTCCAGGACATGATCCGGATGCTCCCCCAGGCTCACGGCTACACCGATTCGCGGGGCGTGCTGTCCGCCCGCCGCGCCGTCGCCCAGCGCTATCAGGCGCTCGGCCTCGAGGTCGGCGTCGACGACGTGTTCCTCGGCAACGGCGTGTCCGAGCTGGTCTCCATGGCCGTACAGGCACTCCTGGAGGACGGCGACGAAGTCCTCATCCCCGCCCCGGACTTCCCGCTGTGGACGGCCGTCACCACGCTCTGCGGCGGCAGGGCCGTGCACTACATCTGCGACGAGTCGGCCGACTGGTACCCCGACCTCGACGACATGGCCGCGAAGATCACCGACCGCACCAAGGCCGTCGTCATCATCAACCCCAACAACCCCACGGGCGCCGTCTACCCCAAGGAGATCATCGAGGGCATCCTCGACCTCGCCCGCCGGCACGGACTGATGGTGCTCGCGGACGAGATCTACGACCAGATCCTGTACGACGACGCGGTCCACCACAGCGTCGCCACCCTCGCCCCGGACCTGGTCGTCCTCACCTTCTGCGGTCTCTCCAAGACCTACCGCGTCGCGGGCTTCCGCTCCGGCTGGCTGGTCGTCACCGGACCGCAGCAGCACGCCCGCAACTACCTGGAGGGCCTGACGATGCTCGCCTCCATGCGACTGTGCGCCAACGCCCCCGCCCAGTACGCCATCCAGGCCGCGCTCGGCGGCCGCCAGTCCATCCGCGAACTGACCGCGCCGGGCGGCCGCCTCCTCGAACAGCGCGACAAGGCGTGGGAGAAGCTCAACGAGATCCCGGGCGTCTCCTGCGTGAAACCGAAGGGCGCCCTGTACGCGTTCCCGCGCATCGACCCCAAGGTCCATCCCATCGTCGACGACGAGAAGTTCGTCCTCGACCTGCTGCTGCGCGAGAAGATCCAGGTCGTCCAGGGCACCGGTTTCAACTGGCCGCGCCCGGACCACTTCCGCATCCTCACCCTCCCGTACGCTGACGATCTCGACGCCGCGATCAGCCGGATCGGGCGCTTCCTGAGTGGGTACCGCCAGTGACGTTCTGCACCACCTGCGCCCTGCCGAGCCTGACGCAGTTCGCCTCGCCCGGACTCGTCGAGGCGATCGTGGAGGGCACCTTCGACCGGGCCGCCGACCCCGCCTGGGAGACGTCGGGCGCGTCCACGGTGGAGGATTACGCGCTCTGGTGCGGCCATCTGTGCGGCATGACGTGTCTGCGCATGGCGCTCGGACCGGACGCGCCCAGCCTGTTCGACCTGCGCGACGGAGCGCTCAAGTACGGCGCGTACACAGTGGATGCGGAGGGCGACATCCACGGTCTGATCTACGCCCCGTTCGCCGAGTACGCCCGGGAGGAACTCGGTCTGGACGCCACCGTCCACCGCCATCTGACGGTCGACGAGATCGCCGGGCTGCTGGATACGGGCCGTACGGTCATGGCCTCGGTCCACTACGGGATCCGCCGCCCGGAGCGCCCGGCGCCCGGCCGGGGCGGGCACCTGGTCCTTGTCACGGCTCGCGACGGTGACCGCTTCCACTTCCACAATCCTTCGGGGATCAGCCCCGAAACCCGTTGCGCGGAACTGCCGTTGACGATGTTCGGGACGTTCTTCGCGGGCCGGGGAGTCTCGTTGGGGCCTGGACATGGAGCGGGTCCGAGGGCGTAGCCGGCCCCCGGACCCCATGAATGCCACTCACATCACACGCCGACACGCTTGAGGACCCGGGTCAGTGTCAATGCCCTGCGTCCTGCCTTTGGACTACCGCCCATCGAGCTGGGCGGGCCGGATTCGAACCGGCAATTCGGGGCCTGGGGCCCGGGTCCGATCGATTCGGCGATGAGCGGCGAATACTGAGTCTGGAGCAAGAGTCTGAGATTGATGGCGGTCCGCGTGTGCTGTGCGGACCGCACCGTCACGACAAGCTTCAGCTTCAGCTTTGCGCTCCTCGCGCACCCCGGCCGCCGGCTGAGCGGCGCCCGGGGAGTCTTGAATGCGGCTCCGGATCAGCCGAACAGGTAGCTGAACACGGGGTCACCCGCCCGCTGGTCGGCCACCTCCGCCGCGTTCGCCTCCTCGCGGGCGAACTTGACGGCCTGCTGGAGCCTCTCGATCCGGTCGAGCAGCTCGTTCACCCTGCGCGCGGGCAGCGCGCCGGAGAACTTCACGGTCGTCCAGTACCCGACGGGCACGTCCTCGTAGTACACCTCGACCTGCGCCGGGTGCTTCTCCGTCGCCTCGGCCTTCACGTGGTTGCGCGGCACCTTCTTGGTACGCAGCGTCCGCACCGGCTCCGTCTTCCAGTCGTCGGTCGACGGGTCCTGCGTCCACGACTCGGAGGCGTCGAGCACGGGCAGCTTGCGCACGAAGGTGTTGAGGTCGACGAGCTGCTTCTCCAGGAAGAGCAGATACGCGACCGGCACCTGGCTCAGGACGGTCCGTCCGTCGACGGTGACATCGGCGCGCGCCTCGCAGTTCGCCCAGTCCTTGGTGGCGGTCACATCGAACAGCCGGGTGAGCGTCTTCGCGGTGTCGCGCAGCACGTGCTCGGCCCGCACCTGGACCCGCGTCGACTCGGGCGGCAGCTGCTCGCCCTCCTCGTCCTTGGGCTGGTAGGTACGCGAGATCCCGGCCAGGAGCGCCGGCTTCTGAAGCCCGTGATGGGCAGCCGTCAGGTCCTGGTGTGCCTTGGACTTGACGCCTTTCTCGACTGCGATGATCTGATTGAGTTTCGTTGCCACGCGAGAAAGGTAGTCAGGGACCGCACCGAGAATCGAATGATTTTTCCCAGGCCCACGAGGAGCAACTCACCATGGATGCGGCCCTGATAGCCGTGGTCGGTACCCTGCTCGGTTCCGTCGTCACCCACTTCTTCCAGGCGCGGTCCACGGAACGGGTCGCCGGGCTCGCCCGTGCCGAGCAGCTGCGTCAGGAGCGGATCTCCAGTTACAGCGCGTTCGCCGGAGCCGTGTTCGACTACCGGCGCAGTCAGAACGACCGGTGGTTCCGGGCGATGGAGGTACCGGGGTCGTCACAGGCGGAGGACGCCCGCTTCGCCTCGTACGAGGCGCGGATCAACGCGCGACAGGCGCTGGCGCGGGTGCAGTTGGTGTGCGACCGCGCGGATACGCGCCAACTGGCCGAGGCTTCCTTCGAGTTGGCGAATTGCCTGCACGAGGCAGTGGACGAGGAGGACCGTGACCGGCGTTCTCGGCGGTGCAAGGACGCCATCGCTCGGTTCATCGACTCGGCGGCCCCGAGCGTGCACTGACCGGTGCCCGACGACGGGAGCACGACATGGCCAGGAGCGATCAACGCCCTCGGTGGGCAACACCTCTGCATGACAGACAGGCCGCTGCTCCTCCTCGACGTCGACGGGCCCCTCAACCCGTACGCCGCCCGCCTCCCCCGCCTGCGCGGTTACGCCGCTCACCGCTTCCACCCCGAGAACTGGCTCTCGCGCCAGACCCCAGGCTCCCGCAGCCACCGGCGCGGACTACGGGTCGTACTCAACCCTTCCCACGGCCGGCGCCTGGCCGGCCTGCCCTTCGAACTGGCCTGGGCGACCACCTGGATGCACGAGGCGAACGAGATGATCGGCCCGGCGATCGGCCTGCCCGCCGCGCTCCCGGTGATCGAGTGGCCCGAGCTGTTCGCCCGGGATCCCGACGGCCTCTACTGGAAGACCCGCCCGCTGCTCGACTGGGCGGCCGGGCGGCCCTTCGCCTGGGTCGACGACATGATCACGGATCTGGACTCCCGCCATGTCACCGAGCATCACGACGCCCCGGCCCTGCTCCTGCGCATCCACCCACGCCACGGGCTGCGCGAGCCGGACTTCACGACACTGACACGGTGGGCCGAGGCGCTGTGACGGGACGCGGTCTGCTTTGAGGTGTGTGCGGTGAGGTGTGTGCGGTGAGGTGTGCTCCGTGAGCAGGGCGCCGTGAGCTGATCGCGGGGCGCCGTCTGCTGTCTGCAGGGCGCCGTGAGCAATGAGCCGTGTGCCTTGCGTGGTCCGGCTCTTGACGGTCCGTCGGACGAGCCGTCAACGGCCGAGCAGGGCCGTGAGGGCTCCGACCGGGTCCGTGTCGGGGGTGCCTCTCGGCCACCAGTCCTCGCGGCCGCGGTCCGACTCGTAGCCGTACCAGAGGCCTTCGCGGCCGAGGCGGAGCTGGAGGTTGTCGGTGGACAGCCTGTTGCGGTGGGGTCGGAAGTGGGGGAAGTCCGCGGCGATGAGGGCCGGGCGGGCCCGGTCGAAGGGGCCGGCCGGCGGGTCCCACTCCTCTTCCAGGACGTCCAGGCCCGCCAGTCCGCCCTGGCGCCAGGCGGCGACGGCGCGGGCCAGGTCGGTGGCCGTGCGTCCGGTGCCCTGCGCGAGGGACTTGTACAGGGCTCGCGTGGACGCCGCGAGGCCGGAGCCGGGGTGGGCGGCAGCGAGCCGGACCGCGTCCTGCCAGGGGGTGAGCCCGGCGATCGGGTCGATGCCCCGGGTGAGGAACGTGTGGGCACGGGCCGCGGCCTCCGTGGCGAGGAGGTCGAGGGCGAGCGGGTCGGGGGCGCCGGACGCGTGCGGGTAGACGGGCGGGCGGCCCGGGTGCGCGGGGGCCGGGAACGGCGGGGGCAGGAGCGGCAGGATGCGGGGCGCGAGGGCTTCGCGGGCCGCGACCGAGGGCAGCGCCGGGGCCGTGGCGGAGCGCTCACCGGCGGCCCGCGCCGCGTTCCGCCGGGTGAGGTCGGCGAGGAGCTCCTGTTCGCCACGGCCGCGCAGCAGGAAGAGGACGAACGGGTCCTCGTCGAGCAGTCGTGCCGTCTGGTAGCAGAGCGCGGCCGCGTGCTTGCAGGGGTAACCGTCGTCCGGGCAGGAGCAGTCGGGAATCAGGTCACCGACGGCGGGCAGGAGGTCGGCGACGGCGGCCAGCGCGTGCGGGACGTCCTTGTCGAGGAGCGCGGCCATGTGGTCGGGGCGGGCGGCCGCCGTGTCGAGGATGCGCTCCCAGTCGTCGTCGTGGAGGGTGCGCAGGCGGATCTCCGTGCGGTACGGCCTGGGGCGTGAGCCGTGGACGTAGGCCATGACGCGGCCGGGGGTCGCGGTGATGGCGTCGACGTGCCCGCGGTCGGCGTAGGCGCGGCCGCGGGTGAGGCGGGCCGTGTCGAGCGCCGTGTCCACGAGGGCGTCCACCCATGCGTTCCCCCACCAGGTCAGGGCGAAGTCGTCGGCCGTGCGGGTGCGGGGCGGCAGGGGCGGGAAGGTGCGGCGGCGGTCGTCGACGCGGGCGCGGGCCTGGGCGTGCGCGCCCGCGCGGCCCGGCGTGTGGGGTGTCATGCCGTCCTCCGTGTCATGCCGTCCTCCTGAGGGAGACGAGGTCGGCGAGCTCCCGGTCGGTCAGCTCGGTCAGGGCGGCTTCGCCGGAGCCGAGGACCGCGTCCGCGAGGGCCTTCTTCGCGGCGAGCATCTCGGCGATCCGGTCCTCGACGGTGCCTTCGGTGATGAGGCGGTGCACCTGGACGGGCTGGGTCTGGCCGATGCGGTAGGCGCGGTCGGTGGCCTGCTCCTCGACAGCCGGATTCCACCAGCGGTCGAAGTGGACGACGTGGCCCGCGCGGGTGAGGTTCAGGCCGGTGCCGGCGGCCTTCAGTGAGAGCAGGAAGACGGGGACCTCGCCGGACTGGAAACGGTCGACCATGCGCTCGCGTTCGGCCACGGGGGTTCCGCCGTGCAGGAGTTGGGAGGGGATGGCGCGGGCGGCGAGGTGGGTCGCGAGGAGGCGGGCCATGGACACGTACTGCGTGAAGATGAGGACGGAGCCGTCCTCCGCGAGGATCGTGTCGAGGAGTTCGTCGAGCAGGGCGAGCTTGCCGGAGCGGCCGGTGAGGCGGGCCCGCGGGGCGTCCGCCTCCTTGAGGAACTGCGCCGGATGGTTGCAGATCTGCTTGAGCGACGTGAGGAGCTTCATGATCAGGCCGCGGCGTGCGATGCCTTCGGCGGCCTCGATCTCCGCCATCGCCTCGCGGACGACCGCCTCGTAGAGCGAGGCCTGTTCCCGGGTGAGGGGGGCCGGGTGGTCGGACTCGGTCTTGGGCGGCAGCTCGGGGACGATCCCGGGGTCGGACTTCTTGCGGCGGAGCAGGAACGGCCGCACGAGGCGGGCCAGGCGCTCGACGGCCCCGGCGTCCTCGCCGGTCTCCACTGCGCGCGCGTGCCGTGCGCGGAAGGACTTGAGGGGGCCGAGCAGTCCGGGGGTCGTCCAGTCGAGCAGGGCCCACAGCTCGGAGAGGTTGTTCTCCACGGGAGTGCCGGTGAGCGCGATGCGGGCCGGCGAGGGGATCGTGCGCAGCGCCTTGGCGGTGGCGGAGAAGGGGTTCTTGATGTGCTGCGCCTCGTCGGCGACGACCATGCCCCAGGTGTGCCCGGCCAGTTCGGCGGCGCGGGTGCGCAGGGTGCCGTACGTGGTGAGGACGAAACCGCCGTCGAGGCCGTCGAGGGTGCGGTCGGTGCCGTGGAAGCGGCGGACGGGGACGCCGGGGGCGAAGCGGGTGATCTCGCGCTGCCAGTTCCCGAGGAGGGACGCAGGGCAGACGACGAGGGTGGGCGCCGCCTTGTTCCTGCGCAGGTGGAGCGCGATGAGGGTGACCGTCTTGCCGAGGCCCATGTCGTCGGCGAGACAGCCGCCGAGGCCGAGCGAGGTCATGAGGTCGAGCCAGGCCAGGCCCCGCAGCTGGTAGTCGCGGAGCGTGGCGTGCAGGCCGGCGGGCTGGGTGACGGCTGAGGGGCCTTCGACGAGGCGGTCACGGAGGTGGGCGAGGACTCCGGTGGGGACGGCCTCGACGCGCTCGCCGTCGATGTCGGCCTCTCCGGTGAGGGCCACGGCGAGGGCGTCGACGGGCTGGAGCAGGCCCAGCTCACGCTTACGGGCCTTGCGTACGAGGTCGGGGTCGACGACGACCCACTGGTCGCGCAGCCGGACGACGGGCCGGTGGGACTCGGCGAGTTCGTCCATCTCGCGCTCGGAGAGAGGGTCGCCGTCGAGCGCCAACTGCCAGTTGAACTTGAGGAGTTCCTCACCGTCGAAGAACGGGGTGCCGTCGGTGGCGGAACCGGGCGCCGCCGCGCGCACCACGGCGGTGGCGGTGAGGGCGCGGGCCAGGTCCCTGGGCCAGTGGACCTCGACGCCCGCGTCCGCGAGGCGGGCCGCGGCCGGGCCGAGCAGGTCGAGCAGCTCGCCCTCGGAGAGTGCGAGGACGTCGGGCACGTCACGCTCCAGGACGCGGCCGAGCGGGGGCCAGACGCGGGCGGCGCGGCGCAGGGCGAGGACGGCGTCGATCCGGGCGCGCGGCCCGAAGTGCGCCTCGCCGTCGCCGGCCCAGAGCCGCGCGGCGTCGACGACCTGGGTGGGGTCGGCGAGGCTGTGCACCTGGACGAGGGCGGCGCCGGCCCGCCGCCGCTCCTGGGCGCCTGGGCCTCCCTGGCCGTCCTCACCGGCGGAGGCGGGGTCGGTGGCATCGGCAGCATCATCAGCATCGTCCGTGTCGAACAGCGTGAAGTTCGAGAGGTCGAGGCGCAGGGACACCCGTACGCCCGCGTCCATCCCGGCGGCGGCCTCGACGGCCCAGGCACGCGCGCGGGGCAGGTGCTGCGGCGCGAAGGAGGCGAACGGCGCTCCGGCTGCGAAGGGGGCCGCGGGGCTGCGCGGCAGGGAGTCGGCGACCGCGTCGAGGAACGCGCGCACCAGAGCTTCGGGCTCGGGGAGCCGGAGCGGCTTGGAGCCCTCCACCGGCGCGGCATGGGCCTCGTACGGCATGGCGGCGGCGATGGCGCGCAGCTGGGCGATGTCGTCCGCGTCGAGGGGGCCCGCGCGCCACGCGTCGTGGTCGGAGGCCGTGAGGCCGGGCAGGAGGCGGCCACGGCCGACGAGGTGCAGGGCGTGCAGGGCTGCGGCGCCCCAGCAGGCCGCGGCGGGATGGGCTCCAGGGGTGTGGCGGGCCCTGACGAGCAGGGGCAGGGCGTCGGTGACGGGCAGCCGGACCGCGGGCACCGTCCGGGCGCGGGCGCCCGCGCCGTGCGGCCGGACGACGGTGAGCGGTGTGGCGCCGGCCAGGTCCGTGCCGTCCGGGTACCAGAACGCGACGCTGCTCTCGCGCGGCAGGGGCGCGGGAAGGAACACGGCGGCCGCGGCGACGGTGATGCCCCGATGGTCGGTCTGCTCCGTCATGGCCGGGCTCCTTTCCCTGGTCGGCAGATGGGTACGCCCTGGTCGGTGCGGCGTGCGTCGCCCTCGTCCGGTGGGACCGGCGACGTCTACGACCTTACGGGCGGGGTCTGACAATCAAGGCCGGGCGTCCCTCCCGCACCGCGTGTACGGTTCGAACGACGGGCCCTGGCAGGATCGCCGGGCCCGGACGACGGCAGCCTCGGAGAGAACAGGACAGTCGCATGGGTGACCTGCTGCTGGTCCGGCACGGCGAGACCGAGTGGGCCCTGTCCGGGAAGCACACGGGCTCGACCGACATCCCGCTGACGGAGAACGGCCGCGCGCAGGCGCGCAAGCTCGCACCACTCGTCGGCAGCTATCACATCGGTGCCGTCTTCTCGAGCCCGATGGTGCGGGCGTACGAGACCGCGCAGCTCGCGGGTCTGGAGAACGTGCGGGTGGACGCCGACCTGTGCGAGTGGGACTACGGCGCCTACGAGGGCGTCACGACGCTGGAGATCCAGCGCAGCCGGCCCGGCTGGTTCCTCTTCACGGACGGGGTCGAGCCCGGACCTCCGGAGCACCCCGGCGAGAGCCCCGAAGAGGTGGGGGCGCGGGCCGACCGCATGCTCGCGAAGGTGGACGCCGCCCTCTCGGAGAACGAGGGCAGCGTCGTCCTCGTCGGCCACGGCCACTTCCTCCGCGTCCTCACCGCGCGCAGGCTCGGCCTGACACCTGCGGACGGCGCGCATTTCCTGCTGGCCACGGGCACGGTCAGCAGGCTCAGCACGGAGCACGGCCGTCCGGTCGTCGCCGGGTGGAACCTGCGGCCCTGATACGCCATCGGACCCGGCCGTCGTCAGACCCCATTTGGTCAGACCCCGCTGCCAGAACCCGTCTCGTCGGGCCCCGTCGTCAGACCCCGTTGTCAGACCCGTGCTGCACCATCGGAACGTACGGAGCACGTACCGGCCGAGGGACAGGACCAGGGGGTGGCATCATGACCAGGCCGCTGTCCGCCGCGCAGCGGCGCATCGTCGAGGAGGCCGACCCGGTCACCGGGCGCCTCAAGGGCAGTGAGGCCCAGCTCGCGCGCCTCGTCCTGATGAAGCTCGCGTTCCGGCACCCACGCCCGCCGCACGGCCACTTCCTGACACCGGCCGGACACCGGATACGGGAGGCGGGGGACGAACCGGAGCGCGCCCAACAGCCCCCGCCACCGGCAGCATCGGGCGGCGGCCCGTTTGCGGCACGGGTCGGCGGAGAGCCGCCGGTCCCGGACGGTCAGGCGAGGGCGCGCGAGGTGCGCAGCGCCTGGCAGGGGCTCGTGGAGATGCGCCGGATGACCAACCCTGAGGGCGCCACCGACCGCCCGTGCGCCTGGGAGCGCGCTCATCTGGTGCAGGCCGCCGCCCTCGCCCTGGAAGCTGCGGGCTGCCGGCCGGCGGAGGGTGACGCCGGGGACGGACACCGGGTCGACGCGACACCACAGCCGGAGGCCGTGGCGGTACGGGGACGTGGGCCGGACGGAATCACGGGCCGCGCCGCCGCGTTGGAGCGGGCGGGGTGGCAGGTCAGCGAGCACGCCCAACCCCGCACCGGTGGGCGGTACTTGCTGGCGTCACCGAGACGGGCGTGACACCGTGCCCGCCGAGGGACCCGAACCGGAAGCGGCAGCCGTATCCGTAGCCGAAACACCGGACCCGGCAGGCGCAGTAGCCGTAGGAACCGTAGTAACCGTCGAAGGGAAAATTGTGGCCGAGCCGTTCACCGTGCACATACAAGTGCGCGGGTACGAGACCGATTCGCAGGGGCACCTCAATCAGAGCGTGTATCTGCAGTACGCGGAGCACGCACGATGGGCGCTGCTTCAGCAGGGCGGGATCCGGCAGGCCGACCTGCTGGCGAAGGGGGTCGGCCCCGTCACCTTGGAGACGACGATCCGCTACCGCCGCGAGCTGCGCGCGGGTGACGAGCTGGACGTGAGCTGTGCGTTCGTGTGGACGGAGGGCAAGACGTTCCGGATCGAGCAGTCGGTGCGCAAGACCGACGGCACGCTCGCGGCCGAACTGACCGGGGTGGGAGGCCTGATGGACCTCAAGGAGCGCAAGCTCGTGGCGGATCCGCGCGAATACTTCCGGGCACTCGCGTCGGACCCGCGCTCCTTCGGCCTCTGATTCACCGGCCACGCCGAGCCGTGGGAGGCGCTGCCGCCGGACGTGCTGCCGGGCGAGGCGGGCCGGCGACTCGCGCGCGGGCCCGTGGCGCTCGGGCCCGCGCCTGACCCCGACGCCGTGCTCGCGCCCTGGCAGAGGTGCATGCCGGGCGCGAGCACGGTGTCGGCCTGCCCCCCTGAATCGCGCCCTCGCCCCACGCCGGGCCACGCCACCACTCCCCGCCACATACAAAGCCGCCGTTCACGTGCAGGAACACCGGCACGGGCTCTTCGTTCCCCGCCCCGGACCCCCAACTCCCTTCCGCTTGACGGGTATACGTCACCCGCAATCTCTGGTAGGAAACCTTCCTAACAGTTCGCGGAACAACGAGCTCCCCCATGGAGGTCCCGTGCACACCCCCCACATACGCACGTCACGACGCACCCTGCTCGCCCTGATCGGCGCCTCGGTCGTCGCGGCCCCGCTCCTGACGACCCAGCTCGCGACGGCCACGCCCGTGTCCGCGAGCGGGCTCGACGACCCGGCGAAGAAGGAGATCGCCATGCAGCTGGTGTCGAGCGCCGAGAACTCCTCACTCGACTGGAAGGCCCAGTACGGCTACATCGAGGACATCGGCGACGGCCGCGGCTACACCGCCGGGATCATCGGCTTCTGTTCCGGCACCGGCGACATGCTCGACCTCGTGGAGCTCTACACGCAGCGCGAGCCCGGCAACGTCCTCGCGAAGTACCTGCCCGCCCTGCGCGAGGTGGACGGCACCGACTCGCACGAAGGCCTCGACCCGAACTACGAGCGCGACTGGGAGAAGGCGGCCGAGGGCTCCGCGTTCCAGCAGGCCCAGAACGACGAGCGCGACCGCGTGTACTTCAACCCGGCGGTCTCGCAGGGCAAGGCGGACGGCATCGGCACGCTCGGGCAGTTCGCGTACTACGACGCCATCGTGATGCACGGCGACGGCGATGACGCGACCAGCTTCCGCAACATCCGCAAGCGCGCCCTCGCCCAGGCCGAGCCCCCGGCACAGGGCGGCGACGAGGTCACCTACCTGAACGCGTTCCTCGACGCGCGAGTGTGGGCCATGAAGCAGGAGGAGGCCCACAGCGACACGAGCCGCGTCGACACCGCGCAGCGCGTCTTCCTGGAGAACGGCAACCTGAATCTGGACCCGCCGCTGGACTGGAAGGTGTACGGGGACAGCTACCACATCGGCTGACAACTCCCGTCGCGAGGCGGCGCGTTCGGCATTGACTGGTGCCGGGCGCGCCGCTTCCGCGTACCCCCGAACGGCCCACGCGCCACTTGCCCCCGGCTCACCATGATCGCTACGGTCCCGGGCAGCCACGCGTCTACGCGCGTCACCCTGAGCCGTTACCCGACGTCCCCCGAAGCGAGAGGCCCGCCCATGCAGCTCCGCCACAAGTCACTGCTCGCCGCCGCCACCGCGACCCTTGCCCTGGTGGCAGCGGGCCAGGCCGGAGCCGCGGGCCCCTGGGTGCAGGTCGGCGACGACGTGAAGTCCGGCATCAGCGGGCTCGCCCTCACGGAGCACTCCGGCGGAACGGTCCACGCGCTCGTCGTGCGCGACAACAAGAAGCCGGGCGACAACCGGATCGCCCAACTCACCTACAGCGAGGGTGAGTCCGCCTCCGCCGTCGTCACCCCGGTGACCTGGGACGGCGCGGAGCCGATCGACCTGGAGGCCGTCGAGGCGGTACCGGGCGCGCCCGGCGAGTATGTGGCCCTGGCCAGCCGGGGACTCGTCTACCACCTGCGGCTGACCGGCGGCACGGTGAAGGTGCTCGACCTCTCGCCGCTCCCCGGAATCCGCGAGGGCGACGACTTCGAGAGCTTCGCACTGGCCTCGGACAAGGGGAAGCTCGCGGCGGTGTGGGCGGACCGGGGAGACGGGGCCGAGCGGCCCGCGACGGTCTTCGCGGCGCCGTTCTCCTACGACCAGTACGGGGACGCGAAGTTCGGGGCGCCGCAGTCGGCGTCGTTCCGGGCTCCGTACCCGACGGGTGACGTCCGGCACGTGTCCGACATCTCGGTGACCGATGACGGGCGGATGCTCGTCAGTTCGGCGTCGGACGCAGGGAACGACGGGCCGTTCGACTCGGGGGTGAGCCTGGCGGGGCGTGTGCGGATCTCGGGGGCGGGGGCGGTGCGGCTGACGGTCTCCGACTCTCCCGAGCTGCTGGGAAAGTTCACGGGATTCAAGATCGAGGCGCTGGAGTGGGTGCCCGGGTCGAGTGACGCGGTGCTCGGTACGGACGACGAGAACAAGGGCGGCTCGGTCAGGACCGCCACCCTTGCCCTGACAGCGCGCACTGACGCCCCCTGACATCTGGTCGGGGTGGTCTCTTCGCTCCAGGGCCTGTCCGACGGGTCGCGTCACCGACCCCGCACCGACAGCACTGTCACCCGAATGGGCATGCCACCCACATGGGTGAAGATTAGGCTGATTGGTGCCCCAAGCTGTGGTATTTCGTGAAAGGGGAACCAAATGCGTATTCGACGAATCCTCGCCGCCGTCATCGCCACGGCAGCCCTCACCGGACTCGGCCTCACAGGCGCCGCCAGCGTCACCGCCGCCACACAGGGTGCCCCCAGCGACGTCACCCCTTCTCAGTGCAAGCAGGGCGGCGGAATGGCCGATCTGACGGACAACCTCTGTAAGGGCGGTACGCACAACGGGGAGACAGTCGACTAACCCCCACAAGGCGCCCCGCAGTCACGCGCCGCGGGGCACTCCCGACGGCGTCCGCGTCGGTCAGCGGGTGCGGAGACTGCTGGTGTACACGTCCGTACGGTTCTGTGGTGCGCCGGAGTGGGTCTCGGTGAGCACCGCCCGTACTCCCTTGCCGGCTGCCACCAGGCCTTGGTAGTCACCGAGGAAGTAGCCCCCGGCGAACGGCGCCTGCAGCCAGTCGAAGACCCGCGAGATCCGTCGTTCGGACCGGTGCTTCGGGTTTCCGTGCTGCAGCGTGGCCAGTTGGTAGGCGGTGGGCAGGGTGGTGGTGTTGCCGGGCTTGAGGAAGCGCAGGTCGTAGTAGGTGAGCGCGACCGTGCCCCGCCCGGCGACCGCGATCGACGGTGAGAAGGCCGGAACGCCCTTGGGGCTGATCAGCTCCGGGGGCCCCCAGGTGCGTCCGCCGTCGGTGGACCGCACAAGCTGGACGGAGTCGAATTTTCCACCGGAGAAGTCCGAGCCCTCGTAGGCCATGTACAGCGCGCCTGTCTTGGGGTCGACGGCCGGGCTCGGCAGTGTGGCCCCGGCGCGCAGCAGTTTGGTGGGGTCGTTCGGGTCGACCTCCGGCACGGAGGTGTCCCGGGCCACGGTGACCGGGGCGCTCCAGGTCTCTCCGGCGTCGGCCGAGGTGACCATCGCGTAGTGGGCTTCGACGACGGTGCTCAGGTCGTCCGCGTAGGTGATCTGGTCGAAGAAGTCGTACAGGGTGCCGGTGCGCCGGTCGGCGACGATCAGATGGCCGATGGTCTGGGTGTTGGGCACGGTGCTGGTGTCGACGAACGGCCGGGCCTTGCTCCAGGTGCGGCCGCCGTCGCGGGTGAGGGAGATGTAGCCGGGACCGTCGAGGGAGCTGGGGCCGGGCGGGTCGTTGTCGAGGCGGTCCCAGACCTGGTAGGCGGTGCCCTTGCGGACGGGGTCGGCGGTGAGTGAGGGCTTGTCGTTGAAGAAGGGCTGCTCGTCGACGTGCGTGGTGGTGAGGTTCCGCCAAGTGCGGCCGCCGTCGCGGGACGTGACTGCCAGGAGGGCGCTGCGCGTGCTCTTCGTGAAGTCGACGCCCTCCCCGCCGGCGTAGACCGTGCCGTCCGGTCCGGTGCTCACCCAGGGGTCGGAGGCCCGTTCGAAGTCCGCGCCACCGGGGGCGCACAGGCTGAACGGCAGCGTGCTCCGGTGGAAGGTGTGGCCGTCCGTGGTCCAGCCCGCCGCCAGGCCACGGGCGCCGCCGTCGTTCCAGCGGTCCTGCTGGAACACGGTGACCACGCGCTTGGAGTCGCGCGGATCGACGGACAGGTACGGCTCGACCTCGGTGGCCGGGTAGACGACGCTGTCGGGGGACCTCGCTCCGATGGTGCACTTCGCGTACGGGTCGCCGTGGGACACCTTGACCAGTGGCGTGCCGTCGGGGTTCCGGCCTGCTGCGGCGGGAGTCGCGCCGGTGGCCGTGACGAGCAGGAGCGCGGCGGTGGTGACGGCGGTCAGGGGCAGGCAGACGCGCATGCGGGATTTCCTCCGGGCCTGTCGGCGGGGGTACGGGACCGCCGGCATCAGGGCGGCCTGGGGCGCGGAGGCGTACCGGAACGCGAGGGTGGGGCGACTCCGCTTGGTCCTTTTCGGCGTTGCGGCCGGGGCCCTTGATGGGCCGAACGACGGAGTCGTCCCCGGGGTCGTCGAGAGCACGGCGGAGCCGACCGGCGGGTGCACCATGCCGGTCGGCTCCTTGGCCGTGCTGTTACGGCGCCGTCTCGTAGGTCCCCGGAGAGGGCCGCGTGCCGGTCGGCGAGCCGGCGGGGTCGGCCTTGACTCGGACGGGTTGGATCGGGATGACCTGCCGGACCTCTTCCACGGTGGGGGTGAGTCAGGGCATCGGCAGAGGGTCACCTCAATGCGGACGGCGGCGCGATCATCGCCCGCGCCAGAAGGAAGACTCCAGCCACCGCGCGCGGTCCTCTAGCGCGGTTCGTGGGCCGCCGCCCGGCAGGCACCGGTCGCGGCGCCGCCCGCCACTCCGGCCCCGGTCAGCCCGGTCACACAACTCTGCTGGTCTCCGACCACGCCACGGCTGCAGGCCGCTGAGACGGCGTCGGAAGCGGTGGCACCGGCCAGTTGGGCCATCTGCGTGCAGGCGGGGATGTCCGCCCGGACCGCGGGAGCGGCGAGGACCGCACCACCGAGGGTGAGGGTCAGGCCGGTGAGGGCACCGGCGATACGGGTCGACGTGCGCATGGGACGCACCTGCCTTCCGGGTTGGTCGCGCGGTCCTGGTCCCAACGGCCCGGATCCACGCGGTAAGGCCGCCTGGCGATGCTCGGTGAGCGATGCCCCGGCCGGCGGGCTCACAGACTGCCCGCACGATTCTGCGTCGCATCCATCGAGCCGCACCGGGACCTGGTCGCCAGGCCGAAGGAGAGGGCCCCGGACCGGATGAGACGCACTCGGACCTCCACTCGCGGGCCCCTCACTCCAGCGTCGCATCCTCTCCCCCGCCCGTCCTGGGCACCGGGGGCGACCGCGCTGAGTAGCTGCCATCGCGCGAAGCGCGGTGGCCGACCCGTCCGGCCGCTAACGACGGCTGTGTTCGCCGGGTGTGGAGCCGAACGCGCGGCGGAACACGTCGATGAAGGCGCTGGTGGAGGACCAGCCGCAGCGGTGCGCGACCGCCGTGACCGGCTCGCCCTCCGCCAGCATCCGCAGCGCGTGGTACAGGCGGAGCTGGGTGCGCCACTGGGGGAAGGTCATGCCCAGTTCGCGGCGGAAGAGGCGGCTCAGCGTGCGTTCACCGGCTCCGGAGGCCCTTCCGAGCGCGGCCAGGGGCCGGGGGTCGGCCGGGTCGTCGTGCAGGAGGTCGCAGACCGCTTCGAGGCGGGGGTCGGTGGGGGTGGGGAGTTGGAGGGGCTGCTGCGGGGACGCCCTCAACTGGTCGAGGAGTACGGCGCGCAGGCGCCTGCTCTCGGGGGTGTCGTCGTGGGGGCCGCGGGTGGCTGCCAGGAGCAGTTCGCGCAGTAGCGGGCTGACGGTCAGGACGGTGGGCACGTCCAGGCCGAGCGGGTTGACGCGGGCGGGCAGGCCGAGCGTGTGCAGGTCCAGATGACCGTGGGCGCGGTGGGCGTGGACGCAGCCGGCCGGTACCCAGATGGCGCGGGTGCCGGGCGCGAACCAGGTGCCGGCGTCGGTGGTGACGGCGAGGACTCCTGAGCCCGCGTAGACGATCTGGTGCTCGTCGTGCCGGTGCGGGTCGATCCGCCCGCCCGCCGCAAGCTTCCGGGTGTGGGTGGGCGCCTCGGGCTGGTGGCGGATATTCGGCATACCTTGGCACTTTATCGGAAGCGCGCCACCAGGGCCCGTACGGACGATGGACGCGTGTCAGACAACCGGACCTCCGTCTCTCCCGCGCCCACGGCCGAACCAATAGCCGCCCCCGGACCACCGGCCTCCCCGCGCGGGCCCATCACCTTGCTCGCTCTCGGGCACGCGTGCGTGGACGTCTACCAGGGCGCGGTGGCCGCCCTGGTGCCGTTCTTCGTCTCCGAGCGGGCCTACACGTATGCCGCCGCATCCGGCATCGTCCTGGCCGCGTCTCTGCTGTCGTCGGTGGTGCAGCCGCTGTTCGGCGCGCTCACCGACCGGTGGGCGATGCCCTGGGTGCTGCCGGTGAGCTGTGTGGTGGGCGGGGCCGGTGTGGCACTGGCCGGCGTCGGCGACTCGTACGCCCTCACGCTGGTGGTGGTCGCGGTGTCCGGGATCGGGGTCGCCGCCTACCATCCGGAGGCCGCGCGCGTGGCCCGCGTCGCGAGCCGTGGCAGCCATACGGCCATGGGCTGGTTCTCCCTGGGCGGCAACCTCGGATTCGCCACCGCGCCCCTGCTCGTCTCGGCCGTCGTCGCCACCGGCGGGCTGCACGCGTCGCCGCTCCTCGTCGTCCCCGGCCTGGCGGGAGCGGCCCTGTGCGTGGCCGCCCTGCGCTCGGGCAGGAAGGCCGCCCCGGCGACGGGCGGAACCGCGCTCACGCCGGACGGCAGGGACGACTGGCCGTCGTTCCTCAAGCTGACGGGCGCCATCATGTGCCGCTCGGTCGTCTTCGTCGGCCTGAGCGCGTTCATCTCGCTCTACGCGCGCCAGCGGGCGGGCGGCGGTGAGGTGGCGGGCACGGCCGCGCTGTTCGTGCTCTACATCGGCGGCGCGGTGGGCACCGTGGCGGGCGGCAGGCTCGCCACCCGCTTCGGCCGCGTGCCGGTGCTGCGCTGGTCGTACGCCCTGACGGTCCTCGCCGTCGCCGGGGTCGTCTTCGTCCCCGGTCCCGCGCTCTACGTGTGCGTGGCGCTGACGTCGGCCGGTCTGTACGTACCGTTCTCGCTGCACATCACGCTCGGCCAGGACTATCTGCCCCGGCGCGTGGGCACCGCGAGTGGCGTCACCCTGGGTCTTGCGGTCAGCGTCGGCGGGCTCGCGAGTCCCGCGATCGGCGCTCTCGCGGACGCCACCTCCCTGCGGACCGCACTCGCGCCGCTGACCGTCCTGCCGGCGCTCGGCTGGCTTCTCGTAAGGATGCTGCGCGAGCCCGGCGGACGGTCGACGAAACAGGCGAAACAGACGGCGTAGGCAGGGGAGGCGGCGTAGGCCGTCAGTGCGGGAGGGCCGCCGGTTCGGGCGCTGTGGCCGAACTCGCCTTCTTGCCCAGGTGGTTGAAGAGGAGGTTCAGGCTGACCGCCAGGATGCAGCCCGTCGAGATGCCCGAGCCGAGGACGATCTGCGCCCAGTCGGGGAAGGACGCGTAGAACGAGCTGTTCACCGCCGGGATGAGGCCGATGCCGATGGTGACGACGGCGATCAGGGTGTTGTCACCGCGCTGCAGGTCGGCGCGCAGCAGCATCTGGATGCCCGAGAGAGCGATCGACCCGAAGAGGAAGAGCGAGACGGCGGCGAGAACCGGCATCGGGACCACCGCGATCAGCGCGCCCGCGGCGGGGCTGAGGCCGATGAGGATGAGGATCGCGCCGGACAGGGCGACGACGAAGCGGCTGCGGACGCCGGAGATCACGACCAGGCCGATGTTCTGCGCGAACGCCGAGTTGTGGAACCCGTTGAAGAAGGGACTGACGGCCGAGCCGAGGGCGTCGGCGCGCAGGCCGCGGGCGATCGTCTTCTCGTCGACCGGCCGGTCGACGATCTTGCCGAGCGCGATCATGTCGGCGGTCGACTCCGTGAGGATCACGAGCATCACGACGCACATGGAGAGGATCGGCGCGAGGGAGAAGGACGGGGCGCCCCAGTGCAGCAGGCTCGGGAGGCCGAAGGCGTCCGCCTCCTTGAGGGCCGAGAAGTCGGCGAGACCCATCGGGATCGCCAGGAGCGTGCCGAAGACCAGCGCGACGAGCATGGCGATCTGCTTGAGGAAGCCGGTCGTGAACTTCTGCAGGAGCAGCATGACCAGGACCGTCGCCGCCGTCAGGGCGATGTTCTTGGGGTCGTTGCGGTGGGAGTGCGCGGTCGGGTCGACGATCCAGCCGTAGGCGACGGGGAACAGCGAGACGCCGATGAGCGTGATCACCGAGCCGGTGACGACCGGCGGGAAGAACTTCACCAGGCGCGAGAAGTACGTGGAGACCAGGAAGCCGAAGACGCTGGACACCAGGATCGCGCCGAAGACGACCGGCATGCCCGCCTGCACGCCGCCCTCGGTGGCGAGGATCGTCAGCATGACGCCCACACCGGCGAACGAGACACCGTTGACGAACGGCAGGCGCGAGCCGATGAAGTTGCCGATCCCGAGCGTCTGGAGGAGTGTCGCGAGGCCCGCCATCAGGAGGCTGCCGGCCATGAGTACGGCGGTGTCCCCCGCCGTCATCTTCGAGGCGACCGCGATGACGATCGGCACGGACACCGCGCCCGCGTACATGGAGGCGACGTGCTGGAAGCTGGCGACCGCCATCCGGCCGGGCGTCAGGATCTCGTCCACCGGATGCACACCGGACACACCAGACACTTCGGACACGGCATGTACGTCGCCCACATCGCTTACGTCGGACACTTCGCGCTCGTCCTGCGCCGCCTGCACTGCCTGCACGTCAGGGGTGTCATTCATGGGTGGCGCTTCTTCCGTGCTGTGACGCCGGGGCCGGTCCCGGCGCGCTGCGGCTCACGCGGGACCGGCAATCCGGGTTTACTGGAAAGTAACTTCCGCCATGCGACTGGCGGCGTCACGCACGTTACGTCAGTGCACCCCTGCTGCGGAAGACCCCGCCGCCGCGGAGGACCCCGCGACCGTGCGCGTCTGGGCGATCTCACCACCCGGTTCCATCGGGGCCGTCACCTCGTCCGCGTCCTCGCTTCGGCCGAGGTGGTTGAAGAGGAGGTTGAGGACCACCGCGGCCACACAGCCCGTGGAAATACCCGAATCCAGGATGATCTTCGCGGTCTCCGGGAACGCGTGGTAGAACTCCGGCGCCGCGATCGGGATAAGCCCGACGGCCAGCGAAACGGCCACGATCAGAACGTTGTTGTCCCGCTCCAGGTTCGCCTTGACGAGGGTCTGGATGCCGCTCGCCGCGACCGAGCCGAAGAGCACGACGCCCGCGCCGCCGAGAACGGGCCGCGGCACGACCGCGATCAGGGAAGCGGCCATCGGGCACAGGCCCATCAGGACGAGGAAACCGCCGCCCGCGGCGACGACGTACCGGCTGCGGATCTTCGTCATCGCGACGAGGCCGATGTTCTGGGCGAACGCGCTGCACATGAAGCCGTTGAAGAACGGGCTGAGTGCCGTACCCAGCGTGTCCGCGCGCAGACCGGCCGCGATGGTCTTCTCGTCGGCGGGGCGCTCCACGATCTCACCGAGCGCCAGCATGTCGGCCGTGGACTCGGTCATCGAGACGACCATGACGACGCACAGGGAGACGATCGCGGCGGCGGCGAACTGCGGGGCGCCGAAGTGGAACGGCGTCGGGAAGCCGACGACGTCCGCGTCGCCGATCGGGCTGAAGTCGGTGACACCGAAGGGGATCGCGACGAGGGTGCCGATGACCAGGCCGAGGAGTACGGCGATCTGCTTCACGAAGCCCCTGGTGAACCTGCGCAGCAGCAGGACGATGACCAGGGTGATGCCCGCGAGCGTGAGATAGGTCGTCGAACCGTAGTCCTTGGCCGCGGGGTTGGGGCCCTGGGCCCAGCCGAACGCGACGGGCATCAGCGAGACGCCGATGAGGGTGATGACCGTGCCGGTCACGACCGGCGGGAAGAAGCGCACGAGCTTGCTGAAGAAGGGGGCGGCGATGAACCCGAGGACACCGGCGACGATCACCGCGCCGAAGATGACGGGCAGTGCGTCCTTCTTGTCGTCGGTCGAGTTGACGACCGCGATCATGGGCGCGACACCGGCGAAGGTGACGCCGTTGACGAACGGCAGGCGGGCGCCGATCTTCCAGATGCCGAGCGTCTGGAGGAAGGTGGCGAGTCCCGCGGTGAACAGGCAGGCGCCGGTCAGGAAGGTGAGTTCCTTGGGCGAAAGGCCCACGGCGGCGCCCACGATGAGGGGCGGTGCGACGACGCCCGCGTACATGGCGGCGACGTGCTGGAGACCGGTCGTCGCCATCTTCAGCGGCGGCAGCTTCTCGTCCACCGGGTGCTTGGCCGGCGGATGTTCGGTGTGCCCCTCGGATATCTCGTCGGGGGTGGTGCCTCGCTTGGTGAACCTGGGCTTGTTGGCCACAGCGGCTCCTCCGGTTGTTTTCCAGTGCCTGGGCGGCACTCGCTTCTGGGAGGTGGTACGACGTGCAAGGACTTGCCGGTATTCGGTTGTGAGTCACTGCGCCCAGGTAGTGCTGACCGCCCCGGAAGCGTGAAGTGTTGGGCCACGCTCCGGGGCGGCACTTGAGCAGCCCGCTCGGCAGCTCAAGTCCGGTCGGGGGCCGTCCCCCCCGACCGGAGTTCTAGGGTTGTCAGGCCTCGGCGGTGATCCGCGCGAGGCGCTGGGCCTCCTGACGCGCATCGCGGGCGATGGCGTCCTCGTCGGCGTGCAGCAGGCGTCCGTCCTCGACGACCGGCTTTCCGTTGACGAGGGAGAGGGTGACCGGTGCCGCCGCGCCGAAGACGATGGCGGTGACCGGGTCGGCGATCGAGGAGTGCCCGATGCCGTCGATCTTCCACAGGACCAGGTCGGCGAGCTTGCCCGCCTCCAGGGAGCCGATCTCGGCGGCGCGGCCGAGGACCCGGGCGCCGCCGGCGGTGCCGAGCCTCAGGGCCTGGCGGGCGTTCAGGGCTGCCTCGCGGTGGGCGCCGAGACGGTTGATGAGGAGCGCGTTGCGCAGCTCGGTGTGCAGCTCGCCGGACTCGTTGGACGCGGTGCCGTCGACACCGAGGCCGACCGGGACGCCGGCCGCGAGCATGTCCGGGACGCGGGCGATACCGGCCGCCAGACGGGCGTTGGACGACGGGCAGTGCGCGACACCCGTCCCCGTACGGGCGAAGGCGGCGATGTCGGAGTCGTTCATGTGGACGCAGTGCGCCATCCACACGTCCTCACCGAGCCAGCCCGTCGACTCGAAGTAGTCGGTCGGGCCCATGCCGAAGAGCTCGTGGCAGAACTTCTCCTCCTCGACCGTCTCGCTGCCGTGGGTGTGCAGGCGTACCCCGAGGCGGCGCGCCAACTCGGCGCCCTGCTTCATGAGTTCGGTGGAGACGGAGAACGGTGAACAGGGAGCGACGGCCACCTGCGTCATCGCGCCGAAGGAGGCGTCGTGGTGCTTCTTGACGGTCTCCTCGGTGGCCGCGAGCGCGCCCTCCAGGGTCTCGACCGCGAAGTCCGGCGGCAGGCCGCCGTCCTTCTCGCTGCGGTCCATGGAACCGCGGGCCAGCGTGAAACGGACACCCATGTCGGAGGCTGCGCCGATGATGGCACCGGACAGGTCTCCGGAGCCCTTCGGGTACACGTAGTGGTGGTCCATCGCGGTCGTCACACCACCGCGGGCCATCATCGCGAGGGAGCCCTGCGCGGCGACGCGGGCCATCTGCTCGTCGATGCGCGCCCACGTCGGGTACAGCGCGACCAGCCAGTTGAACAGGTTGTGGTCCGTGGCCATGCCGCGGGTGATCCACTGGTAGAAGTGGTGGTGCGTGTTGATCAGGCCGGGCGTGACGAGGTGGCCGGTGCCGTCGACGCGGCGTACGACGTTCTCGAGGCCCTCGGGTGCCTGGCCGGCGCCGATGGACTCGATCCTGTTGTCGGCGACGACCACGTAACCCGAGGCGTACTCGGTGTCGTTGGCGTCGACGGTCGCGATGGCCGCGTTCTCGATGACGATGCGGGAAGGGGCTGCCGAAGGTGCCATGGTGCTTCCTTCATGCTGAGTGGCGAGGCGTGTGGGCACGGCAGGACCCTAGGAGGACTTGAGTGCCGCGGCGGCGGTGGCGCTGCCGCGGGTGCCGAGATGGTGGAAGAACAGGTTCAGCGATACGGCCACCAGGGCGCCCGCGCTGATGCCGGAGCCGAGCACGGTCTGCGCCCAGGCCGGGAACTCGGCGTAGAAGGTGGGCGCGGCGAGGGGGATGATGCCCGCGCCGAGCGCGACGGCGACGAGGATGATGTTCGAGCTGTCGTCGAGGCCGGCCTCCGACAGCGTGCGGATGCCGCTGACGGCGATGGAGCCGAAGAGGACGATGCCCGCGCCGCCGAGGACGGGCATCGGCACCGTGGAGACCACCGCGCCGAGCACCGGGAAGACGCCGAGGACCAGGAGTGCGCCGCCGGCGGCGGCCACCACGTAGCGGCTGCGGACCTTGGTCAGCGAGACGACGCCGACGTTCTGGGCGAAGGCCGAGGTGGGGAAGCCGCCGAAGACGGGGCCGAGGAGCGTGGCGAGGCCGTCGGTGCGCAGGCCGCGGGTGATGGTCCTGCCGCTGGTCTCGCGGTCGCAGATCTCGCCGATGGCGAGCATTCCGGCGCTGGACTCCGTCATCAGGACGAGCATCACCAGGCAGAGCGAGATGATCGCGGCGGGCTGGAACTCGGGCGTGCCGAACGCGAAGGGCGTGGGCAGCGCGGCGACGGGAGCCGACCTCAGGGCGCCGAAGTCCGCCATGTCGAACGGGATCGCGGCCAGGGTGCCGATCAACAGGCCCAGAAGCAGGGCGACTTGCTTGACGAAGCCGCGGCCGAAACGCTGGATCACCAGGATGACGACGAGCGTGAAGGCGGCGAGTGCCAGGTACTTCATGTCGCCGAAGTCGGCGGCGGTCCTGTCGCCGCCCTGTGCCCAGGCGACCGGGACGGGCATCAGGGTCACCCCGATGAGGGTGATGACGACGCCCGTGACGAGCGGCGGGAAGAAGCGCAGGAGCTTGCCGAAGAACGGGCCGATCGCGAGACAGAAGACGCCGGCGACCATCACCGCACCGTAGATGGCGGGGAGTTGGTCGCCCCGGGCGTTGGTCTCGGCGATGGCGAGCATCGGCGCGATGCCGGCCGAGGAGGCGGCGTTGACGAACGGCAGCCGGTTGCCGACGAGGCCCTTGACGCCGAGGGTCTGCAGGAGGGTGGCCACGCCCGCGATGAGCAGGCTGGCGGCGATGAGCCGGGTCTGGCCCGCCGTGTCGAGGCGGACGGCCTGGCCGATGATGAGCGGGGGCGTGACCACGCCCGCGTACATCGCGGCGATGTGCTGGAGTGCCGCGGGGACGAGCCGCGAGGGGTGGAGCTTTTCGTCCACCGGATGGACCTCAGGTCCTGCCGGTGGGGTGGAACACGGGCCTTCTGCCGGCCCTTTTGCAGGCGTTGCCATTGCTGTTCCCTCCGGTGTGGCGCACCCCCCGCCCGGCTTCGGGCGGGAGGGGGGTGCGCGCCCCGCGTCAGAGGTTGGTCATGTCGAGCGGGATGTGCTGCTCGCAGCCGTCGCGCAGGATGGTGGCCTCGATCAGGCCGTAGGGGCGGTCGGCCGCGTAGTACACGGCGCCGTCCTTGGCTTCGTTCTCCAGCCCGAAGGGGGAGAGGTCCTGCCGGAAGTGGTGCTTGTTGGGTGCCGAGAAGCGGATCTCGTCGATCTCGCTGCGGTTGTTGATGACCCGCGAACCCATTTGGTACAGCGTCTGCTGGAGCGAGAGCGAGTACGTCTCCACGAACGCCTGGAGGATGTGCTTCTTGGACTGCTCGTAGGACTTCTCCCACTGCGGCATGCGCTGCTCGTCGGAGGTCCAGTTGTGCCGCCACCACGTCGACAGGGACGTGGCGAGGATGCGGTCGTAGTCCTCCTGGAGCGTCGTGTACTTGTCCTTGATGTAGCCCCAGAACTCGGAGTTCGTGGAGTTCATCACGGTCAGGTCCTTGAGCCCGGACAGGACCTCGAACTTCTCGCCGTCGTACGTGATCTGCGCGAGGCGCGTCTCCTGGCCCTTGCGGACGAAGGAGTGCTTGACCTCGTCGGCGCCGATGAACTTGGAGTTGCCGTCGGAGCCGGCGATGCGCTCCCAGGAGTACTCCTCGATGCGGATGCGCGCGCTGTGGATGGACGGCTGGCTGTCCACGAAGTGCCGGGCGAGGTGGATGCCGTACTGCTCGGCGGACTCGATGCCGTATTCCTTGGCGAACGCGAAGCAGGTGTTCTTCGTGGTGTCCGTCGGAAGGCAGTTGGCGTTCGAGCCGTTGTAGTGGACGTCGTCCAGGTCGCCGGAGAGGGCGACCGAGACGTTCAGGTCCTTGATGTGGTGGGTGTCGCCGTCCCGCGTGATCTTGACGACGCGGTTCTCTGCTTTGCCGTACTGGTTCTGGCCGAGAATCGTGGGCATGTCTGCTAGCTCCCTCGGTAAACGGAGTAGCCGAACGGGTTGAGCAGCAGCGGTACGTGATAGTGCTCGCCCGGCTTGACGGCGAACGTGATCGCCACCTCCGGGAAGAACGCACCGCTGTCCCTTACGCGGGGGGCGTCCTGCTGCGCCTCGGCTTGCTTCACTGTGTTGATCTGACGCGTGAAGTACGTCTCGACGGCGAAGTCGAGCCGTACATGGGTGGTGCCCTCCGGCAGCGCCGGCAGGTCCTTGCAGCGCCCGTCCGCGTCGGTCGCGGAGCCGCCGAGCGCCACCCACTCGGCGTCGCTGCCCGAGCGGGCGGCGAGCGAGATGGCGACGCCCTCGGCGGGGCGTCCGATGCTGGTGTCGAGAATGTGCGTCGACACCGACGCGGTGGTCGCGGTGCTCATCAGTCCTTGTCCTCTTTTGCTTCTGCTTCTGCTTCCAGTTCTACGTCTTCTTCGGCGAGACGGGTCAGGCGGATACGGTTGATCTTCCCCAGTTCGGTGCGCACGATCTCGCGCTCCGTCGCGGGGTCGTTCCCGATCCTGGCCTGCATCGCGTCGCGCATCTGCTCGCCGGTCGCCCCGGTGGCGCAGATCAGGAAGACATGACCGAACCGGTCCTGGTAGGCCAGGTTCAGTTCGAGCATCTCGGCCTTGAGCTCCTCCGAGGCGCCGGCCATGCCCCGCTGCTCGCGGGACGAGGTCGGGTCACCCGGCTTCGGGCGGCCGATCGGGGGGTGCCCCGCCATCGCCTCGGCGAGATCCTCGGCGCTGAGCTCGGCCATGGCGGCGTCGCTCGCGGCGAAGAGTTCCTCCGCGGTTTTGAAGGGGCGCTGGGCGAGGAGCTTGCTCCCCCACGCCGAGCTGGCACACACCTCGTGGAGCGCGACACCGGCCGCGTTCTCCTGAAGGGTGTTGAACCGGGAAAGCCCCGGCATCGGACGTGAAGTCACGGGAAGCCTCCGTGGCCTTGAGCTGGACGGGCTGCGGATAGCTAACGCCCTCCGAAACACCACGTCAACACTTTGTTGAAAACTCGGAGTTACAAAAACCGCCGTCCGGTATCCGGACGGCGGCTGGTACGACACCTTGGCGTGCTAGGGGGCCACCTACTCCCCCTTGGCCGCGTTTTCCCTGTTCAGGTAGTTGTAGACGGTAAAACGGCTCACCCCGAGGGCGCCCGCGACCGTCTCCACACCGTGCCGTACCGAGAAGGCGCCGCGCGCTTCCAGGATCCGTACGACCTCCTGCTTGGCCTTGCGATCGAGGGCCGACAGGGGCATGCCCTGCCCGCGCTCCATGGCCAGCAGGATGTGATCCAGGGAGTCGGCCAGCTGAGGCAGCCGTACGGCGATGACCTCGCGCCCCTCCCAGTGCAGGACGACATCGTCCTTGCCCGCCTCCTGCGGCGGCAGCATCTCGCCCCCCATGGCGTCCACCAGCGGCTTCACCGCGCTGACGAAGGGGACGTCTCCTGTTGCGGTCACTTATCGCCCTCCCCGATCACATTGACCTGGAGCGAGACGCGGGTGGCGCCGGCCTCCAGTGCCTGGCGCAGCAGTGCGTCCACCGCCCCGAGCACGGCGCCCGCGTCCCCCTCCGCGGTGTTGCCGAACGGTCCTACATCCACCGCGTCCAGTTCGGCCTTCTGGATGACGCTGCGGGCGACGACCGCGTGGGGCGGCGCCTCGTCCAGGTCGAAGGGCTCGGTCGTGAACTCCACTCTCAATCGCACGGGGTCAACCTACTGCCGAGACCTGTTTTTCCGGCAGCCCCTCTTGACAAGAGCGAAGCATCCCCGGCAGTCTTCCATCAAGCAGAAACGAACTTCCGCTATACGGAACTCGAAACCGAGTGCCGTACGGATCTCGATACGGAAGGGAGCGCCGACCCCCATGGGATTCGCAGACCAGCGCTTCAACGTCAACCTGTCGATCCTCTTCACGGAACTCCCGCTCCTGGAGCGCCCCGCGGCCGCGGCCGCGGCGGGCTTCACCGCGGTCGAGCTGTGGTGGCCCTGGGTCGACGCCCCCACCCCCGAGCAGTCCGAGCTCGACGCCCTCAAGAAGGCGATCGAGGACGCGGGCGTCCAGCTCACGGGGCTGAACTTCTACGCCGGACAGCTGCCGGGCCCCGACCGCGGCGCCCTGTCGATCCCCGGCGAGGAGAGCGACAAGTTCCGCGCGAACATCGACATCGCTGCGGACTTCGCCCGGTCCCTCGGCTGCACGGCGCTCAACGCGCTGTACGGCAACCGGGTCGACGGCGTGGACCCGGCCGTCCAGGACGAGCTCGCCCTGGAGAACCTGGTGCTCGCGGCCCGCGCCGCCGACCGCGTCGGCGCGATCCTCCTCATCGAGGCACTGAACAAGCCCGAGTCGCCGCTGTGCCCGATCGTGAGCGCCCCCAAGGCGATCGAGATCGTGGACAAGGTGAACGCGGCCACGGGCCTCGGCAACGCCAAGTTCCTGATGGACCTGTACCACCTGTCCATGAACGGCGAGGACCTGCCCGCGGTGATCGAGCAGTACGCCGCGAAGACCGGCCACGTGCAGATCGCCGACAACCCGGGCCGCGGCGCCCCCGGCACCGGTTCGCTGCCGCTCGAGGAGCTGCTCGACCAGCTGGCGAAGACGGGCTACGAGGGCTATGTCGGCCTGGAGTACAAGCCCGGCGACAAGCCGAGCGCCGAGGCCTTCGACTGGCTGCCCGCCGGGGCCCGCGCCGCGCGCTGAGCGTTCCACGCAGCGCCAACTCACCTACGTACGACCGCAGTTAGAGAGGCACCCTCATGAGCAACCTCCCCAAGATCGCGTGGATCGGACTCGGCATCATGGGCTCCCCCATGTCCGAGAACCTGATCAAGGCTGGTTACTCTGTGACCGGCTTCACCCTCGAGCAGGACAAGCTGGACCGGCTCGCGGCCGCCGGTGGCACCGCGGCCGGCTCGATCGCCGAGGCCGTCAAGGACGCCGACGTCATCGTCACGATGGTGCCCGCCTCTCCGCAGGTCGAGGCCATCGCCTACGGCGAGAACGGCATTCTGGAGAACGCGAAGTCCGGCGCCCTGATCGTCGACATGTCGTCGATCACCCCGCAGACCTCCGTGGACCTCGCGAAGGCCGCCAAGGACAAGGGCATCCGCGTCATCGACGCCCCCGTCTCCGGCGGCGAGGCCGGCGCGATCGAGGCCGTTCTGTCGATCATGGTCGGCGGTGAGCAGGCCGACTTCGACGAGGCCAAGCCGCTCCTCGACGCCCTCGGCAAGACCATCGTGCTGTGCGGTCCGCACGGCTCGGGCCAGACCGTGAAGGCCGCCAACCAGCTCATCGTCGCCGTGAACATCCAGGCGTGCGCCGAGGCCGTGGTCTTCCTGGAGAAGTCCGGCGTGGACCTGACGGCCGCGCTCGACGTCCTCAACGGCGGCCTGGCCGGCTCGACCGTCCTGACCCGCAAGAAGGACAACTTCCTGAACCGGGACTTCAAGCCCGGCTTCCGGATCGATCTGCACCACAAGGACATGGGCATCGTCACCGACGCCGCCCGCAACGTGGGCGCCGCCCTGCCCGTCGGCGGTGTGGTCGCCCAGCTCGTCGCCTCCCTGCGTGCCCAGGGCGACGGTGGCCTCGACCACTCCGCGCTGCTGCGCGGCGTCGAGCGCCTCTCCGGTCAGCAGGTCTGACCTCCCGGACTTCCGGGCCGTGGCGGCGCTGACACCTGTCCTGTCGCGCCCAGGCGTCGCCACGGCCCGGAACCTTTTGCCTTTCACTTCAACAAACTGTTGACCATAACTTCAACAAACTGTTGACGTGGCTGTTCAGAGCCTCTTACGCTCCGGTTCACCGTCACCAGTCCCAGCAGTTCCGTACGGAAGGTCACCCTCGCCAACATGTCGAAGCGTGTGCTCACGACCGAGTCCGGCGCTCCTGTCGCCGACAACCAGAATTCCGCCACCGCCGGCGTCGGTGGCCCGCTTCTCCTCCAGGACCAGCACCTCCTCGAGAAGCTTGCTCGCTTCAACCGCGAGCGCATCCCGGAGCGTGTCGTCCACGCCCGCGGTTCCGGCGCGTACGGCTACTTCGAGGTGACGGACGACGTCACCGGCTTCACCCACGCCGACTTCCTCAACACGGTCGGCAAGCGCACCGAGACGTTCATCCGCTTCTCCACCGTCGCGGACAACCTCGGTGGCGCGGACGCGGTCCGCGACCCGCGCGGCTTCGCGCTGAAGTTCTACACCGAAGAGGGCAACTACGACCTCGTCGGCAACAACACCCCGGTGTTCTTCATCAAGGACCCGATCAAGTTCCCCGACTTCATCCACTCCCAGAAGCGCGACCCCTTCACGGGCAAGCAGGAGGCGGACAACGTCTGGGACTTCTGGGCGCACGCCCCCGAGGCCACGCACCAGATCACCTGGCTGATGGGCGACCGCGGCATCCCTGCCTCGTACCGCCACATGAACGGCTACGGTTCGCACACCTACCAGTGGACGAACGCCGAGGGCGAGGCCTTCTTCGTCAAGTACCACTTCAAGACGAACCAGGGCATCCGCTCCCTCTCCTCCGAGCAGGGCGCCGAGATCGCGGGCAAGGACGCCAACTCGCACCAGACGGACCTGCTCCAGGCCATCGAGCGCGGCGTCAACCCGTCCTGGACCCTGTACGTGCAGGTCATGCCGGCTGCCGAGGCGGACGACTACCGCTTCAACCCGTTCGACCTCACCAAGGTGTGGCCGCACAAGGACTACCCGCTGCAGCGCGTGGGCCGCCTGGTCCTCGACCGCAACCCGGACAACGTCTTCGCCGAGGTCGAGCAGGCCGCGTTCTCCCCGAACAACTTCGTGCCCGGCATCGGTCCCTCCCCGGACAAGATGCTCCAGGGCCGCCTGTTCGCCTACGCGGACGCGCACCGTTACCGCCTGGGCGTCAACCACACCCAGCTCGCGGTGAACGCGCCCAAGGCGACCAGCGCCGACAACTACGGCCGCGACGGCCTCATGGCGTCCAACGCCTACGGCCGCGACCGCAAGAACTACGAGCCCAACTCGTACGACGGGCCCGCCGAGACCGGCCGCCCGCTGTCGGCCCCCCTCGCCGTCGCCGGCCACACCGGCACGCACGAGGCGCCCGCCCACACCAAGGACGACGACTTCTTCCAGGCGGGCGAGCTGTTCCGCCTGATGTCGGACGACGAGAAGTCCCGTCTGATCGCCAACATCGCCGGCGGCCTCTCGCAGGTCTCGCGCGACGACGTGATCGAGAAGAACCTGGCTCACTTCCACGCCGCCGACGCCGAGTACGGCAAGCGCGTCGAGGAAGCGGTCCGCGCCCTGCGCGAGGACTGATACCCGAGCTGCGTCCGGGGTTTGACGGGAGGTCAGGCCCTGGGCGCGAAGCCCGCACCACTGTGCAGACCCGGATGAGGGGTGGTCACACGGTGGGGCGGGCGGTCCGCCCCAGGCGGACAGGCACGGTCCGCGGCGGCTCTGAGAGCCAGTGCGGTGGTCAAGATCCTGGCGGCTCCTGCTCGACCTGAGGGGAGGCTGTCGCCGGGGTTCATCCCAGGCCGCCGCGGTACCGGCCACACCACGGAATCCGCCCGGCGGCACGCATGCATGTTTCGCCAGTCGCCTGCCGTCGGGCGGCAGCAACTCCCTTCGGGGAAAGACCTCTTCGGGGACGCTCATTTCAGAAGAGGCCAGCTTCGGGGGAAGCGCAGAACGCCGAGTACGGACGGTCCCGTACTCGGCGTTCTTGCGTTGCTCAGGAGATTCGGCGTTCCTGGTCGCTCAGGAGGTTCGGCGTTCCTGCGTCGCTCAGGAGGTGCCGCTGCCCGCCTGCGCGATCAGCTTCTCGCGCAGCACGGTCCACTGCGCCGTCATGTCGTGCACCAGATAGAGGTCGCGCCGCCGCGTCCAGGCCTGGCCGGACTCGGGGTCGTACGTGCCGGGCATCTCGAAGCCCGCGGGCGCGTACGCCTTCATGCCGCGGTCGTTCGTGGTCTGCACACAGCGCTTGACGTGGTCGCGGAAGCCGATGACGCCCGCCGTGCCGATGCCCTCCGGCAGCTTCTTGCGGGCCTCGACGACCTGCGCGGCGACCCCGTCCGTGCTCAGGTACGTGATGGTGCCGTCCGGCGCGACGACCGGCTCGATCGACGTCACGTCGGTCATGCGGTACTTGGACTTCAGGAAGCGCGCGATCTCCCACTGCGCGTACACCGGCACGTCCCTGCGGGCGCGTACGCGGGCGACGGTGTCCGCCAGTTCCTCGTTGACCGGTCCCGGCTCGTACATGACCTTCGTGGGGTCGCCGCCACCGGCCGGCGGCCGGTTCCCGAACCCGTACGCGACGAGGAAGTCGATCCGGCCCAGGGGCGCCGTGGCGGGGTGCCAGTCGAAGCCGATGTCGTGGATGTGGGGCTCTACGGCGCGGGCGGTGGCCCGGTCGTCGAGTTCGTCGCCGAGCGCGGCCCGCATGGCCTGGCGCAGCCTGTCGTCGCCGTGCGAGGGGGCGGGGGCCGCGCCGAGCAGGGCGGGGGCTGCTGCCGCTGCCGCGATGCCCGCGGCGAATTTACGTCGTTCCATGCCCGGATCCTCGCGTTCCGGGACGGCCCGCCGGTCAACAGGGGGCGGCGCGTGGGTGTCGGCGCGGTGTCACGTGTAACTCACCGGGTCAGGCAACTTGCGACTCACAGGGTCATGCCGAAGGGGCGGTCCCACCCGCATCGGGTGGGACCGCCCCTCATCAGGCCCTCAGGATCAGGCCCTCAGGCGCCTGATCAGGCCGTGATCGGCCGGATCGCGGTCGGCGCGTGGCCGGGCTCGGTCGCGAGCTCCTCGAACTCCCTGACGGCGCTGATGTCGGCCGTCGGGCTCATCGAGATGTTCGTGATGCGCTCCAGGATCGCCTCGACGACGACCGGCACCCGGTACTGCGCGGCGAGCTTCTTGGCCTCCTCGAAGGCCGGCAGGAGCTGGTCGGGCTCGGTGACGCGGATCGCCTTGCAGCCGAGGCCCTCGGCGACCTTGACGTGGTCGACGCCGTAGACGCCGAGCTCCGGGCTGTTCTGGTTCTCGAACTCCAGGTTGACCTGGAAGTTGATGTCGAGACCGATCTGCGCCTGGCGGATCAGGCCCAGGTAGGCGTTGTTGACCAGGACGTGGACGTACGGGATGCGGTGCTGCGCGCCGACCGCCAGCTCCTCGATCATGAACTGGAAGTCGTAGTCGCCGGAGAGCGCGACGACCTGGGTCTCCGGGTCGGCGGTGGCGACACCGAGCGCGGCCGGGATGGTCCAGCCGAGCGGGCCCGCCTGGCCGCAGTTGATCCAGTGGCGCGGCTTGTAGACGTGCAGCATCTGCGCGCCGGCGATCTGGGAGAGGCCGATGGTGGTGACGTAGCGGGTGTCGGGCCCGAACGCCTTGTTCATCTCCTCGTAGACGCGCTGCGGCTTCATCGGCACGTTGTCGAAGTGCGTGCGGCGGTGCAGCGTGCCCTTGCGCTCCAGGTGGGAGGCGACCCACGCGGAACGGTCGGGGAGCTTGCCCGCGGCCTTGAGCTCGCGCGCGACCTCGACGAACAGCTCGAGCGCGGCCTTGGCGTCCGAGGCGATCCCGTAGTCGGGGGCGAAGATCTTGCCGATCTGGGTCGGCTCGATGTCGACGTGGACGAACTTGCGGCCCTCGCGGTACACGTCCAGCTTGTAGCCGGTGTGACGGTTGGCCCAGCGGTTGCCGATGCCGAGGACGAAGTCCGACTCCAGGAACGTGGCGTTGCCGTAGCGGTGGCCGGTCTGCTGGCCGACCATGCCCGCGTTCAGGTCGTGGTCGTCCGGGATGGTGCCCCAGCCCATGAGGGTCGGGACGACCGGCGTGTTGGTGATCTCGGCGAACTCGACCAGGAGGTCGGAGGCGTCCGCGTTGATGATGCCGCCGCCGGCGACGATCAGCGGGCGCTCGGACTCCAGGAGGAAGGAGATCGCCTTCTCGATCTGGGCGCGGGTCGCGGCCGGCTTGTAGACGGGCAGCGGCTCGTACGTCTCCGGGTCGAATTCGATCTCGGTCTGCTGGACGTCGATCGGCAGGTCGATGAGGACCGGGCCGGGACGGCCGGAGCGCATCAGGTGGAACGCCTGCTGGAAGACGCCGGGCACCTGGGCCGCTTCGAGGACCGTGACGGCCATCTTGGTGACGGGCTTGGCGATCGTGGCGATGTCGACGGCCTGGAAGTCCTCCTTGTGCAGGAGGTGGGTGGGCGCCTGGCCCGTGATGCACAGGATCGGGATGGAGTCACCGGTGGCGGAGTAGAGGCCGGTGATCATGTCGGTCCCGGCCGGGCCCGACGTACCGATGCAGACCCCGATGTTGCCCGGGTTCGTCCGGGTGTAGCCCTCGGCCATGTGCGAGGCGCCCTCGACGTGGCGGGCCAGCGTGTGGCTGATGCCGCCGACCTCCTTGAGGGACTTGTAGAAGGGGTTGATGGCGGCACCCGGCACGCCGAACGCGTTCGTGACGCCTTCGCGCTTGAGGATCTCAACTGCCGCGCTGGCAGCGGTCATACGAGCCATTGAGTTCTCCTGCTTCGGCTGTCGGATTCGCGCTCCCGTCGCGCCCCCGCGGCGAGCTTTGAGTCCGTGTCGTCTTCGTACTGTCTTCAGCTTCTAATTTCCACATTGCGGAAAGTAGGTTCTGCTATATGGAAGCAATGTAGGCGGCGGTCCCCCGACCGTCAAGAGACGACCTCTCCTCGACCGATCCGGAGGGATCTCGCCCGACTGCCTGCCACGGCGGGGGAGTTTGGAGGACGATGGGCCGCCTGGGGCCTTCCGTCCGGATCCGGACGGAAGGCCCCAGGGCGGGAAGCCATCGCGTGAGCCCGGGTGCGGAGCACCGGGCGGATGCCGGGAGTGGTTCATGGCTCAGAGCGTGCCGGTGCGGTGCCCCGCCTGCCGGCGTGAACAGGTGTATGTACCACCGGCCTATCCGTGCTCGTGCGGTGCGCCCGTCGCACCGCCGCTGCGGCGCGGGGCGCCCGCGGAGTCGGTCACACACCGCACCTGGCTCGACGACTGGGTGACCCTGCGCTGCGGGGCCTGCGGGCGCCGGGACCGGTGGCCGCGCCCCGAGGTCGGCTGTGTGTGCGGGACGGTGCTGCGGATCCCCGTCGAGGGCGACCCGGCGCCGAGCCACGACGCGTCGCCGGACTCCGACGTGACGGGCGGCGCGACCTGGCCGGGGCCCGCGGACCCGCCCACGGCGGAGGGTCCGGATCAGGCCGGTCCTGCGCGACCGGGCCCCGCGCACATTCCGCTGCCGCCCACGGCGCCCGTCCCGCGCCCCGCGTTCCAGCCGGTGGCCATCCGCACGGCCCGCGACGCCGTGACCGCCGTCGCCCTGTACCTGCGCTGGCTCGGCTACCGGGACGTCCGCCGCGCCGACCAGCGCCCATCGTCCGGCATCGGCCTCGCGGCCCGCGGCGTCGTCGCCCAGGTCGAGCCTTCGGTACGGCCCGCCACCCTGCGCGACGTGGAATGCCTGTGGCTGACCGGCATGACGGAGTCGGCGGTCTGCGTCTACTTCTCACTCGCGGGATACGACGAGGACGCGCGCACCCGCGCCGACGAACTCGACGTCCCCCTCTTCGTCCTTGACCTCGCGGGCATACCCCAGCCGGTCAACAACCCGGCGGACGAACTGATAGCGGCCGGGGCGTAGTCCCTGCCCGGCGGCACCGGGGTGTGCAGGACGGGGCCCCACCCGGGCTGATCGCGCCCGGATGAGGCCCCGCAAGAACCCCGGATGAGACCCCGCAAGACGAAGGTCGTACGCCTCAGCCGGCCTCGCCCGCGTACCCCTCCCGCAGCTCGATCTTGCGGACCTTGCCGCTGACCGTCATCGGGAACGCGTCGAGGATGCGCAGCCGCGTCGGCGTCTTGTAGTGGGCGAGCTGGTCGTGGCAGTACGCGCGCAGTTCCTCCAGGGTGAGTGCGTCGGCGGGGTCGCGGAGGATGACGCAGGCCAGGACCTCCTCCCCGTACCGCTCGTCGGGCACGCCCACGACCTGGACGTCCGCGATCTTCGGATGGGCGTAGAGGAACTCCTCGATCTCGCGCGGGTAGACGTTCTCGCCGCCCCTGATGATCATGTCCTTGATCCGTCCGACGATCTGGACGTACCCGTCCTCGCGCAGGACCGCGAGGTCACCGGTGTGCATCCACCGTCCCGGGTCGATGACCTCGGCCGTCTTCTCCGGCTCGTCCCAGTAGCCGAGCATCACGCTGTAGCCGCGCGTGCACAGCTCCCCCGGCTCGCCGCGCGGCAGCGTCACGCCGCTGACCGGGTCGACGACCTTGACCTCGATGTGCGGAAGGACGCGGCCGACCGTGCCGGTGCGGCGCTCCAGGTCGTCGTCGCGGCGCGTCTGCGTCGAGACGGGCGAGGTCTCGGTCATGCCGTAGCAGATGGAGACCTCCGCCATGTGCATCTCGGCGACGACCCGCTTCATGACCTCGACGGGGCACGGCGAGCCCGCCATGATGCCGGTCCGCAGCGACGACAGGTCGTACGTCGCGAAGTCGGCGAGGTTCAGCTCGGCGATGAACATGGTCGGCACGCCGTACAGCGATGTGCACCGCTCGCGCTCGACCGCGTGCAGCGTGGCGACGGGGTCGAAGGACGGGGCGGGGATGACGATGCAGGCGCCGTGGGAGGTGGCCCCGAGGTTTCCCATCACCATGCCGAAGCAGTGGTAGAAGGGCACGGGCAGGCAGACCCTGTCCTGCTCGGTGTAGCCGACCGTCTCACCCACCCAGAAGCCGTTGTTGAGGATGTTGTGGTGGGAGAGCGTGGCCCCCTTCGGGAAGCCTGTCGTGCCCGAGGTGTACTGGATGTTGACCGGGTCGTCGCAGCTCAACTCGGCTTGCCGGGCGTCGAGTTGTTCGACCGTCACCGCTGCCGCGCCCGCCGTCAGGGCGTCCCATCCGGGGTCGCCGATGAAGACCGTCTCGCGCAGCTCGGGGCACCGCTCGCGCACCTGCCCGACGAGGGCCCGGTAGTCGCTGCCCTTGTGCTCGGTCGAGGCGACGAGGATCGAGACGCCCGCCTGTGTGAGCACGAACTCCAACTCGTGGGCGCGGTACGCGGGGTTGATGTTCACCATCACCGCGCCGATGCGCGCGGTCGCGTACTGCACGAGAACCCACTCGGGGCAGTTGACCGCCCAGATCCCGACCCGGTCACCCTTGAGTACGCCCTTCGCGAGCAGCCCGCGAGCCAACTCGTCGACGTCCGCACCGAATTGGGCGTACGTCCAGCGCCGCCCCGACGCCACGTCGACCAGTGCGTCACGGTCGGGGTACGCGGCAACGGCCCGGTCGAGGTTGCGGCCGATCGTGTCGCCGAGCAGCGGCGCCGGATCCGTCCCGTGCGCGTACGAGAGGGGCGGCGGCTCGATCGCCGTGAGGGGAGTCGTCGATGGTTCGCTCGTCACCGGAAGTCCTCCTCGCGGTACTCGGCCGTGGAACCCTGCGCGGTGCGCTCGCGCAGCTCGATGCGGCGGATCTTGCCGGAGACCGTCTTCGGCAGCTCGGCGAACTCCAGGCGCCGGACGCGCTTGTACGGCGCGAGGACGTCCCGCGAGTGCTCGAACAGCAGCTTCGCCGTGTCGGCTCCGGGCTCGTACCCCTCGGCGAGGACGACGTACGCCTTGGGAACGGCGAGCCGCAGCTCGTCGGGGGCGGGCACGACCGCCGCCTCGGCGACCGCCACGTGCTCCAGCAGCGCGCTCTCCAGCTCGAACGGGCTGATCTTGTAGTCGGAGGCCTTGAAGACGTCGTCCGAGCGGCCGACGTACGTGAGATGGCCGTCGGCGTCGCGCGAACCGATGTCGCCCGTGCGGTAGTAACCGCCCGCCATCGCCTCGGCCGTGCGCTCGGGGTCGCCGTGGTAGCCGACCATGAGGCCGATGGGGCGTTCGGACAGATCGAGGCTGATCTCGCCCTCCTGCGCGCCGGGTTCGCCGGTGACGGGATCGAGCAGCTCGACCTTGTAGCCGGGACTGGGACGCCCCATCGAACCGCTCTTCAGCTCCTGACCCGGGCTGTTCGAGACCTGAACGGCGGTCTCCGTCTGACCGAACCCGTCCCGGATGGTGACGCCCCAGGCACGCCGCACCTGCTCGATGACCTCGGGGTTCAGCGGCTCACCCGCGGCGACGACCGCGCGCGGCGGCGTCGCGAGCTGCGTCAGGTCGGCCTGGATGAGCATGCGCCACACGGTGGGTGGAGCACAGAAGGACGTGACGCCCGCGCGCTCCATGACCTCCATGAGCCGGCCCGCGTCGAAGCGCGTGTAGTTGTAAAGGAAGACGGTCGCCTCCGCGTTCCACGGCGCGAAGAAGTTCGACCAGGCGTGCTTGGCCCAGCCGGGCGACGAGATGTTCAGATGGACGTCCCCGGGACGCAGCCCGATCCAGAACATGGTCGTCAAGTGCCCCACGGGATACGACACATGGGTGTGCTCGACGAGCTTGGGCCGGGCGGTCGTGCCGGAGGTGAAGTACAGGAGGAGCGGGTCCTCGGCCGACGTGACGCCGTCGGGCTCGAAGGTCTCGGAGGCGTCGTCGGCTTCCCCGTACGAGAGCCAGCCGCTTTCCGGAGTGCCGCTCGTGCCGACCACGATGCGGGTGAAGTCGCCGGGGACCTCGGCGAACTTCTCGACGTCCTCGGGCCGCACGATGACGTGCCGGGCCCGGCCGCGGTCGACGCGGTCGCGCAGGTCGGCGGGTCCGAGGAGCGGTGTCGCGGGGATGACGACGGCCCGCAGCTTCATCGCGGCGAGCATGATCTCCCACAGCTCCACCTGGTTACCGAGCATCAGGAGAACCCGGTCGCCCGCGCGGACGCCCTGGCCGCGCAGCCAGTTCGCGACGTGGTTCGATCGGCGGCGCAGTTCGTCGAAGGTGAAGCGGCCCTCGCGGCCGTCCTCCTCGACGATGTGCAGGGCCGTCTTCCCGTTGCCGTCGGCGATGGCGTCGAACCAGTCGAGGGCCCAGTTGAACCGCTCGGGGCGCGGCCAGACGAAGCCCTCGTACGCGGTGGTGTAGTCGTCCGCGTTCCGCAGCAGGAAGTCCCTTGCCGTGCGGAACTGTTCGGTCGGGCTCGGCTCCGTACCGCTGGTCGCCGTCGTCATGTGTCCTCCTCATTGCGGACCGTGCATGCCATCGTGTAATCCGTGACGCAGATCTCACCACCCCCGGACGGGGGTGGTGTACGAACCGCTCTCTGGGGAGGGACACGGCGAGTGAGCGCAGACGGGGCCGACGCGGTGGAGATGCGTGCCGCTCTGACGAGGCTGCGGCGAGGCACGGGACTGCCCATCGCGTTCGGCGGACTCATCGCGGGTGGCTCCACGACGAGCGGCTCCATGACGGGCGGCACCGGCTCGGTGCGCATCGGTGAGCTGAGCGGCGCGGTGACGGGCGCGCTCCGCGGCCTCGCCATCGCGACGGGCAACGGCCTGGGCGGCAAGGCGCTCGCCCTGTCCCGGCCGTGCGCCGTCACGGACTACCCGGTCTCGCGGCACATCAGCCACGAGTACGACGCGGCGGTCGCGGCCGAGGGCCTGCTCTCGGTCCTGGCGGTCCCCGTCGTCGTACGCCGCCGGGTGCGGGGTGTCCTCTACGGGGCCCTGCGCACCGCCCAGCCACTCGGCGACCGCACGCTGGGCGAGGCGGTCGCGGCCGCGCGAGACGTGGAACAGGCGCTGGTGGTACGGGACGAGGCGCGGGCGCTGCTTGCGGCGGCTGGTTCGGCAACCGGTCCGGCCGCGGCGGCCGGTTCCACCGCTGGTTCCGTGGCTGGTTCGGCTGCGTGGGAGGAGGTGCGGGAGGCGCACGGCGCGCTGCGGGCGCTCGCGCCTCGCGTCGTGGATCCGGCGCTGCGCGAAGAACTTCTCGCGGTGTGCGGCAGGCTCGCCTCGGCGACGGCACCGCCGCGGGTGCGGGACGTGGGGCTCACTCCGCGCGAGGTGGACGTCCTCGCGTGGGTGGCCACGGGCGCGACGAACGCGGTCACGGCCGAGCGGCTCGGCCTGCGGCCCGAAACCGTCAAGAGCTATCTGCGGTCGGCGATGCGGAAGCTGGGCGCGCACACGCGCCTGGAGGCGGTGGTGGCGGCGCGGCGGACGGGGCTGCTGCCTTAGCGGCGCGCTGGGCTGCTCCCTCAGCCGACCCCTGGGCGGCCCCGCCCTCCCCCCGTTCCGTCCATCGCCGTCCTCGGTCCGCTGTCTACTGGTGTCTACTGGTCGGCGGTCACCGGTCGCCTTCCCACCGCGCCGCCTGACCGGCGGCGGTCACCTGCCACACCCCCTGATGCGCACACCGCACGGGCGGCCGCATTTAGGCCATATATCCTGCGCAGTGGCCGAAGTGACAGCAGTTCCGACACGCAAGGCGGAGACATGGCAGAGCGGCGGGCCCGCCCCGGAGCGGACTCCAAGAAGTTCACGTGGCGCCGCACCGCAGGACAGCCGCCGGTGAACCCGCCCGCTCCCGACGCAACGCCCACCCCCTCCGCCACGTCCACGGACCCCGCGTCCGAGGCGGTCAGCGTGGTGCAGGCGGCGCTGTACCGGGACGGGGTGCGGGTGTCGTCGCCCGCGACGCTCGCCGAGACGTTCCGCGAGCTGCGCGAGCAGCAGGACGGCATGGCGTGGATCGGCCTGGCCCGCCCGACGGAGTCCGAACTCGTCTCCCTGGCAGCCGAGTTCGACCTGCATCCACTCGCGGTCGAGGACGCACTGGAGGCACATCAGCGGCCGAAGCTCGAACGGTACGGGGACACACTGTTCGTCGTCCTGCGCGCCGCGCGCTACCTGGACGCACCCGAGGAGGTCGAGTTCGGGGAGCTGCACGTGTTCGTCGGAGCGGACTTCGTCATCACGGTCCGACACGGCGCCGCGCCCGACCTCTCCGGTGTGCGCCGCCGCATGGAGGACTCCCCCGAGCTGCTGAAACTCGGCCCCGAGGCGGTGCTCTACGCGATCCTCGACGCGGTCGTGGACGGCTACGCCCCGGTCGTCGCCGGCGTCCAGACGGACATCGACGAGATCGAGACGGAGGTCTTCACCGGCGCACCCGAGGTGTCGCGCCGCATCTACGAACTCTCGCGCGAGATGGTCGAGTTCCAGCGCGCGACCCGCCCTCTGGTCGGCATGCTGCACGGCCTGATGGCGGGCTTCGCCAAGTACCGCACGGACGAGGAACTCCAGCGCTACCTGCGCGACGTCGCCGACCACGTCACGCACACCAGCGAACGGGTCGACGGCTTCCGCCAGGCCCTGGCGGACATCCTGACGGTGAACGCGACGCAGGTGACCCAGCAGCAGAACGCGGAGATGCGGGCGCTGGCGGAAGCGGGCTTCGAACAGAACGAGGAGATCAAGAAGATCTCCTCCTGGGCGGCCATCCTGTTTGCACCCACACTCGTGGGAACCATCTACGGCATGAACTTCGAGAACATGCCGGAGCTGGGCTGGGGGTTGGGGTATCCGTTCGCGATTCTGCTGATGGCGGTGGTGTGTGTGAGCCTGTACTTCATCTTCAAGAAGCGGGACTGGCTGTAGCTGCGAGCCTATTCGCGATGCTGACGGTGCGGCGGGTTGAACTTCTTGTGAACGATTTCCAGGTGATTGCCGTCGAAGTCGCCGATGTTGGCCGCGTAGTAGCTCGGGTCGAAGTACGCGCGCACGGCCGGCTCGCCCTCGCTCTTCCCGCCCGCCGCGACGGCCGCGGCGTACACGGCGTCGACCTCGGCATCACTGTCAGCGACGAACCCGACATACACTCCGGTCTCACCGGGCTGGCGTCGGCGCAGCCAGATGGTGGAGCCGACCGCGGTGCCTGAGCCGTAGGCCGCGTCGGCGACTCCGTGGAGATCAGGAACCCCCGCGGGTGCACCGGAGGAGTCCCAGCCCCCGAGCTCTCTCCACCCCAACGGCTCGAGGGCCGCCACGTAGAAGGCCACGGAGCGCGGCACGTCACTTACCGAGATGTATACGTGGTCGAGCACTGTTCTCCCTTGCCGCGTGACGGCTTGCCCGAGAGGGCCGTTCAGCTCCAGTCGTGGGCTGCGCGCGCCGGTGACACCCCCGACAGCCTCGCCCGCTCCGAACCCTTGACGCAGCGGTTGAAGCGTTTCCAGCGTACGCACATCGCCCTTGGTCAACGTGGACCTGACCCACTTGTCTGAACCGTGGCATCCCGTCACGCCCACCTCGGGCCGGACTTCAACAACGTTGTCCCAAGCCGTCACCGGAGGCGGCGCCCGTGGCCCCGCCGTGCCTCGCCGGGTGTCGTGCCGAACTCCCGCCGGAACGCGGTCGCGAACGAAGCATGGCTGCCGAAGCCGCAGGAGTGCGCGATCTGTGCGATCGAGTACGCCTTCCAGCTCGCGCCGGCCAGCCGGCTCCGGGCCAGATGCAGGCGTTCGCGGCGGATGAGGTCGCGTGCGGTGGTGTCGGCGCTCTGGAGGACGGTCCGAACGTAGCGAGGCGACCAACAGAGCGCCCGCACAATGCTGTTGACTCCCAGCTCCGGGTCGGTCGCGTGTCGGCTTACGTAACTCCGGATCGAGGATTCCACGTCGGCCCGCTGGTCGGCAGGCGCCGAATCGGTACCGCCCTCCGCCGCGAGGCAGACCAGATCGAGGAGCTGGTCGCAGGCGATGCCGAAGGTCGTCTCGGAGAACTCCGCGCGCTCTTCCTGGAGCGTCACCACCAACTGCCGTACGAGATGGCCGAGTCCACGGGCTCCGCTCAGCAACTGCGGCTGTTCCGCCGCCGCCCGACTGCGCAGCGCGATCGCGTCGGCGGGCATGATCAGGGACATCGACAGAAAGCCGTCGTCGTGTGCGAACGTCAACGGCCGGTCGATGTCGCACAGCACCATGCTGCCGGGCGTGATCCCGGTCGAGGCTTTTCCCTGCCCACCCAGGCCGTGCCCCGGAACGGCATGAGGAGTTCGTACGTACCCCGCGGATCGGCCCGAATGTGCCGTGCCTCCCGGGACACGACTTCCTCGCCGCTCGCACACAGGGCGAGACCGTACGCCCGTGAATGCTGCCGCTCCAGGCGTCCGGACCAGGGGGCGTCGGGCTCGGGGACGCTGACCCGGCTCGCGCCGTGCAGGTCACCGAAAGCGTCGTGCCGGTCGACGACCGTGGGGATGTCAGGGGCCTCGCTCCACGAGTACACGCTTCGTCCTAACGAGCGGACGCCCGCCGTGCGCCGGGGCGAAAGAGCCGAGCGCGCCAGCGAAAGACGGCGCGGACACCGCCTCGGAGGATGGATCGCGCAGGGACGGCGAAACCGCCGCCGAACGAGAAGGGCGCATGCCTCATGGCTGAGAAGAATCTGGACGGGAAAGTCGCACTGATCACGGGAGGAAGCCGCGGTATCGGCGCGGCCACCGCCCGGCGCCTCGCAGCCGCGGGAGCGAACGTCGCTCTCACCTATCGGCATTCCGACGAGCAAGCCGCCGCCGTTGTCGGGGAGTTGAAGGCGAGCGGTGTTCAGGCGGAGGCGTTCCAGGCGGACCAGGGAGTGCGGGACGAGGTGGTCCGCATGGTGGGAGAGGTCGCGGACCGCTTCGGGCGGATCGACATCCTCGTCAACAACGCGGGGATCTTCCTCGGCGGTGGCCCCATGGGGTCGCTGCCGCCCGAGGACGCGCGCCGGCTCTGGGACGTCAACGTCCACGGTACGGTGACGACGACGGTGGGGCCCTCGCGCACATGCCGGACGGCGGCCGGATCATCAGCATCGGCACCATCACCGGCCGGCGCGCCTTCGCCGCGGGGTTCGCCGACTGCAGAGCGACCAAGGCGGACCTCAGCATGTACGGCCGTTCCTGGGCCCATGAGTTGGCACCGCGCAACATCACCGTGAACACGGTGGTGTCCGCGTTCGCCGCCACCGACATGGGCATTCCGCAGGACAGCGACCTGGGCCGGACCCTGCTGTCCCTGGCACCCATGCATCGATACGCCGAGCCCGGGAAGTGGCCGCGGCCGTGGCCTTCCTGGCCGGGCCCGAGGCGTCGTACATCACGGGCAGCGACGTCGATGTGGACGGGCTGGAACGCCTGACGAACGATGCTCCGCAGCAACGCCACCAGCCTGTGCGGCTGTGCGGCTGTGCGATATCAACCGGCCATGTCACGTCGCAGCCCGCCTCACTCGCGGAGGCCGCCCCACCCACAACACACCACCTCAGCCCACACCGCACACCCCAACTACCGTCTCTTCTCACCGACAGCAGCCCCGAGATGGCTCAGAGGCGTCCTATCCGGTCCCATTCGGCTGCATTAGCGTCGCCTCCTCAACATCGATGGGGAGGTTTCGTGCGCGCTCTCGTCTATCTGGGTCCAGGCTCCGCCGAACTGCAGGACAGGCCCGCCGCACGGCTCGTGCACGATGACGACGTCGTGGTGGAGATCGTCGGTACGGGAGTCTGCGGGACGGACCGCAAGATCCTGCTCGGGCGGTTCCCGGCCCGGGCGGGCGTCGTGCTCGGACACGAGTCGGTGGGTGTGGTGCGCGAGACCGGGCCGCAGGTGCGTTCGGTCGGGGTGGGGGACCGGGTGGTGGTGAACCCGACGCTGTACTGCGGCTGGTGCGTCCCATGCCGCCGGGGAGCGACGAACTTCTGCCGTCACAAGGCCGGCACCGAGGTCGGGGTCGACCGGGACGGCACGTACGCGGAGACCGTGACCTTGCCGGAACGTTTCGTCGAACGGGTTCCGGCCGGGCTGCCCTTCCGCAGCGCGGTCCTGATCGAGCCGCTCGCCTGCGTCCTCAACAACGTCGGGGCCGCGTCCGTCACCTTCGACGACACCGTGGTGGTGCTCGGCGCGGGCCCGATCGGGATGCTGACCGCGCTGGTCGCCGCCCGCCAGGCGCGCAGGGTCACCGTGGCCGAACCGGACGGCTACCGGCTGGATCTGGCCCGTGAACACTTCCCGCACGTGGTGGACGTGGCCGGCACGGACCCGGCCGAAGCCGTGGTGAAGGCATCGGGTGGCGAGCGCCCCTCCGTCGTCTTCGACACCACGGGTACCGGTCTGGACGCGGCGCTCCGGCTGATCGACGACGGCGGCCGGGTGGTGGTGATGGGCTTCGACGACACCTACACCGTGCCGCTGCGCCCGCTCCGGCTCACCAACCGGGGCATCCATCTGATCGGCGCCGGGGACTACCGGGCCGACATCTTCCCTGTCGCCGTGGACCTGGCCGCCGAACTCGGCGCCCCACAACGGCCCGGACACGGCACCGACTCCGGTAGCGGAAGCAGTAGCGGCACCCGACGCGGCAGCGGCTCCGGCTCCGGCTCCGGCTCCGGCTCCGGCTCGATCCTGGAGCGGCTGGTGACGCACGAGTTCCCGCTCGAGCGGTACTCGGAGGCGTTCACCGCGCTCGGCGGCCTCACCCGGGGAGACGGGACCAACGGAGGCAACGGGGCCAACGGCGGTACCGGCGACAACGGCACCGGCCGGCCACCCCGCTACGACGCGCTCAAGGTCGTCATCCGCTCGCACTCCGGCCCGTTCGGCGTCGACGGCTGGCCGGTGGGCGCGTGAGCGCGCCGCGGCTCGGCTCGATCGAGTCCGGCGGGTCCAAGTTCGTCTGCCTGGTCGGCTCGGCTCCCGACCGGATCGAGGCCGAGACCCGGTTCCCGACCGGTCTGCCGGGCCCCACCCTGACTCGGGCCATCGCCTTCTTCCAGGAGACGGCCGCCAGGACCGGACCGCTGGACGCGATCGGCATCGCTTCCTTCGGACCCCTCGAACTGCGGCCGGGCCACGCCAAGTTCGGCCACCTCGCCGCCACCCCCAAACCCGGCTGGTCCGGGGTGGACGTCGCCGGTCCGTTCGCCGCCGCGCTCGGAGTGCCGGTGGGCATCGACACCGACGTCAACGGTGCGGCGCTCGGCGAGGGCCGCTGGGGCGCCGCGCAGGGTCTGGACACCTACGTCTACCTCACCGTCGGCACCGGGATCGGCGGCGGTGCGGTGATCGGCGGCAAGGTGGTCAGCGGCCTGGTCCACACGGAGATGGGCCACCTCACGGTGCCGAGGATCGCGGGCGACGACTTCCCCGGCTCCTGTCCCTTCCACGGTGACTGCTGGGAGGGGCTGGCTGGAGGCGAGGCGATGGGCGCCCGCTGGGGGACCCCGGCAGAAGAACTCACCGGGGACGCACTCCGCGCGGCGCTCCGGCTGGAGGCGGCCTACCTGGCAGCGGGGCTGCGCAACATCGTCTACACGACCGCACCCCAGCGGATCGTGATCGGCGGCGGTGTCGCGCAGTTCCCCGGGCTCCTTCCGCTGCTCCGTGCCGAACTGACCGCGGCACTGGCCGGCTACCCCGGGCTGCCCGAGCATGCGGCTGAGGACTTCGTGGTCCCGGCACAGCTCGGCCGGCTCGCCGGACCGGCGGGCGGACTGGTCCTGGCGGCCGGGGCGGCCGCCGTGCCCGGCGCTCGGCCATCGGGAGGAACGAGCGTATGAAGGCGGCCCGGGGCCGGGCAGGCTGGCCGGTGTGACGCGCCCCCATCCGGTGGGTCTCCTGGACCCGGCCACCCATGCCTGGCTGACCCGGCATGCCCTGCCCGGGGCCCTGCTGCACGAGATGGGCCCGCTGCCCGGCGGGTTCACCAACGACATGGCCCTGCTCACCGCCCACCGCCCCGACGCGGTGGGCGCGGAGCGCTACGTGTTGCGCCGCTACCGGCCCAGCGGCAGCAGGGTCCCGCGCAACACCTGTGCGGTGGAGGTCGCCGTCCTCGGCCGGGCGGCGGCCCGTGCCGTCCCGGTGACCGCGGTGGTCGCAGCCGATCCGCACGGCCGCGCCACCGGCCGGCCCACCCTGCTCTACCGGTTCGTGGACGGGACCCCGCTCAGCCAGGTGCTCGCAAACGGCCCGGCGAGCGGCGAGGCGCGGGCCCTGGGCCGGGCCGTCGGCGCGGTGCTGGCGCGGATCGGCCGGGTCAGGCTGCCCCGCCCAGGCGTCTTCGGCGACTCTTCGCTGGTGCCGGCCCCGGACGGCGCGGCCCCGCTGGGCGACCTGCCCGGTTTCGTCGACCACTGCCTGGTCACAGCGGCCTCGGACGGGCCGCCGAGCGGGACGGACCCGGCCGTGCTGAGCGGGACGGACTCGGCGGCCCTGCGCGCTCTGGCCCGCCGCGGGCCTGGGGCACTTACCGCCGTGGCGGGTGAACGGAGCCTGGTGCACGGTGACTTCAACCCGAAGAACGTCCTGGTCCAACAGCGCGCCGGGCAGTGGGCGGTGGCCGCCGTGCTCGACTGGGAGCTCGCCTTCAGCGGCTCCCCGCTCTTCGACGTCGGGAACATGCTGCGCTTCGCTCACGAGTACCCGCCTGCCTTCACCGCGGGGTTCGTCGACGGCTTCCGGGGCGGGAACGGCCGGCTGCCCGCGGACTGGCTGCGGCTCAGCCGGACACTGGACCTCTTCGCGCTCGCGGACATCCTCACCGCTCCGCCCGACCCGGCCTACTTCGCCCGCGCGCGCACAGTGCTACGGCGGTCCGTCGACGATTGACGATTGACCTGTCCGTTCGCATCGCGGAATCCTGACAATAAATGTCCGAGGAATGGCCGAGGAAATCCCTAGGAATGGCCGAGAGGCGACTCACGGCCGTCTTCTCAACATCAAGAATTCCGGCTACTCTTCCTGGGCCGAAGCCAGAGATCCTTGACCGAGGGAGAATTCCGTCGTGGAGATCGGGAGCACGGAAAATGTCCTCAAGACACTCACTCCGACCGTTCGCTGCAACGGGACCCCGCCCACGCCTTCCCTGCGTGAGGGGCCGTACTACAAGCCCGACACCCCCCTCAGGACCAGCTTCCGGAGCGATGCGGACAGGGGTGTCCCGATGCTGCTGCACGGCGCCGTGCGCACCCCTGAAGGGGAACCGATCGCCGGCACCCTGCTCGACTTCTGGCAGGTCGGGGAGGCGGGAGTCTACGACGACGACGGTTTTCGGCTGCGCGGCCACCAGTTCGCGGACGCCGAGGGGCAGTGGCTGCTGGAGACGGTGCTGCCCGCCGTGTACCCGGGGCGGACACGGCACGTGCACGTGAAGGTGCAGCCGCCCGGCGGAGCCGTACTGACCACGATGCTGTATTTCCCCGGCGAGCGCCGGAACCACCTCGACAAGTATTTCCGGCCAGAATGCCTGATGGACGTGCGGGAGACGCCCGAGGGTTGGGACGCCGAGTTCACCTTCGTCCTGGATGTATGAACTCCACCGAACTCCACCCCCCTGTAATACCGATGGGAACCGTCTATTCCACTGCCCGGAGAATATCGATGTCTTCCGGCCGTCGAGTGTCCGCGGACGGAAGTCGACAGGAGTCACATGGCCGACGTCATACGCGCCCGGAGCGGTGCCCGGAGTGACGCACGAAGCGATGTACGAAGCGATGCTCTGAACTACGCGCAGAAGCACCTGTACTACCCGGTCAGCGCGTACGAGATGGAGCACGGCGAGGGCGTCCGCCTGTATGACACCGACGGCAACGAGTACCTCGACTGCGCTTCCGGCACGTTCAATCTGAGCCTCGGCTACGGGCACCCCGAAGTGGTCAAGGCCATGCGTGACCAGGCCGAACTACTGGTGCACACCACGTCGACCTTCCAGACCGCGCCCGTCAACGAGCTCGTCCGGCGGCTGGTCGAGGTCACCCCGCCGAACCTGACCAAGGTGCACCTCAAGGTGTCGGGCGGCTCCACCGCGAACGAGGGCGCGGTCAAGATGGCGCAGCTCGCCACCGGCCGCCGCGATGTCGTCACTCTGTTCCGCAGCCACCACGGGCAGACCATGATGACGACCACCATGTCGGGCGAGTCCTTCCGCAAGGCCCCTTTCCCGCACCTGATGCCCGGCGTGCTCCAGGTCCCCGACCCGTACTGCCTGCGCTGCTTCTACCGTCAGGCGGGCCCCGACAGCTGCGGCATGCTCTGCGTCGAGCGCATCAACGACTTCCTCGACCACGCCAGTTCCGGCAGCGTCGCCTGCGTGGTCGTCGAACCGATCTCCGGCAGCGGCGGAAACATCGTGCCCCCCGACGGCTACCTGCCCGCGCTGCGCGCCCTGTGCGACGAGCGGGGCATCGTCCTCGTCTTCGACGAGATCCAGACCGGCATAGGCCGGATCGGCCGGATGTTCGCCGCCGAGCACTACGGGGTCCGGCCCGACATCCTGACCACCGCCAAGGGCCTGGGCGGCTCCGGCGCCCAGGTCGCGGCCATCGTCGCCGACGAGCGGATGTCCGGGCTCAGCAGCGACCACCACTCCTTCACCTACGGAGGCAACGTCCTCGCCGCCGCCGCCGCGGCCACCACCCTCGACGTGATCGGGCGCCCCGGATTCCTGGAGAACGTCCGAGAGGTCGGCGCCCACGTCATGGACCGGCTGCGCGCGCTGGCCGCCGTGCACCCCGCCGTCGTGGACGTGCGCGGCCTCGGCCTGATGATCGGGATCGAGATCGGCGACGACGAGGGCCGCCCGCACAGCGAACGGGCCCAGGCCCTGGCCCGGCTCGGCATGGACCACGGCCTGATCCTCCGCACCTCCCGCTACGGCCGGGGCAACGTCATCAAGATCCGCCCACCGCTGATCCTCACCCGCACCGAGGCCGATCTGCTCTGCGACCGGCTCGAAGCCCTCTTCGCCACGGAGGCCGCCGCATGACCAGCCCCGAGCACGGCAGCACCCCGGAGGCCGCGGCCATGCGGCAGTATGTGACCGGCCTCGCCGGAGCCGTCCGCGAGGCCGTACTGGCCGCCCAGCACCGGGACGGCAGCCGCCTGGTCCGGGGCCACTCGCCGGGCGGGGACGCCCAGTTCGGCCTCGACGAGGTCGCGGAGGCGGCCACCTGGAAGTACGTCGCCGACCACGACCTGCCCGTCGCCGTCTACTCCGAGGACCGGGGCCTGCAGTACCACGGCACGGACCCGGCCCACCTGCTGGTCGTCGACCCCATCGACGGCACCCGTCCTGCCGTCGCCGGCCTGGAGTCGGCCACCGTCTCCGTCGCCGTCGCCCGCATGTCGCGGCGCCCGCGCATCGCCGACGTCGAGCACGCGATGCTGCTGGAGCTGGGCACGGGCGCCTACCTCTACGGGGACCTGGCGACACCCGGCATCACCGCGCACGGCTACGACCATCCCGTCCCGGCCCTGACCCGCACCACCGACCCCGCGCGGATGTTCTGGTCGCTGGAGTTCAACGGCCACCCGGCCCGGCTGATGACCGAGGCGTACGGCCACCTCATCGACCTCTCGGCGAACACCGGCGGGGTCTTCGTCTTCAACAGCGCGACGTGGTCCATCTCCCGGCTGCTCACCGGCCAGCTCGACGCCTACGTGGACATCGGCAACCGGCTGCTGCGGGACGATCCGGAGCTGCTGCCCGAGTTCGAACGCGTCGGCAACGGCCGGGTCCTGCACCTGTTCCCGTACGACATCGCGGCGGCCGTCTTCCTCGCCGAGCGGGCCGGGGCGGTCATCACCGACGGCTACGGACAGCCGCTCGGCGACACCGTCCTGACCGACCTGAGCATCACCAACCAGCAGTCCTGCGTGGCCGCGTCCACCCCCGAACTCCACCGGGCCCTGCTGTCGTCCGTCCGATGGAAGGAGTGACGTCCTTGCGCCCCCTGAACACCCCGCCCACCCCAGAGGTCGCCGCACCAGCGGACGACACCGAGTTCCGGACCCTGCTCGGCCGACTGTCCGACAAGGCCACCGCGGACTACTACAACCCCTTCACCACCTTCGACTGGCCGGCCGCGATCCCCACCGACGAACTGTGGATGTCCCCCGAACTGCTCTCCTGCCACGGCACCGAGCTGATGGACGAACTGAGCCCCGCCCAGCTCCGGGCCCTGAGCCGGTGGGAGAGCGTCAACTTCTACAGCCTCAACGTGCACGGCATCCGCGAACTGCTCATCGAGGTCACCCGGCGCGTCCACACGCCTGGCTTCGAACTCCCCTCCGAGTTCTTCCATCACTTCATCGGTGAGGAGAACGACCACATGTGGTTCTTCGCCACCTTCTGCCTCAAGTACGCCGGCAAGATCTACCCCGACAAGTCGGTCAGGCTGCCCGAGGCCCCACGCGACCCGCACGTCGAGAACTTCCTGGTCTTCGCCCGGATCCTGGTCTTCGAGCAGATCGTGGACCACTACAACGTCCAGCTGGCCGCCGACCGCCGCCTGCACCCGACCGTCCGGCACATCAACCGGCTGCACCACCAGGACGAATCCCGCCACATAGCCTTCGGCTGCCGCCTGGTGCACCTGCTGTGGGAACGGCTCCTCGACCGCGGCCTGGAAGAGGCGGCCCGGCACGAACTGCGCAGCTACCTCGGCCGCTACCTCACCACCAGCATCGAGTCCTTCTACAACCCGGCCGTCTACCGCGACGCGGGAATCCCGGACGGCTTCGCGCTGCGCCGGCGGCTGCTCACCCACCCCGCCCGGCAGGCCGCCCACGCCAAGGTCCTGCACAAGACAACCGGCTTCCTCAACCGGATCGGGGTGTTCGATGCCCGTCGCTGAGCCCGCGGCCACGAGAGAGACCGGGACCTCCTGGTCGGTCCGGGACGGACTGGCCACCCTCGACGAACCCGCGGTCCTGCTGAAGGACGCGCTGGACGCGGTGTTCACCCGCTGGGGCACCGAGGCCGGAGCCCGGCAGCAGCTCTACCCACCGCTGCTACGGGCCGAAGAGCTGCGGGACCTCGACTACTTCCGCAACTTCCCGCACCTGGGCAACCCGGTCACCCGCATCCGGCCCGACCGGCTGACCACCCACGCCGCGGCCCCGCCCGAAGGCACCGCACTGCCCGCGGCCGACCTGGCCGACGCCACCCACCTGCTGCCGTCCGCAGCCTGCTACGGCTGCTTCCTGCACCTCTCCGGCACCAGCACCGACACCCCCGTCCTGATCACCACCGTCGCGCAGTGCTTCCGCAACGAGGACCACCACGACGGGCTGCGCCGGCTGTGGGGGTTCACCATGCGGGAGATCGTGTGCGTCGGCTCCGCCGAAGCCGTACGGGCCCACCTCGACCGGCACCAGGAGCGGATCGCCGCCTTCGGCACGGCCCTCGGCCTCACCCTGGACCGGCATCCCGCGACCGACCCGTTCTTCGAGAAGGACGGCTCCCGCACCGTCATGCAGATGCTCGCCCCGGTCAAGGAGGAGTACCTGCACATCGACGGCACCGCCGTCGCCTCCACCAACAACCACCGCAACTTCTTCGGCGAGCGCCGAGCCATCCATCACGCGGGCCGCCCGGCCTTCACCGGCTGCGTCGCCTTCGGCCTGGAACGATGGGTGCACGCCCTGGATGACCTCTTCGAAGGGGACCTGGCCGCCGCGCACCGCGCGGTACGGCGGACAGCGGAGCGCTCGTGACCCGGCTCGCCGCGCGGCTCGGCCTCGTACTGCCGCTGCTGCAAGCCGGGATGGGCGCCGTCGCCGGGCCCGGGCTGTGCGCCGCGGTGTCCCGGGCCGGAGCGGGCGGCACCCTCGCGCTGTACAAGGAACCACCCGCGCGGGCCGCCCGGCTGGTCCGTGAGGTGGCGGCCGCCACCGGCCGCCCGTTCGGGGTGAACGTGGTCCCCGAGGTCACCGGCCCGGCCGCCTGCCTGGACCAGCTCCGGGCCGTCCTGCCCGAACTGCCCCGAGGCGCCTTCGTCACCTCCTTCGGGCTGCCCGAGGCCGACACGGCCCGCGCCGTCCAGGCCGCAGGGCACCCACTGGTGGTCCAGGTCGGCACCCTCGCGGACGCCGGCACGGCCCTCGGACTGGGCGCGGCCGTCCTGGTCCTCCAGGGCACCGAAGCCGGCGGCCACCTGCTCGGTCGGCTGCCCGTCGACCTTCTGCTGACCGCCGTACGGGCCCGCTACCCGCACGCGGTAGTGGCCGTGGCGGGCGGGATCGCCACCGGACAGGACCTCGCGGACGCCGTGGCCCGAGGCGCGGACGGGGCCATGGCCGGAACCCTGTTCGTCCCGGCCGCGGAATCCACCGCCCACCCGCAGTTCAAACGGCGGGTGGTCGAGGCCGTGGCCGACGACACCCTCATCACCTCCCTGTTCGACATCGGCTGGCCGCACCGCCCGCATCGCGTCCTGCGCAATCCCCTCACCACCACCGCAAGACGCGCCCCGGCCACCTTCATAGCCACCGCCCGAGTGGACGGGCGGACGTACCCGGTACCGCGCTACAGCGCGGCGGCTCCGGGCGAGGGCACCACCGGCCGCATCGAGGAGATGGCCATGTACTGCGGCCTGTCCTGCACCCATGTCACCGCCAGGCACCCGGCCGCCGTCACCGTCGCCCGGCTCAGCCGGGAGTACGAGAGCGCCCGCAGCCCCCGCACCGCCTCCCCCGGCCTTGCGGACGCCACCACCGCGCGTACGAGCGGCTCCCACGAGCCGGACCGGATCCAGGAGAGGTGACCGTGGACGATGCGATCAAGCCGGTCGTGGACTGGCTGCGCGAACGCAACCCGACCGTCGAGGAGATACCGGAGGACCTCGACCTGATCGAGAACCGGCTGATCGACTCGCTCGGCTTCATCGAGTTCGTCCTGCTGCTGGAGGACCTGATCGGGCGTGAACTGCAGCTCGACCAGATCGACGTGGACCAGTTCCGCACTCTTCGCTCCCTCACGCGCCACTTCCTGAGGGGGTGATACGTCCATGGAGCAGGACCCGCCGCTGCCCGGCCCCGGCCGTGTCACCTCCCTGCACCTCGCCGCGCAGACCGGCGAGCCCACCTTCCGCGTCGCCCAGGCCCGCGCGGTGGCGGGCCACGGCCTGGCAGGGGACCGCAACTACTGGACGGGCGAGGGTCCCCGGCCCCGGCGCCGGGGAACCGGCCGGGCGTCCGGGGTCTGCGACGTCACCCTCATCGAGACCGAGGCCCTCGAAGCCCTGGCCCGCGAACACGGCATCACGCTCACCTCCGCCGAATGCCGCCGCAACGTCGTCTGCCGCGACATCCGGCTCAACCCGCTGGTGGACCAGGAGTTCCAGATCGGCGCGGTGATCCTGCGCGGTCTCAAGCTCAGCGAACCCTGCGCCCGCCTCGAGCAACTGGTCCGCCCCGGCCTGATCCGCGGCCTGCTGCACCGCGGCGGGCTGCGGGCCGAGGTGCTCCGCGGCGGGACGATCCGGGTGGGAGACCGGATCCTCCCGCTGCCGCACCGCGCGCGGCCGCTCCGCGTTCCGGCCGCCCCTCCCTGAGACCGCACAGCCGGCCATGGCGGAGCCCACTGACCAGCGCACCTCCGGCCGAGAGCAGGCCGTAAGCATCCATGCCCGCAGGTCCGGACGGTTCGCCGCACGGATGACGAACCGTCCGGCCGTGGCCCTGCAGACAGGAAGACAGCATGGCGATCGAAAGCGCCGCCCCCGGGCGTGAGAGCGGCACAGCAGTGGAGTTCGGCGCGGACGCTCCCTCGGCCAAGGCCGTAGAGCGCGCGGCGGGGGCGGCCGAGGAACTCGGCGCGGCCGGGGCGGCCGTCTCCGTCCGCCTGCTGGAGTGGGGCTTCGCCCTCCGCCTCGACCAGCGGGCCGCCGACCGCCTCGCGGACCTCGACAGCGCCGGACTCGTCAGCGGCTTCCGCCACCTGGTGGCGGAAGTGCTCGCCGGATCCCTGCCCGCGGATGTCGCCGGAGCCGTCGACGCGGCGCTGACCGGCCGCGCCGAGCAGATCCGGTCGGCCGCCCGGGGCGCCGGATGCGAGCTGCTCTCACCCTGGTCCGCACCCACTCTCCTCGCCCCCATGGCCCTCGACGCGCCACCACGCGAGACCGGCCTGTGGTTCAGCGTGTTCGCACCGGGCGTGGGCTGGGGAACCGACGCACAGTTCACCGCCCGCTACGCCTCCGAAACCCCGGCCCTGGCCGTCTTCCGCGATGACCTGTACTGCGTCCACCAGGGCCGGGGCGACAATCCCGACCTGTGGTGGGCGGTGCACCGCGCGGACGGCAGCTGGTCCGAGGACCGGTCGTTTCCCGCCCACCACACCCTGGGCAGCCCGGCACTGGCCGTGTTCCGGGACCGGCTGTACTGCGCGCACCGCGGCGGCTCGGGTGACTGGGGCATCGCGCTGACCTCCTGTGACAGTGACAGCGGTACCTGGACGCCGGACCGGCCGGTCCCGCACGCAGAGAGCGTCTACGGCCCGGCGCTGGCCGTCTTCCGCGACGCGCTGCACCTCGCGTACGCCGACGCCGCCCAACGGATCATGGTCACCACCAGTGTGGACGGCCGCGGCTGGACAGCCCCCGAACCTGTCCCCGGCTGCGCCACCACGAGGTCCCCGGCGCTCGCCGTGTACGACGGCGCCCTCCACCTGCTGCACGGCAACCCCAAGGACGGGGCCATCCACTGGAGCCGGCTGCGCGACACCGGCTGGACCTCCGAGGGCGCGCTGCCGGGGCACCGTACCCGGAGCAACATCGGCCTCGCCGTCTTCGACGGCAAGCTGGTGTGCGTCCACCGCGGCCCCGCGCGCCAGCAGCTGTGGTGGTCCGCGTTCGACGGCGCCGGGTGGAGCGCAGACACCGAGATGCCGGGGCACAGCAGCAAGTACGGTCCGGCACTGGCCGTGTACCGGGACCCGGCCGGCACCCGCGAGCAACTCCTGTGCGTCCACCGGGGTCACGCCCAGCGCTTCGTCACCGCGGCAGGGGAGGTACTGACCGACGAGGACCCGGCGGGGCTGCACGAACTCGACGATCCGGGCACCGCTGCCGACTGAGACCGACCGTCACGCCGACCGGGGCAAGGTCGTGGCACACGCCGCAACGCCGGCCGCGAGGCTGAACGCGGCGCGCGGGACCAGGCGTTCGGCCCCTCTCCGCTTGCCACGGAGGCTCGCACTAACACGCTGGAGACTGGCAGGGCCCGTTCACACCTGGACGGAGTCACGCCAGATCGAGGAGCCCCTTGTACGAGCCGCCGTGGCCCCCGCCTTCGTCGAGCAAGTTGATCTCCAGCGTCCAGTGGGCCTGCCAGCCGTCCTCGTCCGTACGGCGCAGGGGCTGGTCGTTGGACGGGGCGATGTACGCGTCGGCCTGTGCGCCCGGGGCATTCGGTGCCGTTCCCACCAGGTGGCCCGCGTGCCGTCCCGCGAGGGCCCAGCCCGCCTCGGTGGTCAGCGTCCGGATCTCGGCGTGCAGTTGCGCGCCGGTCAGGGTGCGGTTCGCGTGGAACGCCTCGCGACCGGCGGCGAATATCCTCGGCAGGTCCTCGGTGAGGCGGCGTCCGTTCGGGGCCTGGCCGATGACGACGGTGCGGACGAAGCTCGATCCGTAGCCGGACAGGAGCGGGCTGAGGTCGACGACCACGATGTCGACCTCGGCGATGATCCGGTCCTGCGGCTGCTCCTGTCCGCCGCGCAGGACGGTGTGCGCGTGCGGCGGCCCCGACCGCACGGCTCGCCAGGGACCGCACGTGCCCCAGCCCGGCGCTTCCCGGGCCAGGTCGCCGATGCGTTCGCTCACGTCGCGTTCGCTGCGGCCGGGAGCGATCAGGCGCCGGGCGGTGACCTCGGCGAACAGGGCCTGCGCCATGCGCTGCCCCTCCACAAGCCCCAGGGCGCGCAGCCGTTCGTCCATGCGGTCGGGTGCTGCCATGGTGCCGTTCCTCTTCCGTTCGAACACCCGGGGCGGTTCTCTGCAAGCGCCCGGGTTCTTTTCAAGGGCCCGGATTCCGGTCAAGCGCCCGGAACCGGGTTGTGCCGGTCGAGGGCGAGCCAGACGCGGTCGCGGGTGACCGGCATCTCGGTGAACCGGATGCCGGTGGCGTCGCGCAGCGCGTTGGCGAAGGCGGGGGACACCGGGTTGAAGGGGCTCTCGCTCATCGACTTGGCGCCGAGCGGGCCGGTCGCGTCGGCGGTCTCCATGAAGTGGACCTCGGTGCGCGGCATATCGGCGAACTGCGGGAGGCGGTAACGGCGGAAGGCGGCCGTGGTGACCTCTCCGCGTTCGTCGATGCGCACCGTCTCGAAGAGTGTCGCGCCGAGCGCCTGGGCGACTCCGCCCTCGACCTGGCCGCGGCACTGCAACGGGTTCATGACCTTGCCGGCGTCGGCGGCATGGACGCTGCGCAGGATGCGGATCTCGCCGGTGTCCGGGTCGACGGCGAGGCGGAACCACTGGGCGTTGAAGGCGACGGAGCGGGGCGAGCCGCCCCAGTGGCCGTCGGCGGCCGTCTCGTCCAGCGCGCCCCGTGCCTCGGCCGCCTCGTACAGCTCCTTCAGCGTCACGACATGGCCGGCGCAGTCGACGGCCTCCTGTCCGAGCACGCACAGATGGCGGGCCGCCCCCGTGTAGAGAGCGGCGAAGCTCCGCAGCCGTTCGGCCAGTGAACTGGCCGCGATCAGCACCGCCTTGCCGGCCACGACGGTGCCGGCCGAGCCGAAGGCGCCGGTGTCATGGCGTACGACGTCCGTGTCGGACTGGCGGATGGCGAGCCGGTCGACGGTCGTGTTCAGGGCGCCCGCGGTGATCTGCTTGTGGACGGTGGTGGTGCCGTTGCCGAACTCCGCCGTACCGACGGCGATGTCGTACGTCCCGTCGGCCAGCAGGGACACGCGGGCGTCGGCGTAGTGGCCGCCGGGCGGGGCCGTCGCGATCATCGCCATGGCTGTGCCCTGCCCGACCAGCCAGCCCTCGGGGGCGCGTTCGCCGCTGTCGTCCTCGGCGATCGCCTTGCGTACGACCTCCAGGCACTGGTCGAGCCCGTACGAGGCGATGAACAGGTCCTCGTCGTGGCCGATCGGGGTGACCATGTGGTCGCCGGGGCCGATGATGTTCTTCTCGCGGAAGACCAGCGGGTCCATGCCGAGGCGGTGGGCCAGTTCGTCCATCACCGACTCGACGGCGAAGGTGGTCTGGCCGAGGCCGTAGCCGCGGAAGGCGCCCGCCGGGACGACGTTGGTGTAGACGGCGAAGGCGTCGACCTTCTTGTGCGGGGCGCGGTAGACGGCGAAGGACTCGCCGACGCTGTGGAACATGACGCCAGGACCGTGATTGCCGTACGCGCCGGTGTTGGACACGACCCGCATCTGGATCGCCGTGAGAGTGCCGTCGGCGCGGGCACCGGCCTTGATCCCGATGGTGAAGGGGTGGCGGGTGCTCGCTCCGTAGAACTGCTCGGCCCGGGTGAACTCCAGCTTCACCGGCCGCCGCAGCTTCAGCGCCGCCAGCGCCACGATGTCCTCGGCGAACATCTCCTGCTTGCCGCCGAAGCCGCCGCCCACCCGGCCCGCGACGACCCGGACCTCGTCCTCGGGCAGCCCGTACAGCGCGCACAGGGCGCGGCGCGTCAGGAACGGCGTCTGGGTGGAGGAGCGGACGGTGAGGCGCTCCCCCGTGCCGTCCTCCTTGGGCTCGAAGTACGCGACACAGCCGTGGGTCTCCAGGCTGGCGTGCTGCACCCGCTGCGTACGGAAGGTCTCCTCGTACACGACGTCCGCCTCGGCGAAGCCGTCCTCGACGGAGCCGATCTCGCCGTGCACCTCCCCCGCGACGTTGTTCTCCACGCGGGCGATGCGCACCTCGGGGCCCTTGCCCTCGTGGATGACGGGGGCGCCGGGGCGCATGGCCTCCTCGGGGTCGATGACGTACGGGAGTTGCTCGTATACCACCTCGATCCGCCGGCAGCCCTCCTCGGCGGCCTGCTCGCTGTCGGCGACGACGGCGGCGACGCGCTGGCCGATGTGCCGGACGACGCTGTCCAGGACGAGGGTGTCGTCGGGGTCCTCGTGGGGGTGCTCGTGGCGGGCCGAGGAGTAGAGGGTGCCGGGGGCGTCCTCGTGGGTGAGGACGGCGTGCACGCCGGGCACGCGCAGGGCGTCCGCGGTGTCGATGGAGACGATGCGGGCGTGCGGGTGCGGGGAGCGCAGCAGCTTCATGTGGAGGAGGCCGGGCACCTCGACGTCGAAGGTGTAGCGGGCGGTGCCGGTCACGACCTGGGGGCCCGCGGGCGCGCCGAGACTCTTGCCGACCGCCTGGCCCGCGCAGGGCCGTTCGGTGTGCTTGACGCCCCGTACCGCGTCCTCGATGGCGCGATAGCCGGTGCACCGGCAGATGTTGCCCTTCAAGGCGCGGGGCAGATCGTCCAGCTTGCCGTCGTCGTGCGCGGTGCCCCGCTCGGCTTCGAGGGCCGCCGTCGTCATCAGGAACCCGGCGGTGCAGAAGCCGCACTGGAACCCCTGGGCGTCGAGGAACTTCCTCTGTACGGGGTGGAGTTCGCCCCCCGGTGAGGCGAGGCCCTCGACGGTGGTGACGCTGCGGCCCTCTGCCCGCATCGCCGGATACAGGCAGCTGTGGACCGGTTCCCCGTCCACATGGACGGTGCAGGCACCGCAGTCGCCCGCGTCGCAGCCCTTCTTCACCCCGAACCAGCCGCGTTCGCGCAGATACGTACGCAGACACTGGCCGGCCCGTGGTGCGGTGTCGAAATGCTGGTCGTTGACCTCGATCTCGAAGCTCATCGGGCACCGTCCTGGGAGAGCCGGGTCAGTTCGTGGCGGACTTCCTCGGCGAGGCGGAACCCCATGTGCCGCCGCCACTCGGGCAGTCCGTGGATGTCGTCGAACCAGTCGTCCTCGCCGACGGACGCCTCGATGGCCCACCGGAGTTCACCCTTGTCCGGCGGCAGCGGGAACCAGAGGCGGAACGGCCGTACGGTCGCCGCGCTGATCGTCACCGCCATCGACCCGTCCACGGGATCGAGCGTCCCGATGACCAGCGCCCCCGAGCGGCCGAGCCCGTACAGCGACGCCTGGCGGTAGGCCGTACGGCAGGCGAGTGCGCGCGCGGGCAGCGTGACCGAGCGGAGCAGCTCGCCCTCGCCGAGGTCCTTGCGCCCCGCGCCGGTGATGAAGTCGGCGACCTTCACGGCCCGCCTCACCCCTGCCTGCGACCGGAGCAGGCACGTGCCGTCGAGCGCGGCCGTCAGCGAGATCATGGGTCCGGCGGGCAGTCCGTTGCACAGGTTCCCGCCCACGGTCGCCATGTTCCAGATCTTGAACGAGGCCAGAAAGGCACGGCAGCACTGCTCGAACAGGGGCGCCGCCCGAACGGCGAACTTTCTTGCGAAGCGGGAGAGTTGGGCGATGGTGCACGTCGCCGCGATCTCCAGCGAGCCGTCGTCGCCGAGGGTGAGCGGCTCCCATCCCATGCGGCTCAGATCCACCAGTCGCCGCACATGAAGCTGCGGCTCGGAGAACAGGTACGTGCCGCCGCCGAGCCATGCGTCGCCCGGTTTCCAGGGCTCACGCAGCCGCGCGTCACGCATTTCCTTCACCGTGTTCAGGTCCATGTCTCCTACGCCCCTCACCTACTGCCTCACAGCCAGTGAAGCCGGGAGCAGGGCCGGAAACGACTGGTGCACCACACGGAAAACCGCACCCCGACGCCGCGGGCATTGGTTGAACGACCAAGCAGCTTCGGCCCCCGGCGCACCGGGATCGCGGACCGGATCTGTCCGAGAGGGGTGTCAGGGTGGCTCCCAAGACGCAGAATCACTCCGGTGCGGACCCCTCGTCCGCCACCTGCCCCTCCCATCCCTCCCACCTCTCCTCTCCTGCCCCTCCTGTCTCCCCACGCGACCCGCCACGAACGGAGCACCCCGTGAGCCGCCACATCCAGATCACCTTCGACGCCCACGACCCGCGCGCGCTGTCGTCCTTCTGGCGCGACGCACTGGGCTACGTCCACCCCGGCCCACCCGGCGTCGACGTGCCCGAGGGCGCCGACCCGCTGGCCGCGTGGGACGACTTCCTCGAGCGGATCGGAGTGCCGAAGGAACAGCGCAACACGAGGTCGGCCATCGAGGATCCGGACGGGCACGGCCCGCGGCTGTTCTTCCAGGAGGTGCCGGAGGACAAGGCCGGCAAGAACCGCGTCCACGTCGACGTCCGTGCGGCTCCCGGACTGGAGGGAGCGGAGCGCATGGCGGCGCTCGAGGCCGAGTGCGCCCGGCTCGTCGCGCTGGGCGCCGCACGCGTACAGCGCCACGAGCCCGCTCCCCCGCTGAGCGCGGGCTTCATCGTGATGACCGACCCGGAGGGGAACGAGTTCTGCCTGGACTGAAGCGGTGCGGGCGGTCCGCGGCGGGCAAGGCCGACACCGGTGCTGACACCGACGCTGACACCGGCGCCGACACCGATCCTGACGATCAGGATCAGGCCAGGTTTTCGGCGGGAAGCCCTGTTGTGCCGGGGGCAGCAGGTGAGGGTGGCCGGTTCCGGTGGGCGTTCCCGCCAGGCAATCTGGTCACCATCCGCTTCGGCTTGGATACTGAGCGCAGCCACGTGCCCGGGACGCCGCCAAGGCGGCCCGGGCACGCGACGAGAGCTGGAACGACGCCGGGCGCCGGCTTGAGCAGTACCTCAAGGGAGTGGAGAACGGCATCGACTCCAAGGGCCCCGTCGCCGGCCAGAACCTGTCGTCGAATTCGTCGTCCAGGTCCCGAATCCGGTGGCGGGGCCGCGCCTCAGGTTTGACGTCCCGGCCGCAGAGAGGGTGATGGCATGCAGCGCTACGAACGGCTCCGGCAGATCCGTCGGCTCGACCCGGACCGGGACTGGCTGACGATCTACCGGCTGACCGCCGCCTACGAGTTCCCGTGGGACTTGACCCGGGCCCTGGAGCTGGCGCTGTTCCGCACGTACGCCGTGCCGAGCATCGGCCGACTCCTCGACAGGACTTCCGAACTGACAGAACGTGCGCAAAAGCGGTACGACGACACGGCACTGCTGCTCGGCACGGTCGTCGAGCACGGCTTCGACAGCGTCCAGGGGCGCACGGCGATCCGCCGGATCAACGCGATGCACCGCAGTTACGACATCAGCAACGACGAGATGCGGTACGTCCTGTGCACGTTCGTCGTCGTGCCCAAGCGCTGGATCGACGCCTACGGCTGGCGCCGCCTCTCGCGCCACGAGCTGACGGCGTCGGCGCACTACTACCGCGCGCTGGGCCGGCACATGGGAATCCAGGGCATCCCGGGTTCCTACGACGAGTTCGAGAGCTGCCTCGACACGTACGAGGCCGAGCACTTCGCCCACGACGAGTGCGGGCGGCGCGTGGCGGACGCGACGCTCACCCTGATGGCGTCCTGGTATCCGGACGTCCTGGCCCCGGTGTTGAAGAGGACGACGGTCGCGCTGCTCGACGAGCCGCTCCTGCGCGCCTTCGCCTACGAGCCGCCGGGTCCGGTCACGCGCGGGCTCGTGCGGGGCGCCGTCCGGCTGCGCGGCCGTGCGGTACGTCTGCTGCCGCCCCGCCGCGCGCCGCACCACGCCCGCGACAACTGGGAGATCAAGGGCTACCCGGACGGCTATCGGGTGGGCGAGCTCGGCACGTTTCCGACGCCGGGCCTGCGCGGCTGCCCCGTCCGGGGCGCGGGCGGTGCGGAGTGAGGTGGCCATGCCGCCGATCAGGGGTCAAGATCCGCCGGGTCACGGGTCTGTCCCAGCGGGCGGTGGCTGCGAACAGGTGCGCAGCGGTGGCGGAACCCGCCGTACCGGCCCGCCGGAGGCGTGCCCCGCAGTGGCGCGGCGCGTCGTGTCCGAACGCCCATTTCCCCTGCCGCACGGCGGCAGGGCAGGGGTGCGGCCGGGAGAGAGGGCCGGGTGGTGGTGTCCGGTGGTGGGGCGCGTCGGGCGTCACTGTGCGTGTAACAGGGATGTATTAGGGGGTGGTTGGGCGGAACGCGCCGCCGGGTCGGGCCGCTCTTGAAGTTCAGAAACCTCGCTCGTACCGATCTGGACCGAGCGGCCGGTACTGCTTACCGACACCGACACTGAGGAAGAAACGATGCGCGTTCACAGGCTCACCTTCGCCGCCCTGGCCGTTGTCGCAGGTCTCTCACTCACGGCCTGCAACAGCGATGACGGCGCGGCGCAGAGCGACTCGTCGTCCGCGCCCAGTGCCTCTTCCTCGGCCGGCGGTTCGGACTCGGGCGGTTCGGGAACGGGCGGTTCGGATCAGGTCGGGTCCGATCAGGCCGGGTCCGATCAGGCCGGGTCCGATCAGGCCGGGTCCGATCAGAGCAACGGGAACGGCTCCGACGGAAAGGGCTCCGGCGGGCAGGGCACGGTCGCCGGGACCGGCTCCAACGCGAACGGCAAGGTCGGCAAGTGCCGTACCGACGAGCTGGAGGTCACCGCGACGGACAGCACCATCGACGGTGACACCGAAGGCTCCGTCGCGGTGACGTTCAAGAACGGCGGAGGCCGGGACTGCACGCTGGCCGCGTACGCGGGCGTCGACCTGAAGACCAACCAGGGCGAGCTGTCCGCGAAGCGCACCGGACAGGAGGCCAGCCCGATGGTCCTCAAGGACGGGAAGTCGGTGTCCTTCGGCATCAGTTACCCGCTGAACAAGTCGGGCGGCTCCGGCGTCCGCATCACGGGTCTTGTGGTGACCCCGCCGAACGAGACGAAGTCGGTCACCCTCGACTGGCCGGGGGCCGCCACGCTGCCCGTCACGGACGGCTCCGGCTCCCCGGTGCAGGTCGGCCCGATCGGCAGCGCCGGCCAGGGCGGCTGACCCGCCCCCTGACCGCCCCCGCATCCCCCGGTTCCTACAGAGTGACCCTCAACTCTCCGTAGCCGTAAGCGATGAAGGACTCCACGTGCGGGGCCGCACCCGCACTCCCGTCGAGCGCGAGGCCGGGGAAGCGCTCGAACAGCGCGGGCAGCGCGATCGCCGCTTCGAGCCGGGCGAGCGGCGCACCGACGCAGTAGTGGACGCCGTACCCGAACGCGAGGTGCTCCTTGTCCACGCGCGTGACATCGAAGGATCCCGCGTCCTCGCCGTGGCGCAGCGGGTCGCGCCCCGCCGAGGCGTACGTCGCGAGGATCGGGTCGCCCTGGGGGATCTTGACACCGTCCGGCAGCTCGATGTCCTCGACGGCGTACCGCAGCGGCAGGTTGGCGATCGAGGGAGCCCAGCGCAGGGTCTCCTCGATCACGTCGCTCCAGGGGACCTCTCCCGCGAGGACGCGGGCCAGCTGGCCGGGGTGACTGAGCAGGGCCTGCACGGCGTTGCCGATGAGATTGACGGTCGTCTCGTGACCGGCACCGATGACGAGCAGCAGTGTGTCGATCAGCTCCTGCTCGGTGAGGCCCGAGCCGTCCTCGTCGTCGCGAGTGGTGATCAGGACGCTGGTGAGGTCGTCGGCGGGCGTCTCGCGTTTGAGGGCGACCAGGCCCCCGAGGAGTTCCTGCACCTCCTGCCAGATGGCCATGGCCTGTTCGGGCGTGACGGTGGTGTCCATGATGCCCGCGATGAGGCGCGCGGCGTCGGCCTGCCGGTCCTCGGGCAGCCCGAACAGTTCGCAGATGACCTGCATGGGCAGCGGGTGCGCGAAGGCGGCGCGCAGGTCGGCGCGGCCGTCGGGCGCCTCGGCCATCCGGTCGAGAAGACCGGCCGTGAGCGCCTCGATACGGGGGCGCAGACCGTCGGTGCGGCGCTTGGTGAACGCGGGCGAGATCAGCTTGCGCAGGCGACGGTGGTTGCTGCCGTAAGCGGTGAACATGTTGGTCACGCCCACCCAGGAGTTGACCCAGGTCGTGCGGAACTCGCCGTTGATCCAGGCGGGCCAGTGCTGGTTGGGGTCCTTGGACACGCGGTCGTCGGCGAGGAGCCGCTTGAGGATCGTGTACTGGGTCGGGGCCCAGGCCCGTATACCGCCTGGGAGTTCGACGAGTGCGGCGGTGCCGCGCGTGCGCAGCAGATCGGCCTCCGCGTGGAGCCCGCGGCCCGCGGGGTCGATGACGTGGGGGTCGGGTGCCATGTGACGCTCCAGCCGGTGTGGGGGTTTCATGATCAAATCGGCACGACAGATCGTAGGGTCTGAGGACTGAGGAAGCACGCCGATCCGGCGCGCGCCGGACAGCACGGGGAATGGCGCCCGACGGCTCTAGGATCCGGGCGTGGCCTTCTTCCGAATCACCCGTGAATCGCCGCTTTCCGCCGCCGAGGCGTGGCGCCGCATGACGGACTGGGAGCGGCACGGGGACGTCGTCCCCCTCACCCGCGTCAGGCTCGCCACCCCGCCCCCGACCGGTGAGGGCACCGTCTTCGTGCCGCGGACCGGCGCCGGGCGTCTCGTCTTCGACGACCCGATGGAAGTCGTCGACTGGGCACCCCCGTACGGCGATTCGGCCGGTCGGTGCCGCCTGGAGAAGCGCGGCACGTTCGTCACGGGCTGGGCCGAGATCGAGGTGGCGCCGTACGGCGCGGGGTCCCTCGTCGCGTGGCGCGAGGAGATCCGCGTACGCCCACTGCCGCGCTGGTGCGACCCGCTGCTCGCGCGGGCGGGCCGCCTGGTGTTCGGACGGGCGGTCAAGAAGCTGCTGCGGTACGGAAGTTGAGCCGGGGGATCATTCAACCCCTCCCAATGATGCGCCGGGCCCCCGCGAGGACCGCCGTCGCCAGTGTCCAGCCGGAGGCCACGAGGAGGACGGCGACGGCCTTGCCCGCGCCCTGCGGATCCCAGGAGCCGCGATAGCCGAGGCTCGCCACGGGGATGAGCAGGTCGACGCTGTAGAGGACCGGGTCCCAGGCCCGCTGCCCGGAGCCGCCGACCGCGCGCGGCTCGTGGTACGTGAACCACAGGGAGCCCGCGGCGGCCAGTGAGAGCAGCCACAGGAGCGCCCGGCGCGGAGCGTAGCCGTAGCCGAACAGGAGGTCCTGGAGCAGACCCCAGACACGGCCCGACAGCCGGTCGAGGCGGCGCACATGACGCTCCCTCGCGTGCCGCACGGTGCGCGCCGACCGCTCGTCGCCCGCGCTCTCGTACGACGTCGCCAGCTGCTCGAAGGAGCCCGCGCCCGCGTTCGGGTCACGGGTCAGCCAGCCGATGCGGGCGCGCACGTCTGCGCTTTCGGGTGGGCCGGCGGTTTCGAGGCGCTTGTACGTGAAGCCTTCGAGGTTGAGCCGGCCCGCGGCGGGCCAGGTGGCGGCCGAGTCGACGAGCACGTCCACGGCCGCGTCCTGGAGGACCACGGCCCCCGCCGGTGGTTCGCGCAGATCGAGGCGGAGCCGCGGCACCCGGAGCCGGCTCAGGAGCAGCGCGCCCGCGGGTGCGCCGATGACGCTGTCGTGGAAGGTCGCCACGCCCTCGATCACGGCGGCCCGCAGCAGCACCTGCCCGGCGCTGCGGAAGCCCCAGTCGGCGTACAGGCCGCGCCCGCAGGCGAGTCCGGTGCCGTCCAGGCCGCCGACGTCCGCGCCGTTGAGGTTGAGGGCATAGGCGATCGATGCGTCCCTCAGGTAGAGGGCGCCGGAGGCGATGAGGCCGCGCGCGTGGACGGAGCCGGACACGTTCAGGCGGGGCGCGAGCAGGGACCAGGGGCCCGCGTCGGCGACGGTGAGCTGTTCGACGACGAGGTTGCCGTCTATCGCCGCGTCGGCCAGCTCCAGTACGGCCGATGTGGAGTCCTCCGGCAGCCGGCGCGGCACCCGCGGGCCGTCCCCGGCGGCGGGCGGGCCGGTCAGCGGCCGCGGTACGGGGGTTCCGCTGCCGAGCGTCGCCCCGGACAGCCGCAGGTCGCCGTCGACGGTGATCCGGTTCGCGCGCAGCGCGGGCATCTTCGATCCGGACAAGTCCAGTGCGCTGACGGTGAGTTCGGTGAACCGGGGTGGCTCGTCGAAGACGCAGTCGACCAGTTCGAGCACGGTGTCGACGCGGCAGCGGGACAGGTCGAGGCAGCCTCGCACGCGTAGCCCTTCGTACCGGAGCGGCCCGCCCGTGCCGTCCTCGTGGCCGGTGATCTCCTCGCGCAGCCGGGCCGCGTCGACCGTGTCACCCGGCGCCGGGCGCCACCGCGGGCGCCTGCTCCCCCTGAGACGTGCCATCGTCGCCTCCCCCCTTCTCTTCCTCCGCCTTCTCTTCCTTCTCTTCCTCCACGCAGGAGATATCACGCGAGGGCGAACACGCGCGCGGTCCTTGTAGGGATACTGAGGTGATGGAACGCTCCTCCCGGTTCGCTCGGTTCGGCGCGAGAGCCGCCGCCCTGCTCGAAGAGTGGCAACAGCAGACGCATCGTCAACTCACCTCCGTCACCTGGCTCGACACCGGTGGCAGCGGCGCGCTGCTCGCCTCGGTCTTCGTACGGGACAGCGACCCGAAGAACACCAAACGCCGGATGATCATCAAGCTCTGCTCCCCGGACGGCGACTCGTCCATGGAGCCGGGGCGGCTCGTCTCGGCACGCCGGTCGACGCCGGAGGGCGACGTCACGTTCCCCCGCGAGCATCTGGTGGAGCAGCTCTACGATCCGATGCCGGTGGCCGGCTCCTGGCTGATGTTCCAGGGTTTCGCGGGCAACGACGAGACGATGGTGACGCTCAGTACCACTCTGCGGCAGCGGCGGCTGCCCCAGGTCGCAGGGGAGATCGCGCGGTCGCTGCTGGCCGGCTGGAACCCGGACGAGCACACGGAAGGGGAGATGACGGCCGCCGAATTCGTCGCCGAAGTCCTCGACCGGCGCCTCGAACCCGGGGGCCCGCTGCCCGTCTGGGTCCGCGACACCCTCGGCCTCGGCCTCGACACCCCCTGGCTGGCCCTCGGCCGCCCGGGAAGCGCGCCTCTTCCCAACCCCGTTCATCTGGCGGCCAGTTGCGCGCTCGCGGGCGGCGTCGTCTCCTATCCGGTGCGCGGGCGGGCCCATGGCGACCTCCACCCGGGCAACATCATGGTGCCGAAGGAGCCCGGGGCGGACACGCGACGCTACGTCCTCATCGACCTGTCGCGATTCGACAAGGGGGCACTGCTCGCCCGCGACCCCGTGCATCTGCTGCTCTGCCTGGTGGCCGACTTCCTCCCGCACCTGTCGCAGGACGCCCGCGCCGAACTCCTCGGCCTGCTCGTCGGCCGGGACACTCCGGGCCTGCTGATCCCACAGGGACTCCAGTGGACGGTCGATCAGATGCGCAACGCCCCGGAGGACTGGCTGTCCGCCCGCACCATCTCCGGTGAGTGGCAGGCCCAGTGGCTCCTGTCGATGCAGGCGTGCGCGCTCATGTTCACGGCCCGCGCCCGCTACGGCGAACAGGACCGGTGGTGGTTCTTCCGGCTCGCGGCGGAGGCGGCGGGCGCGTATCTGCGGTCGGTCGACGCGTACGAGCCGGGTGAGGCGGTGTTCGTGCCGGGGCCACGGACGGCCGAGCCGCAGGTGGTGCACGCGGTGGTGGTCACGCCGAAGGTGCCGGCTCAGATGGCACCGCCCGAAAGGCCCGAAGCAGAGCCCGAAGTGGAGCCCGCACCCGGCTCCGTGCGCGTCCCCGACCCCACACCCGTACGGGAGTCCCCCGCCGTCTCCCCCGAAGCCGCCGACGGTTCACACCCGGATCCGGAGACAGCCGCCGAGACGCCGCCGGACACACTCCCGGCGCTCCTCATCGGCCTGCGCTACACCTTCGGACGCCGTCTTGAGGCGCTCAGGGAACAGGAGGCGGGGTCGGTCGGCCCCGAGTCGCTCGGGTCCCTCAGGGAGCAGGCGGACGAGGTGCGGACCTATGTCTCGATGCTGCTCGGTGCCGCAGGAGACGCCGTGGGCGAGGAGGACCGTTCCCGTGTCCACGAGGTCCGCAGGCACCTCGCCCGTGTCGCGCGGGCGGCGAACGACCCGGGGTTCTCTCCTGAAAAGCCTTTTTATCAGCGGGACTTGGCTCACCGGGCCCTCGTCGCGGCGCTCGACACGCTGCTCGGGTCCGCGCGCGAGGCGGCGCTCGGCCTTCCGGCCGGTCAGGCCACGGACCCGATCCGCCCGGAGGGCGCCCGCGCTCCGTCGGGGTGAATCGGCGTGTGGGCGCCGGTCAGCGCGACGCCGCTGCCGCCGCACCGGTTGGCGACGATCTCCGAGGCGATGGACAGGGCTGTCTCCTCGGGGGTGCGGGCGCCGAGGTCGAGGCCGATGGGTGAGCGCAGGCGCGCCAGTTCGAGTTCGGTGATGCCGACGGCACGCAGGCGGTCGTTGCGGTCCAGGTGGGTGCGGCGGGAGCCCATCGCGCCGACGTAGGCGACGGGAAGCCGCAGCGCGATCTGGAGGAGCGGGACGTCGAACTTGGCGTCGTGGGTGAGGACGCACAGGACGGTGCGCCTGTCCGTCTGCGTGCGCTCCAGGTACTTGTGGGGCCATTCCACGACGATGTCGTCGGCGTCGGGGAAGCGGGTCGGCGTCGCGAAGACGGGGCGTGCGTCGCACACCGTCACGTGGTAGCCGAGGAACTTGGCGATCCTGACGAGCGCCGCCGCGAAGTCGATGGCCCCGAAGACGATCATGCGGGGCGGGGGGACGGACGACTCGACGAGGAGAGTGAGGGGCTGCCCGCAGCGCGAGCCGCTCTCGCCGATCTCCACGGTGGTGGTGCGTCCGGCGGCGAGGAGTGCGCGGGCCTCGCCCGCCGCAGTGCGGTCCAGTTCGGGATGGCCGCCGAGGCTGCCCTCGAACTCACCGCCGAAGCCGTTGTCGGCGTCGCTGTCGTCCCGTACGAGGATGGCCCGGCCCATGAGTTCGGCCGGCCCCTCGGTGATGCGCGCGACCGCCGCCGCCCTTCCTCGGGCGGCGGCGGACAGCGCCGCCGCGAGCACCTCCCGTCCCGGGGTGTCCGCGCGTACCGGGGTGATCAGGATGTCGATGTCTCCGCCGCAGGTGAGCCCCACGGCGAAGGCGTCGTCGTCGCTGTAGCCGAAGCGTTCGAGGACGGTCTCGCCGTCCTCGAGCGCCTGTTGGCACAGTTCGTAGACCGCGCCCTCCACACAGCCGCCGGAGACCGAGCCGATCGCGGTGCCTTCGCTGTCGACGGCGAGTGCGGCTCCCGGCTGCCGGGGCGCGCTCCCGCCGACGGCCACCACGGTGGCCACGGCGAAGTCGCGTCCCTGCTCGACCCATCCGTTGAGTTCAACGGCGATGTCCAGCATGTTCGGTCTCCTGAGCGGTGACGTGGAGGGCGGATCCGGTGTCTCAGTGGACGCCGAGCCAGCCCTCGATCGGGTTGAGGGCGAAGTACACGAGGAAGATCACCGTGAGGCCCCACATGAAGGCCCCGATCTCCCGGGCCTTGCCCTGGGCGACCTTGATGGCGACCCAGGAGATGACGCCCGCGGCCACACCGGTGGTGATGGTGTACGTGAAGGGCATCAGGACCACGGTCAGGAAGACCGGGATCGCGGTGGCGCGGTCGGCCCAGTCGACGTGGCGGGCGTTCATCATCATCATCGCGCCGATGACGACGAGCGCCGCCGAGGCGACTTCCTGCGGGACGATCGCGGTGAGCGGGGTGAAGAACAGGCAGGCGGCGAAGAAGAGGCCGGTGACGGCGGAGGAGAGACCTGTGCGGGCACCCTCGCCGACGCCCGTGGCCGACTCGACGAACACGGTCTGGCCGGAGCCGCCCGCGAGGCCGCCGATGGCGCCGCCGGCGCCGTCGATGAACAGGGCCTTGGACAGGCCGGGCATGCGGCCCTTGTCGTCGGCGAGCTTGGCCTCGGTGCCGACGCCGATGATGGTGGCCATCGCGTCGAAGAAGCCGGCCAGGACGAGAGTGAAGACGATCATGCCGACGGTCATGGCGCCGACCTCGCCCCAGCCGCCGAACTCGACCTTTCCGAAGAGCGAGAAGTCGGGTGAGGAGACCGCGCTGCCGTGCAGTTCGGGGGCGCCGTTCGCCCACTGCTTGGGGGCGATCACGTCGAGCGCGTTGAGGATCACCGCGACGATGGTGCCGGTGACGATGCCGATCAGGATCGCGCCGGGGGTGTTGCGCGCCTGGAGCATGAAGATCAGGAGCAGGGTGCCCGCGAAGAGCAGGACCGGCCAGCCGGACAGTTCGCCGGTGGCTCCGAGGGCGAGCGGGGTGGCCTTGCCGACCTGCACGAAGCCGGCCTTGTAGAGGCCGATCAGCGCGATGAAGAGGCCGATTCCCATGGTGATGCCGTGCTTGAGCGCGAGGGGAATCGCGTTCATGATCATTTCACGGAGGCCGGTGACGACCAGGAGCATGATCACCACGCCGTACATCACGCACATGCCCATGGCCTGCGGCCAGGTCATCTGCGGGGCGACCTGCGAGGAGATGACGCCGGACACCGAAAGGCCCGCGGCGAGGGCGAGCGGCACCTTGCCGACGAAGCCCATCAGGAGCGTGGTGAGCGCGGCGGCGAAGGCCGTGGCCGTGATGAGGGCCTTCTGGCCCATCATGTCGCCCGCGACGTCCTTGCCGGACAGGATCAGGGGGTTGAGCAGAAGGATGTACGCCATGGCCATGAAGGTCGTGACGCCGCCGCGTATCTCACGCGGAACGGTTGATCCTCTTTCGGTTATGTGAAAGTACCGGTCGAGCCAGGACCTTCCGGCGGGGACGCGCGAGCCGGAGCCCGCTTCCTCTGCGGTGGTCTCCGGTTCGACAGACTGCTGGGTCATGATGCCTACTCCCAAGGTTCAAAGGGGCACCCGCATAAAGCTTGTTGGGATTGCGGGATTTGGGATGGTGCGTGGGCTGCACGACCCGGGGGACGGCCCGAGACGAACGGGGTGGTGCGGATGGAACGGATGGTGCGGGTTTTGCCGAGTACCGCGAGCGGGTGCGGTACTTGGAGGCTCCGGACGGTGTGGGCGATGGAAGTGTGACGTTCCTGGGAGGCACACACCGTCCGGAGAGCTGTTATGCCGGGCCGGTTCCCGTCAGGTGCTCGGGGCGTACCGGTGTCCGGTTGAGTTCCAGGCCCGTCGCGTCGCGGATCGCCGCGAGTACGGCCGGCGTGGACGACAGCGTGGGGGCCTCACCGACGCCACGGAGCCCGTACGGGGCGTGGTCGTCGGCGAGTTCGAGCACGTCGACCGGGATGGTCGGCGTGTCGAGAATCGTGGGGAGCAGATAGTCCGTGAAGGACGGGTTCCTGACCTTCGCGGTCCTGGGATCGACGACGATCTCCTCCATCACCGCGATGCCCATGCCCTGGAGGGTGCCTCCCTGGATCTGGCCGATCACGGAAAGCGGGTTGAGCGCCTTGCCGACGTCCTGCGCGCAGGCCAGTTCGATGACCTTGACGAGGCCGAGTTCGGTGTCGACCTCGACGACGGCGCGGTGCGCGGCGAACGAATACTGCACATGCCCGTTGCCCTGACCTGTGTGCAGGTCGAAAGCCTCGGTGGGCCGGTGGCGCCACTCCTCCTCGATCTCGACCACTTCGTCTTCGAGTACGTCGACGAGATCACCGAGGATCTCGCCGCCGTCGGTGACGACCTTGCCGCCCTCCAGGAGGAGTTCGGCCGTGGCCCACGCCGGGTGGTAGGTGCCCATCTTGCGGCGTCCCATCTCCAGGACCTTCTCGCGCACCAGCTCGCAGGCGTTCTTGACGGCGCCGCCGGTGACGTACGTCTGACGCGACGCGGACGTCGAACCTGCCGAGCCGACCCGGGTGTCGGCGGGGTGGATCGTCACCTGCGCGACGCCCAGCTCGGTGCGGGCGATCTGCGCGTGGACGGTGACGCCGCCCTGGCCGACCTCCGCCATGGCGGTGTGCACGGTGGCGACCGCCTCGCCGTTGATGACCTCCATGCGCACCCTGGCGGTGGAGTAGTCGTCGAAGCCCTCGGAGAAGCCGACGTTCTTGATGCCGACCGCGTAGCCGACGCCGCGCACCACGCCTTCACCGTGCGTGGTGTTGGACAGACCGCCCGGCAGCTGCCGTACGTCGGCCGCCTCGCCGGCCGCGCGCCACTGCTGCTCCGGCGGCAGTGGCATCGCCTTGACGCGGCGCAGCAGTTCGGCGACCGGGGCCGGTGAGTCGACCCGCTGCCCGGTCGGCATGAGAGTCCCCTGCTCCATGGCGTTGAGCCGGCGGAACGCGACCGGGTCCATGCCCAGCCTGTCGGCCAGCTTGTCCATCTGGGCCTCGTACGCGAAGCATGCCTGGACCGCGCCGAAGCCGCGCATGGCGCCGCAGGGCGGGTTGTTCGAGTAGAGCGCGAGGGCCTCGATGTCGACGTCGTCGATCACGTACGGGCCGGCCGACAGCGACGAGGCGTTGCCCACGACGGCAGGGGACGTCGAGGCGTAGGCGCCGCCGTCGAGGACGATCCTGCACTTCATGTGCGTGAGCTTGCCGTCCTTGGTCGCCCCGTGCTCGTAGGTGAGCTTGGCGGGGTGGCGGTGGACGTGGCCGAAGAACGACTCGAACCGGTTGTAGACGATCTTGACCGGCTTGTCCGTGCGCAGCGCGAGCAGGCAGGCGTGGATCTGCATCGACAGGTCCTCGCGGCCGCCGAACGCGCCGCCGACGCCGGACAGCGTCATGCGCACCTTGTCCTCGGGCAGACCGAGGACCGGGGCGATCTGCTTGAGATCCGAGTGCAGCCACTGGGTGGCGATGTACAGGTCGACACCGCCGTCCTCGGCCGGCACGGCGAGACCCGACTCGGGACCGAGGAACGCCTGGTCCTGCATGCCGAAGGTGTACTCGCCCTCGACGATGACGTCGGCGCGCTTGCGGGCCTCGGTCACGTCGCCGCGGACGATCGGCTGGCGGTGCACGATGTTCGGGTGCGGGACGTGCCCGATGTAGGAGTCGTGGCGGTTCTCGTGGACGAGGATCGCGTCCGGCGCGATCGCGGACGCCTCGTCGGTGATCACCGGGAGTTCGCGGTACTCGACCTTGATCTTGGCGGCGGCGCGGCGGGCGGTCTCCGGGTGGTCGGCGGCGACCAGCGCGACCGGCTCACCGTGGTGGCGGACCTTGCCGTGCGCGAGGACCGGGGTGTCCTGGATCTCCAGGCCGTAGGTCCTCACCTCGGTCGGCAGGTCGTCGTAGGTGAGGACCGCGTAGACACCGGGAGTGGCGAGGGCCTCGCCCGTGTCGATGGAGACGATCTCCGCGTGCGCGACGGTGGAGCGCAGGATCTGCCCCCACAGCATGTCCTCGTGCCACATGTCGGACGAGTACGCGAACTCGCCGGTGACCTTGAGGGTGCCGTCCGGGCGGAGCGTGGACTCGCCGATGCCGCCCTTGGTCTGCGCCCCCTGCGTCACGTCGAAGGGGATCCCGGTGGTGCCGCTGCCGGCCATGTCCTCAGACCCCCTCGGACTGGCGCGCGGCGGCGAGCCGGACCGCGTCCATGATCTTCTCGTAACCCGTACAGCGGCACAGGTTGCCCGAGAGTGCCTCGCGGATGTCCGCGTCCGACGGGTTCGGGGTGCGCTCCAGCATCTCGTCGGCCGCGACCAGGAGACCGGGGGTGCAGAAGCCGCACTGGACGGCGCCGGCGTCGATGAACGCCTGCTGGATCGGCGAGAGCGTCGCCCGCGAGTCGGTGCCTTGCGCGGCCCAGCCCTTGGCGTCCTGCAGGGACGTGCCGCGGGTGCCGTCCTCGTGGTCACCGCGGGCCCGCCGCTCGGCGAAGTCCGCGAGGCCCTCGACGGTGACGACGTCGCGGCCCTCGACCTGGCCGGCCGCGACCAGACACGCGCAGACCGGAACGCCGTCGAGACGGACGGTGCAGGAGCCGCACTCACCCTGCTCGCAGGCGTTCTTGGAGCCGGGCAGCCCCATGCGCTCACGCAGGACGTAGAGGAGGCTCTCGCCCTCCCACACGTCGTCGGCTTCCTGCTGACGGCCGTTGACCGTGAAGTTGACGCGCATTACGCGGCTCCCTCCGTGCGGGCGGCGGCGCCGCGATAGGACTCCCAGGTCCATGTCAGGGTGCGGCGGGCCATGATGCCGACGGCGTGCCGGCGGTAGCTCGCGGTACCCCGGACGTCGTCGATCGGGTTGCAGGAGGCCGAGCAGAGATCCGCGAACTGCTTGGCGACCGAAGGGGTGATGATCTTGCCGTTGTCCCAGAAGCCGCCCTCTTCGAGCGCCGCGTTCAGGAACTCCTCGGCAGCCTTGGCGCGGACCGGGGTCGGCGCGGCCGATCCGATGCCGGTGCGGACCGTACGGGTCTTGGGGTGCAGCGCCAGGCCGAAGGCGCACACGGCGATGACCATCGCATTGCGGGTGCCGACCTTGGAGAACTGCTGCGGGCCGTCGGCCTTGTCGATGTGGACGGCCCGGATGAGCTCGTCGGCGGCGAGCGCGTTGCGCTTCACGCCGGTGTAGAACTCGTCGATCGGGATACGGCGCGAGCCGCGTACGGACTCCACCTCGACCTCGCAGCCGGCGGCGAGGAGCGCGGGGTGGGCGTCACCGGCGGGCGACGCGGTGCCGAGGTTGCCCCCGACGCCGCCCCGGTTGCGGATCTGCGGCGAGGCCACCGTGTGCGAGGCCAGGGCCAGGCCGGGCAGCTCGGCGCGCAGGTGCTCCATGATCTTGGTGTAGGGGACGGAGGCGCCGAGGCGGACGGTGTCCTGCCCGACCTCCCACTCCTCCAGCTCGCCGATGCGGTTGAGGTCAAGGAGGTAGTCGGGGCGCCGGTGGTCGAAGTTGATCTCGACCATCACATCGGTGCCACCCGCGAGCGGCACAGCCGTGGGGTGCTCGGCCTTCGCGGCGAGCGCCTCCCCCCAGCCGGCAGGGCGAAGGAAGTCCATGATCGACTCTCTTCCTCGTTGATCTCGCGGGTCGGACGTTCGAACGGATCTGGCCACGGGGTTCGCGGACTCGGAGGCCCGTTCATACGCTGTTTACCTTGAGTGGCCCAAGTACACAGCGGCCTACTCCACCAGGGTCAGTCACGGAAACCATGAAGGAGTTGGCTGGCCAGCCTGGACATCTTGTAGATTCATATAAACGGCGGCACCAGTATCCACACCGCTCCCCGGAAACGCACGAAACGCGACGCGACACACGGGCAGCCGGCAGGAGCGGCTCCGCCCCGGACAAGCACAATCTTCGAGACAGATCGGCGGCAACGAGATGCGGCTGCGCGCCCTACTTGATACAGACGCGCTGGGCCTCAGGCTGCTCGGCGGCGAGGACGAACTGGACCGCACCGTGCGCGGTGTGATGACCACGGACCTTCGGGACCCCAGCCGCTACCTCTCCGGCGGCGAGCTGGTCCTCACCGGCCTCGCCTGGCGTCGCGACGCGGCGGACTCCGAACCGTTCGTACGCATCCTCGCGACGGCCGGCGTGGCGGCGCTCGCCGCCGGTGAGGCCGAGCTCGGGGACATCCCCGACGACATCGTCGAGGCGTGCGCACGCCATCGGCTCCCGCTGTTCGTGGTGAACGAGTCCGTCGCCTTCGCGACGGTCACCGAGCACGTCGTGCGCCAGGTCTCGGGCGAGCGGGCCGGCGACCTGGCCGCCGTCGTCGACCGGCACCGTCGCCTGATGACGTCGGGCCCCGCGGGCGGCGGCCCCGACGTCGTCCTGGACCTCCTCGGCACCGACCTCGACCTGCGCGCCTGGGTGCTCTCCCCCGCGGGCCGGGCCATCGCCGGGTCGAGCGCGGCGGGCCCCGAGCTGCCCGCCGCCGTCTGCGCCCGCCTCGCGGCCGAGCACCTGGCGGCCACCCGCACGGGGCGGCGCGGGCCGCACCGGGTGACGCTGAACAACACGACGTACTCGCTCTTCCCGATCCGCACCGCCGGCCGCGGTGCGACGCCCGCCTCCCGCGACGTGCGCGAGTCGGTCCTGTCCGACTGGCTGCTCGCCGTCGAGGCGGACGCGAGCGACTGGCCCGAGGAGCGGCTCGACCTGCTCCAGGGCGTGACCCAGCTGATCGCCGTCGAGCGCGACCGCCGTGACGCGGCCCGGACCGTGCGCCGCCGGCTCGCGCAGGAGGTCCTCGAGCTGGTCCAGACGGGCGCCGCCCCCGCCGAGATCGCCGCCCGCCTGCGCGTCGCCGCGCCCGTGCTGCTCCCCGGCCTCGGCACCGCGCCGCACTGGCAGGTCATCGTGGCGAAGGTCGAGTGGGACGGCGGCGACATCGAGGGCGGCCCGGTCGCCCAGTCGCTCCTGGAGGAGATCCTCGTCGACCCCCTGTCGGCCGGGCCCGAGCCGTCCGACCGCATCGCCGTCGCCCACAACGGCGACGAGGCCATCGCCCTGGTGCCGCTGCCGGCCGTGCCGGACGAGCCCGACGGGGTGCAGGCGGGGCTGCACGCCGACGCGCTCCTCGACTCCGTACGCGATCCGCTGACGGCGGGCCTCGCGGACGACGGGCGGCTCACGCTGGGCGTCAGCGCCGCCGTGCACTCGGCGGAGGGGCTGCGCGGGGCCCTGGAGGAGGCCCGGCACGCCCGGCGCGTCGCCGCGGCCCGCACGGGGCGCGTGTGCGCCGCGGGTCACCAGGAGCTGGCCTCCCATGTCCTGCTGCTGCCGTTCGTCCCGGACGACGTGCGCCGCGCCTTCACGGCCCGCCTCCTGGACCCCCTGCGCGACTACGACCGCAAGCACCGCGCCGAGCTCATTCCGACCCTGGAGGCGTTCCTCGACTGCGACGGCTCGTGGACGCGCTGCGCGAGCCGTCTGCACCTCCACGTCAACACGCTGCGCTATCGCGTCGGACGGATCGAACAGCTCACCAACCGCGATCTTTCGCGACTCGAGGACAAGCTGGACTTCTTCCTGGCCCTGCGTATGAGCTGAACTCGGGCCGCCCGAGCGGGGTTTCGAACCCCGTCCGCCACCCCATGCGATTGTGAAATCTTTCACCCACCCCCTTGGCCGAGTGCGCCCATCCGTGCTGAGATGCGCGCACGACAGCTCGGCTCAATGGTGTGCTCGGGGAGGGCAACGTGGCGCATACCGCCATGTCTGGTTCCGGAACGACTGCAGGGGACGATCCACTCCAGACCGCGGTATGGCGGCTGCGCTCACGCGCCTGCTGGACCGACGCGGCCGCGCTGCTCGAGCGGCTCGCCGCGACGGACGCGCGGGCCGCGCTCCAGCGGGCCGCGCTGCTCGGGGAGCGCTGCCTCTACACCGAGCAGGGCTGGGCCGCCGCGGAGGACGCGCTGCGCGCCGCGGAGGCCCTGGCCCACAACGACGGCGAACGCGGCGCCGCCGCCTGCGAGCGCGGCCAACTCGCCTACGCGGCAACACTGTTGGGGGTACGGGACCGGGCCGACGAGGCACGCTCCGCGCTCGGCAGGGCCGCGGCGCTGCTCCCGCCCGGCGCCCCGGGGCGTCCCCTGCTCGACTTCCGGCGCGGCCTGATGGCGGAGAACCTGTCCGACTCGCCGCAGGCGGCCAGAGCCGCGTACCGCAGGGCCCACGCGGGCGCGACGGCGCACTCCGATCCGCTGCTGCTCTCCTTCACCTGGCGCCATCTGGCCGGACTCGCCCTGCGCGAAGGGGAGTTGACGGAGGCACGGCACGGCTTCGCCGAGTCGCTGCGCATCCGCGAGGAACTCGGCTACCTGGTCGGCACGGCCCCGGCCCTCGCGTCCCTGGCGGAGGCGGAGCCCGATCCGGAGGCGGCGGCCCGCCTGCGCACGGAGGCGTCCCGCCTGTTCCGTCTCCTGGGCGGCGTCCCCACGTGGCTGGCGGAGCACTTGGCGGCGGCGGCCTGAGGGTCGGGCGGGGCGGTCTCGGAGGTGGCCCGGGGCGAGAGGCCCTAGTCGGCCGACCCGGCGAAATGCTCCCGCACCAGCGCCTGCACCACCGTGAGGTCCTGGGCCTCCAGGGCCGCCAGGAGTGCCATGTGTTCCGCGGCGTCGGCCACCAGGTCGGCGCGCCGGGACAGCGGTCCTCCGCCGGGCAGGGGCCACTGCGAGCGGCGGTGCAGGTCGTCCGCGACCTGTACGAGCTGTTCGTTGCCGCCGAGGGCGAGCATCGCGCGGTGGAAGGCGCGGTCCGTCTCGGCGTAGTGCGCACGGTCGCCGCCGGCGGCCGCGACGGCCGTCGCGTCGGCGAGCGGCCGCAGCTCGGCCCAGCGGGCCACCGGCACCGTACGGGCGAGCCGCAGCACGACTGGCACCTCGATCAGCGCCCGCACCTCGGCCAGCTCGGCGAGCTCGCGGGCGCTGCGCTCGGTGACGCGGAAGCCGCGGTTCGGCACGACCTCGACGGCACCTTCGCGGGCCAGCTGCTGCATCGCCTCACGCACGGGCGTCGCCGAGACGCCGAGGCCGTCCCCGAGCGCGGGGGCGGAGTAGACCTCGCCGGGCACGAGGTCGCCGTCGACGAGGGCGGTGCGCAGCGCGTCGAGCACCTGCCCGCGCACGGAGGTCCGCTCGACGCGGGGGCGCGGCAGCGGGGTCTCGCTGTGGGTGTGCTCGCCCCGGGTCTGCTCGGGCACCTGGTGCCACTCGGCGGTGACGCGCTGCTCGGGAACGCCCGCGGGCAGCCCTGAGGCGGCGCTGTCGGCGCGCGTCCTGGCCTGCTCCACCCGGTCCTCCCCGGTCGTCGGTGTTCCGCATTCCCGATTCCGATTCCGCATTCCCGCGGTATTCGTCCAACGCAGAACGATAGGCGGCTGGGCCCGCAGTTCAAACCCCCGACCGTTCGGGTAAGGTAAGGCTTACCTGCAAACGATCGCGATTCGGTGGTCCCCTGCATGCCTTTTCCCGCATCGGCCCCCGTGGCCACCAGCGCGCTCACGCCCGCGTACACCCGGCTGACCGAGGTGTTCGCGGGCCTGCGGATCATGGAGCTCACCGAGACCGAGCAGCCCCCTCAGGGCAGCGGCTGGGTCGCCGCCGCGCGGCTCGCGGAGGGCGGACCCGCCCTCGACGCGTTCCTCGCCTGGGACAACGCGCAGGTACTCAAGGACTACGGGCAGCAGGCCCGCCCGGACGTCGTCGCCAGCTTCGGCCTGCACCGCTACGCCTGGCCCGCCTGCCTGCTGGTCACGGTGCCATGGTTCCTGGACCGCCGCGTCCCGCGCCTGCCCGTGACGAACGTCGCCTTCCAGCGCACCCTGGGCCGGATGGCCGTACGCGTCACCGACTTCGCCTGTCTGCCCGACGACCCGGCCGCCGCCCTGCCCGGCGCCCACGTGGTGCCGGACGAGGAGGCGCTGCGGGCCGAGGTGCGCGCGGCCGTCTCCGACCACCTGGGTCCGGTACTCACCGGATTCGGGCCGCGGATGCGGCGCGGCCCGCGCGCCCTGTGGGGCATGGCGACCGACGAGATCGTCGAGGGCCTCTGGTACATCGCCCATCTGCTCGGCGAGGAGCGCCGGGCGATGAGCGAGCTCGAACTGCTGCTGCCCGGCACGACGAAGCCGTACGTCGGCAAGGCCGCGTTCCGTGAACTCACGGGCCCCGAGGGGCAGTCGCTGCCGACGCGGGACCGCGCGAGCTGCTGCCTCTTCTACACGCTGCGCCCCGAGGACACCTGCGTGACGTGCCCCCGCACCTGCGACGCGGACCGCGTGGCGAGGCTGAGCGCAACCGCCTGAGCGCGCCGACGGCAACCCCCTCCCGCTGAACCACCCTTTCGAGTGACGTGATTCGAACTCAACTTCCCTAATCCCCAAGGGAGTTCGAGCGCACGTCCACTAAGTACGCCCCTTCGCACTCCAATGGCGTTCTCTTGTCCCGAAACTCCCTGCGGGCCGGTGGCCTTGAGCCAATATGGCGGCCGAAAAGCCCTACCGCGACGCAAGGGACCCCAGATGAGACTGACCGACATATCGCTGGACTGGCTGCTTCCCGGCGCCGTGCTGCTCCTGGGCCTGCTGGCGGCGGTGGCGGTCCTCGCGCGCAGCAAGCGCGCCGTGGAGAAGGCGGCCGCATCGTCCGACGACTCGTGGGAGCGCAGCGAGGAGCGCCGCAGGCGCAAGGAGGCCGTCTACGGCACCGCGTCCTACCTGCTGCTGTTCTGCTGCGCCGCCGTGGCCGCCGCGCTCTCCTTCCACGGGCTTGTCGGCTTCGGCCAGCAGAACCTGAACCTGTCCGGGGGCTGGGAGTACCTCGTCCCGTTCGGCCTCGACGGAGCGGCCATGTTCTGCTCCGTGCTCGCGGTGCGCGAGGCGAGCCACGGCGACGCGGCGCTCGGCTCCCGCATACTCGTGTGGACCTTCGCGGGCGCCGCCGCCTGGTTCAACTGGGTGCACGCGCCGCGCGGCATCAGCCACGCGGGCGCCCCGCACTTCTTCGCCGGCATGTCGCTGTCCGCCGCGGTCCTCTTCGACCGCGCGCTGAAGCAGACGCGCCGCGCGGCCCTGCGTGAACAGGGCCTGGTGCCAAGGCCGTTGCCGCAGATCAGGATCGTGCGGTGGCTGCGCGCGCCCCGCGAGACGTACGGCGCCTGGTCGCTGATGCTGCTCGAAGGCGTGCGCACCCTGGACGAGGCGGTCGACGAGGTGCGCGAGGACAAGCGCGAGAAGGAGCAGACCAGGCTGCGCAGGCGCGAGCACGAGAAGCTGGAGCGGGCCCAGCTCAAGGCGATCAGCCGGGGCCACCCCACGCTCGGCGGGCGCACAGCGCGCCAGGTGGAGGTACAGGCCGCCGTCTCCGCGGGGACCGGCGCGGGGCAGGGCGGCACGGAGCCCGCCATATCGGAGGACCCGCCGCCCTCACCACAGGAACAGCTCCCGCTGCGCGCGCGTCCCTCCCTGCAGGCCGTCAGGAGCGGCCCTGAAGCCGGCAAGCCCGTCACCGTCGACCTCACGGCGGAGGACGACACCCAGGCCCTGCCGCGGCTCGACTCACTGGAGCAGAAGCTCAAGGACCTCGAGCAGCAATTCGGTTAGGGCTCGGCTGTCGTCCCGGGAGAGACCGGCGGGGCGGGCGTGCCGTTACGGGCGGTGGCTCCGCGGTGTCACGCGGGGCCGCCGTCCAGTTCGAACCAGACCACCTTGCCCACACCCAGTGCCCGTACGCCCCAGGCGTCCGCGAGGGACTGCACCAGGACGAGGCCCCGGCCGTTCGTACCGTCGTCGGCGACCGGTACGCGCAGCTTCGGCCTGCGGCCCACGAAGTCCCTGACCTCCACCCGGAGCCGCTTCGGCCCGACGGTGGCCGTGAGGACGGCGTCATGGTCGGTGTGCAGCAGGGCGTTCGTCACCAGTTCGCTGGTGAGCAGTTCCGCGGTCTGAGACCTTTCCGGCGGGCCCCACTCGTCCAAGAGTTCGCGCAGTGCGCGCCTCGCCTCGGGCACCGCCCGCAGATCGGACCGTCCCAGCATGCGCCTGAGCTTCGCGCCGCCGCCCTTCGTGCCGTCTGTCGCCGCCCCGCCGCCCGGCGCTTCCTCCGTCGGGGAGCGTCCAGCCACCGTGGTGGGAACGCGCCCTCGTACCAGCCGTTTCATGACCCCCGCCCGCACGCCGATGACCTTGCCCCTTCTCCTGCGACCACGCTCGAACACGTACACGGGGATGCATGCCCCGCACGCATGTCCGCACTCCTGTGGATTCATCCACCAACGAACTCGTGGCCCGGCGGGCGCCGGCAGGCGCCCGGGGGGCAGGGCGACACGTACCGGCTACGGACGCGGCACGTTGCGCATGTTGGAGCGGGCCATCTGCACCATGCGGCCGACGCCGCCGTCCAGGACGATCTTGGAGGCGGAGAGCGCGAAGCCCGTCACCATGTCGGCGCTGATCCTCGGCGGGATCGACAGGGCGTTGGGGTCGGTGACGATGTCGACGAGCGCCGGGCCCTTGTGCTTGAAGGCGTCCTTGAGCGCCCCGGCGAGCTGCTTCGGCTTCTCCACGCGCACCCCGTAGGCGCCGCACGCACGCGCGACGGCCGCGAAGTCGGGGTTCTTGTTCGTCGTCCCGTACGACGGGAGCCCGGCCACGAGCATCTCCAGCTCGACCATCCCCAGGGACGAGTTGTTGAAGAGGACCACCTTCACCGGCAGGTCGTACTGGACGAGGGTCAGGAAGTCGCCCATCAGCATGGAGAACCCGCCGTCGCCCGACATCGAGACGACCTGGCGCTTGCGGTCGACGAACTGGGCGCCGATCGCCATCGGCAGCGCGTTCGCCATCGAGCCGTGCGAGAACGAACCGATGACACGACGGCGCCCGTTCGGCGAGATGTAGCGCGCCGCCCACACATTGCACATGCCCGTGTCGACCGTGAACACGGCGTCGTCGGCGGCGAGTTCGTCCAGTACGGAGGCCACGTACTCGGGGTGGATCGGGACGTGCTTCTCGACCTTCGTCGTGTACGCCTTGATGACGCCTTCGAGGGTGTCCGCGTGCTTCTTGAGCATCTTGTCGAGGAAGCGCCGGTTCGTCTTCTCCTGCACGCGCGGGGTCAGACAGCGCAGCGTCTCGCGTACGTCGCCCCACACCGCGAGGTCCAGCTTGGAGCGCCGGCCGAGGTGCTCCGGCCGCACGTCGACCTGGACGATCTTCACGTCCTTCTGCGGCAGGAACGCGTTGTACGGGAAGTCCGTGCCGAGCAGGATGAGCAGATCGCACTCGTGCGTCGCCTCGTACGCGGCGCCGTACCCGAGCAGCCCGCTCATCCCGACGTCGAACGGGTTGTCGTACTGGATCCATTCCTTGCCGCGCAGGGCGTGCCCGACCGGCGACTTGATCCTCTCGGCGAACTCCATGACCTCGGCGTGCGCGCCCGCGGTGCCGCTGCCGCAGAAGAGGGTGACCTTGGCGGCCTCGTCGATCATCTCGACGAGGCGGTCGATCTCGGTGTCGCCGGGCCGGATGGTCGGCCGCGACGTGACGATCGCCGTCGAGACCGACTTCTCGGGGGCGGGCCGGTCGGCGACGTCACCGGGCAGGGTGACGACGCTGACGCCCGACTGCCCGACCGCGTGCTGGATCGCCGTCTGCAGGACGCGCGGCATCTGCTGCGGATTGGAGATCATCTCGCTGTAGTGCGAGCACTCCTGGAAGAGCCGGTCGGGGTGGGTCTCCTGGAAGTAGCCGAGGCCGATCTCGCTCGACGGGATGTGCGAGGCGAGGGCGAGGACCGGGGCCATGGAGCGGTGGGCGTCGTAGAGCCCGTTGATGAGGTGCAGATTGCCGGGGCCGCAGGAGCCGGCGCAGGAGGTCAGCTTCCCGGTGATCTGCGCCTCCGCCCCGGCGGCGAAGGCGGCGGTCTCCTCGTGCCGCACGTGGATCCAGTCGATCGCGGAGTTGCGGCGGATCGCGTCGACGACCGGGTTCAGGCTGTCGCCGACGACGCCGTACATGCGCTTGACGCCCGCGCGGACGAGGATGTCGACGAACTGCTCGGCGACGTTCTGCTTGGCCATGACGTACGCGCCCCTTCATGAACCGGGTACTGAGGACCCTGCGGACTCTCCGGAGACTCCGAACGCTCCGGACACTCGCTTCCCATGAATTCACAGCGGGCGCGGTTACGCCTCCCAAACGGCGGCGGCGGTGCGGTCGTCCGCGTACCCCTTGACCCGTACCTGGGTGTCCACGAGGAAGGCGGTGAGGCCGGGCGGGCCGCTCCTGGTCCAGCGGCGCGTGAGGTGCCCGGACAGTTCCGGCTCGCCGCGCAGGGGCTCGGCGAGGCCCGCCGTGCACAGCAGGAGCGTGTCACCCGGGCGGGCGACGGAGGCCCGGAAGCGGAACGGGTCGCGGGGCCGCTCGGGCGCCGGCTCGTACGGGCTCGGGGGCGTGGTGATCCCGAGGTCCATGGTCAGCCGGTCGCCGTCGGAGGTCTCGGACGGTGGCGAACCGTAGCCGACGACGGGGGCCCCCGACACCTCGGAGACCTGCGGTTCGATGTCCTGCCACTCGCCGTCGCGCAGCCGGAACAGGCCACCCCCGCCGACGCCGAAGAACACGCGGGTGCGGCAGTCGGGGTCGGCGGGCAGCAGGAGGCAGCGCAGGCTCGCCGTGTACTCCTCCGGTTCGAGGCCCTGCTCGGCGGCGCTCGCCCGGAGTTTGCCGAGGCTGCGGTCGGTCAGGCGGTGCAGGCCCGACTTGAGGTCGCCCCGGTGGGCGGCACGGATGTCCTCGGCCAGCCGGGCGTGGCTGCGGCCGACGGCGCGGCCGATCCAGTCGCAGGCCTCGGCCGCCGCGCGGTGCGCTCGGGGTGTGGCGCGGGCGCCGGTGGCCATGGCGACCAGGACGAGGGCGCCGGGTCCCGTGCCGAAGCGGGCGGTGAGCAGGCAGTCGCGGCGGGGCTCGCCCCGGTACCGCGCGGAGTCGCCGCGTACGGACACCCCGCGCAGGGTGGAGGTCCCGTACGTGGCGCCGTCCAGGACGGTGTCGGCGACGAGGTCGTCGAGGGTGTCGGGGTCGGCGGGTGGGAGCGCGGTGGGTTCGGCGTCGTATGTGGGCGGGCCGTCGCCCACGTAAGGGATCACCGGGGGTGCGGGGCGAGCCTCGGGCTCATCGGCGACGGCCGCGTCCTGGCCGGGGACGGCGTCAGGGGCGGCGTCGGCCGGGGCGGGCGCCTCGGTGCCGGAGGGGCGGAGGCCGGGCGGGGCGGCGGGAGACGGTGGCGGCTGTGGTCCGGGCGGGAAGCTCCGGGGGCGTCCCGGAACGTCCGTCGGGGGCTCCCAGGGGGCGCCCGGCTCCGGGGGCGGCACCCTGCGCTGCTCCGGGACAGCGGGCGGCGGCTCAGGGACCGGCGCCTGCTCCTCCGCCCGTTCGGGGCCCGGCGGCGAGACCGTCCCCGATGCCGAGGCGAAGCGGTCGTCGAGGGTGTCCGGGGCCGGGGTCGGACCCGTGTCGTCGGTGGAGTCGTCGTACAACTCCCCCCACCAGTCGTCGCCTTGCCCGTGTCGGCCGGAGTGCCTCTCCCCCTGCTGGCTCATGCCCTTATTGTCCACCGCAGGGGCCGTACGAAAACGGGACACACGAAAACGACCAGAAATGGCCCCAAATGACCCGTCTTGAAGTCGAACCTTGAAGCGAATTCTGAAGCGACGCCTGAAGCGGAAAAGGTCCGCCGGACGACCCCACCCCCCACGGGAAGGACGCCCGGCGGACCGGCTCGTTCGGTGATCAGCGCACGTCGTAGGCGCGCGTCACCGTCTGCGTGACCGAGTTTCCCTTGGAGTCGGTCAGTTGCGCCTTCAGGGTGACCTGCTTGCCGGCGGCGCCCGCGTGGTTCACGGTCGCGCTCCACTTGCCGTCACGCTCACCGGTCGGCGCCTTCGTCCACGTGGTGCCGCCGTCGTAGGAGTACGACAGCTCGGCCGAGGTGATCTTGCCGGGCGTGTAGCCGGCGTGGCCGGTCGCGGTGAGCGTGATCCGCTGGCCGTCCGTGGCGGGCAGCGTCTTGAGGTCGTCCTGCGGAAGGGCGTAGTGCGGGAAGAGCAGCGGGATCCCCTGCGAGTAGACGTTCTCCTCGAGGTGCGAGCGGAACGACCAGGTCGTCGCCGTCTGCGTGGAGCGGTTCCAGGCGCCGAAACTCTGCTTGAACGTGTTGAGCGTCAGGTCGTACGACGAGTCGTCGGCCGGGACGTCGAACACACCGAACGGCCAGCCGTTCTCCCCGATGACCTCGCCGTCGCGCTTCAGCTCCATGCCGCCGAAATCTCCGAAGCTGCCCTGGACGCCCAGGTGTTCACTGTCGCCCCAGAAGCCGGGCGCGACGCCGATCAGGTTGCCCTGACGCTCGGCGGCGAGCGCCGGCTTGCCCGCCTCGTCGAGGGGCGTGGTGGGCGCGAGCACGCCGCCGTACCACTCCTCGGTGCGGTGCTCGCCCTTCTTGTAGGTGCGCACCGGGTCGATCATGAACTCGCCCCAGGGGAAGCTGCTGGAGACCTGGTGGCCGAAGCCGGTGGTGCCGGGCGAGTAGAGCTCCGTGCGCCGCGAGGGCGCCGCGACCGTCTCGAACTCGCCGAAGTAGGCCGAGAGTCCGCTGGGGCGCGTGACGCTGGGGATGTCCACGTAGTCGGTGGGCGTACCCATCGCCCGGTACGTCGCCTTGTTCTCGGCGAGGTCGCGGTCGTGGACGGTGTAGGTGCGCGCGCTCCGCACCGGGCCGCTCTCGGGGAAGGCCAGGTTGTAGAGGTACGGGCTCTTCGCCGTGCCCTTCCAGTGGAGGGTCACTTCGCCGGCGCCGATCCGGGTGAGCAGGTCGGCGGCCTCGTCGGACGGGATGCCGATGACGGGCAGGGGGCCGCCGACGAAGCCGACGGACGGATAGAAGCGGCCCGGGTTCGAGCGGTGGGCGAGGACGGCGGTGGCTCCGGCGTCCTTGGCCGCCTTGGCCACGGCCGCGGCCGCGCCGTCGTCGGGGAGCTGAACCAGAGCGATCTTGCCCTTGACCCCGGCCGCGGCGAGTTCGGCGGCCGTACCGGACTTGGCGTCGACGACCTGGGCCTTGCCGGAGCCGTCGAGGTTCGCGGAGTTCGTCGCCCCGGCCACCGCGTGCAGCGCGGGGCCGTCTTCGACGCCGAAGTCGGAGAGCAGCGGGGCCGCCGCGCGCCAGAGGCTGTCGAACTCGAAGGTGCCGTCGGTGGCCCGGCCCTCGACGTCGGCGTAGTAGCCGGCGACGGAGCGGCCGCCGGACGCGGTGCCCGCGTGCAGCCAGGTGTCGTCCCAGCTGCGGGCGAACCCGAGGGTGACGCCGCGCGACTCGGAGGCCCGGTCGGTCTTCACCGTGAGCCGGTTCGCCTTGCGCGCGTCGAGGACGACGGTGGTGTCCTTCTTGACCTCGAGCTGCGGACGGGCCAGGTAGGAAAGGGAGTTGAGGAGATCGCCCTCGGTGTCGGGCGTGCCGACGAATCCGGAGAGGAAGTAGCGGCCGGGACGCACCTGGTACGTCTGGTCGGTCGCGCCCTCGTTGAAGCGGCGCTCGCCGCTGGCGTCGTCGGTGCCGATCAGGTCGACGGACGACTGCCCGGCGGCGGGCTTGCCGGAGCGGTCGACGAGCTTGACGCGGAGGGTGACCGTCTCGGGCTGCACGTACAGCGAGAAGGGGGTGGAGACGCTGACCCCGTCGGCGGTGGCGAGGACGCGGCCGGTGACGTCGCCGTACTGGGCCGCCTTGAGCGAGGCCGTGGGGTCGAGCTTCAGAGGGACCTTGACAGTGGCGCCCGCGGGGACGGTGACCGTGTGCTCGCCGAGCTTCGCGACCGAGGAGCGGACCGCGGAGCCGTCGTTGCCGGTGACGCCCTCGACGTCCAGGCTCAACCGCACCGGCTTGTCAGTGGTGTTGGTGTACGGCACGTCGACGGTGGTGCGGTCGCTGCTGTCCTGCGGCCAGTTGAAGCTGCCGCCCTGGACGGCACTCGCGCCGAGCACCTTCTCGTCGATCGCGGCCTTCACGTCGAGGCGGCCGCCGCCGGTCTCGCGCACGTCGCCCGGGATGTCCGCGTCCGCGGAGGACACGAGGGCCGACTTGATCTGCTGGGCGCTCCAGTCGGGGTGGCGCTGCTTGACGATGGCGGCGGCGCCCGCGACGTGCGGGGTCGCCATCGACGTACCGCTCATGGACTGGTACGCGTAGACGCCCCGGCCGCCCGCGGCGGCGGCCGAGATGTCGACGCCGGGTGCGGTGATCTCGGGCTTGAGGGTGTGCGAGCCGTAGGCCGGGCCGCGGCTGGAGAAACTCGCGGTGGAGTCGTCGCGGTCGACGGCGCCGACGGTCAGGACGCTCGGGGCGCAGCCGGGCGAGGAGACGGTGTTGTTGCCGGGGCCGGTGTTGCCCGCCGCGATGACGAAGAGCGTGTTCTTCGAGGACTGCGCGAGTTCCTCGGTGGCGGTGGCCATCGGGTCGGTGCAGTCGGTCTGCGCGGGGTTGCCGAGACTCATGGAGACGACGTCGGCGCCCTGGTCGACGGCCCACTGCATGCCGGCGATGATCCACGAAGTGGCGCCGGAGCCGGAGTCGTTGAGGACCTTGCCGTTGAGGAGCGAAGTGCCGGGGGCGACGCCGCGCTTCTTGCCGTCGCTCGCCGCGCCGGTGCCGCCGACGGTGGACGTGGTGTGGGTGCCGTGGCCCTGGTGGTCGCCCGCGTCCTCGGAGTCGGTGAAGTTCTTCGACTCGGCGACACGCCCCTTGAGGTCGGGGTGGTCGGTGTCGACACCGGTGTCGAGGACGGCGACCTTGGTGCCCTTGCCGTCGTAACCCGCGGCCCACGCCTCGGGGGCGTGCACCTGCTTCGTCGACCGGTCGAGGGAGGCCTGCACCTTCTCGTCGAGCCAGAGTTTCTTGAGGGAACCGGCGGCGCGGGAGCGGGTGTTGGTGACGTCCGCCCAGAAGTCGGTGGCCTTCTTCTTGTCGGCCTTCAGCGCCACACCGTCGACGGGGTCGAGCACGAGGCCGCGCTCGGCGCCGCGCGGGGCGGCGGGCGCGCTGCGGGCGACGTCGACGGACTTGTCGTAGACCGCGATGAGCGGCAGCGACTTGCTGTGCGCGTCGTCGTAGCCCTGGCGGACGAGGCCCGTGACGTTGAAGAGCTCCTCGTCGACGCGGTCGTCGGCGATCGCCTTGACGGCGCCCGCGGGGTAGACGTAGAGGTCCTGGCCGGACGTCCGCGTCTGTACGAGCGGAGCAGTGCCGTCCTCGCCGGGGAGCGCGGTCGCCGCGCTGCGGCCCGAGCCGTCCTTGGTCACCAGGATCCGGTCGCCCGTGACGAGGGTGACGACGGAGCCCGCAGCCTCCTTCGCGGCCGCCTCACTGCCGACGAGCGGTCTCTTGGCGTCCCCCCGTGGTTCGGCCACGGTCGGCAGGGCCGCGGTGACGACCAGGACGACGGCGGTCGCCGTCACCGAGGCCGTACGCGATATCGCGCGCATCGCTCTCCCTCTCCCCAGGTGAAAGCGCAGGTGAATACGGCGCAAAGACCGTATTCCCGGCGAATGTTGGTGCTGCGGTGGCGCCACATTGGCAGAGAGAGCGACGGTGCGGGGAAGATGGGGCGCGGCGGGTTTGCGCCGTGGCTGTTTCCCGCCACGGCGCCGCCGCAACCGAGGCTCGGGGAGGGGCATCGCCGCATGCTGGGTGCGATAGGTCTGGACGAGATGCACGAGAGCGCGTACCGCGCGCTCGTGTCGCTGGGCGCGGCCGACGTGCCGGATCTCGCGGGGCGGCTCGCCCTGGCCGAGTACGAGACCGAGCACGCGCTGCGCCGGCTGGAGCGGCACGGGCTCGCGGCGCAGTCGTCCGCGCGGCCGGGGCGCTGGGTCGCGGCCCCGCCGGGCGTCGCGCTCGGCGCGCTCCTGACGCAGCAGCGGCACGAGCTGGAGAAGGCGGAGCTTGCGGCGGCGCTCCTCGCGGAGGAGTACCGGGCGCAGGCCGCGGAGCCGGCCGTGCACGACCTGGTCGAGGTGGTCACGGGCGCCGCGGCCGTCGCGCAGCGGTTCCTCCAGCTTCAGCTGGGCGCGACGGACGAGGTGTGCGCGCTGGTCACCGGCAATCCGGTCGCCGTCTCGGGGATGGACAACGAGGCGGAGGAGCAGGCCACCGGCCGGGGTGTCGCGTACCGGGTCGTGGTGGAGCGCGAGGTGCTTTCGATGCCGACGGGGCTGACGGAGCTGTCGGCCGCGATCGGGCGGGACGAGCAGGTACGGGTCGTGGACCGGGTGCCGACGAAGCTGGTGATCGCCGACGGGGCGCTCGCGATGGTGCCGCTGACCTCGCGCACGGCGGAGCCCGCGGCGCTCGTCGTGCACGCGAGCGGACTTCTGGAGTCGCTGTCCGGCCTGTTCGAGGCGGTCTGGCGGGACGCGCTGCCGCTGCGGCTCGGCGAGAGCGGCCGCGGGATCACCGAGCAGGAGCCGGACGGCCCGGACGGCACGGACCTGGAGATCCTCTCCCTTCTGCTGGCCGGACTCACGGACGCGAGCGTCGCCAAGCAGCTCGACCTGGGGCTTCGCACGGTCCAGCGGCGGGTGAAACGCCTGATGGAGCTGGCCGGCGTGACGACGCGCCTCCAACTGGGCTGGCATGCGTACGAGCGGGGCTGGGTGGCGCGGGACGTTCCGGCGAAGGCCCGCGGGGAGGACATCGCACAGGGCTGAGTTCCGTGGCCGGAAGCCGTCGGTGGCGGCTAGGGTCTCTCGTTCGGATCAGGCCAGACCCCGCGAGCCCGGCATGATCCAAACGAGAGACCCTAAGCGTGAACCTCTGCGATCTGCGGGTTCTGGCGTTGTCCGGCACTCTTGGCAGATGGGCGCGTGGGAACTCCTGCTGGTGGGAGTGGTGATGCTGCTCGGCCTGTGCGGGGTGCTCGTGCCGGGGGTGCCCGGGTCGTGGCTCGTGTGGGCCGGGGTCCTCGTGTGGTCTCTCCAGGACCCCGGCGGGCTGGCCTGGGGTGTTCTGGTCGGCGCCACCGCCGTCCTGCTCGCCGCCCAGGTCCTTCGCTGGCAGTTGCCGCCGCGCCGGCTGCGCGAGAGCGGGGCCACGCGGCGCACCGCGATTTGGGCGGGCGGCGGAGCACTCGTCGGTTTCTGCCTGATCCCGGTGATCGGATCGATCCCGGGGTTCATCGGAGGTGTCTACCTCTGCGAGCGGCTGCGCCTCGGCCGGCACGGCGACGCGGTCGCCTCGACCCGGACCGCGATGCGCGCCGGCGGCTCCAGCGTCCTGGCCGAACTCTTCGCCTGTCTGATCATCGTGGGCGCGTGGATCGGGGCCGTGATCTGGGGCTAGGCGTTCCGGTTCATGTACACGTACAGCATCTACGTAGCGCGAGTCACATCGGATCTCTCCCGGCATATTGACGGGCTCTCGTCACATCTCTAGCTTTCCGCGAGGGATAGCTCCGATGAATCGACGTCTGCTTCGACACGTGGAGGCCGCGCCATGCCAAGACCGTCCAGAAGGACCGTGCTCGCCACCGGATCCACCCTCGCCGGGGCCGCGCTCGCGGGCGGGCTGCCGGCGCAGGCCACCGCCGCCACCTCCGACACTCCCGCCGAGGCCACGGTCACCCCCGCGAGCGCCCCCTCCGAGGACGCCTGGCGCACCGTCCTCGACGACGCCGACCTCGTCTGGCAGAAGATGCCGACGACCTGGTACGAGGGCCCGTACCTGGGCAACGGCTTTCTCGGCTCGGGGATCTACCAGGAGCCCGGGAAGAACGCGATCCGCTTCAACGTCCAGCACTCCGAGGTCCAGGACCACCGCCCGGAGTTCGGCTCCCTGTTCGGTCTGGCGCGGCTGCCCATCGGCTACTTCACGCTCGAACCCGTCGGCACCGTCACCGGCCTCGACTGGCGCCTGCGCCTGCGTGACGCGGAGCTGACCGGCACCCTCACCACCGACAAGGGCACGCTCACCATCCGCGCCCAGGTCACCAACGCGCTCTCCGTCCTCGCCGTCGAGGTCACCCCGTCCGAGGGCGAGCGCGGCTTCGCGTGGGTCTTCCACCCGGCGGCGTCCATCAGCCCGCGCGCCGCGTTCCAGCCGATCCCGGCCGGCTACGTGGCCAATCCGCCCGCAGAGCACGGCGAGTACGACGGTGTCTCCGCCTCCGTCCAGCCGCTCCTGTCCGGCGGCCAGTACGTCACCGCCTGGCGCGAGCGCACCCGGGGCGAGCGGCGGACGCTGTACGTGAACGTGGCGCACTCCTTCCCGAAGTCCACCGCCCGCGACCGGGCCGTCCGGGCGGTGCGGGCCGCGTCCGGGCTTCCGTACGACGCCCTCGCCGTGACCCATCGCGCCTGGTGGCACGCCTACTACCGCAAGAGTTTCCTGTCCGTCCCCGACGCGCGCATCCAGCGCTTCTACTGGATCCAGCTCTACAAGACGGCGTCGGCCGCCCGCAGGGACGCCCCCGTGATGGCCACCAGCGGCCCCTGGCTGGAGCCGACTCCGTGGCCCGCGACCTGGTGGAACCTCAACGTGCAGCTGGAGCACTGGCTGATCCACGGCTCGAACCACCTCGAACTCGACGCCGTCACAAGGGCGTTGGGTGAGTTCCGGGACAACCTCACGGCCGAGGTGGCCGCTCCGTACCGCGCGGACTCGCTCGGCATCCCGCGCACCACGGACATACAGCTCGTCAACGGCGGCGCGACGAGCAACGCGCAGGGCTACGGCGTCGGCGTCCCCGGCCAGGACACCCCGACACCCGAGGTCGGCAACCTCACCTGGGCGCTGCACAACGTGTGGCTGAGCTATCGCCACACCATGGACGAGAAGATCCTGCGCGACGTCCTCTTCCCGCTGCTGCGCAAGGCGATCAACTATTACCTGCACTTCCTGGAGCCGGGAGCCGACGGCAAGCTGCACCTGCCCGCGACGTTCTCCCCGGAGTACGGCGGCAACACCCGCGACTGCAACTACGACCTGATGCTTCTGACATGGGGCTGCCGCACGCTTCTCGATTCGGCCGAACTCCTCCGCATCGACGACGAGTTGGCGCCACGCTGGCGCGAGGTCCTCGCCAGGCGCACCCCGTACCCCACCGACGCCAACGGGTTCATGATCGGCGCGGACATCCCCTTCGCGAAGTCCCACCGCCACTACTCGCACATGCTCGCCGTGTACCCGCTGTACGAGCTGACCGGCCGCACGCCCGACGAACTCGCCCTGATCGAGAAGTCGTTGGCACACTGGGTCGGCTTCGAAGGAGCCCTCCAGGGCTATACGTTCACGGGCGCGTCCTCGATGTCGGCGCTGCTGGGCAAGGGCGAGGACGCGCTGAAGTACCTGGGCCAGCTCATGTCCCGCTTCATCCAGGCCAACACCATGTACAAGGAGTCGGGCCCCGTCATCGAGACGCCGCTGTCGGCCGCCCAGTCCCTGCACGACATGGTGTGCCAGTCCTGGGGCGGCGTGGTCCGCGTCTTCCCCGCGCTGCCCGCCGCGTGGCAGGACCTCGCCGTCCACAACTTCCGTACGCAGGGCGCCTTTCTGCTGAGCGCGGTGCGCGAGGGCGGCACGACGCGCTGGGTGCGGCTCATGAGCGAGGCGGGCGCACCGTGCGTGGTGCGGCACGGCATCGCGGGCGCGGTCGACGTACGCGACGGGCGGGGCCGGCCACTCCCCTACGCGGACGCGGGCGACGGCGCGATGCGGATCACCCTGCGCAAGGGCGACACGGCGCTCGTCACGGCGAAGGGCGACCACCCCGACCTGAGCGTCGGTCCGGTCACACCGAACGCGCCCGCCGCGCGCTGGGGACTGCCCGCCTGACGTGACCCGTCGCCCATGGCCCGGTCCTGCCCGCTGCCGGGCAGGACCGGGCCATGCACTGCCTTCATAACGGGATCACAAATCCCTGTCCCACCCCTATGAGATACCGACCGGACGGTATTAACGTCCCCGACCAGCACGCGCTGGCGTGTGTCTCGACACCAGGGAGGCATGATGTCGGTTTCGTCACCGACGGACACGGCGCGGCGCACCAGCCCGCCGTTCCCCTCAGCACTGAACGGCCTCGGCAACAGACGGCTCGACCGCTACCCCGAAAGCGGCCCCCGGTACTGGTACTTGGGAATCGTCGTGCTCGCGACGATCGTTCTCTACTACCAGCTGTACATCCAGTACGCGGTGTCGACAGCCATCATCAGCCACTACCACATGACGTTCCTGTACTTCGTGTACATATCGGTGGCCGCCAACGCGGTGGGTGCCTTCTCGTCCCTGGTGGCCGGTCTCGCCGACCGGTGGGGCCGGGCGAACATCGTGGTCTACGGCCTGCTGGTGGTCGGCCTGCTCACCACGTTCGCCCTGCCCAACGCGCCGGGCAAGGCCAGCTATCTGGTCATCTACTCGGCCGTGGCGCTCGTCGAGGGCATGATCCTGGTCGCCACCCCGGCGCTCATCAGGGACTTCTCTCCGCAGCTCGGCCGGGCCTCGGCCATGGGCTACTGGACGATGGGGCCGATCATCGGAAGCCTCGTGGTCACCGCCGTCACCTCCCGCACCTTCAGCGGCGCGACCACCTGGCAGGACGAGATCCGCTTCTCGGGCATCAGCGGCCTCGTCGTGTTCGTCGTCGCGCTGTTCGGTCTGCGCGAGCTCGCCCCGGCGCTGCGTGACCAGATCATGGTGAGCCTGCGCGACCGGGCGCTGGTCGAGGCGCGGGCCAAGGGGATGGACACCGAGGCGGTGCTGCGCGGTCAGTGGCGGCAGATGCTCCGCCTCGACGTCATCGGCTCCGCCGTCGCCATCAGCGTCTACCTCCTGCTGTACTTCGCCGCCGTCGGCAACTTCGTGCTCTACTTCGCCACGAACTTCGGGTACACCCCGCAGCGCGCCAACGCCCTGCTGAACTGGTACTGGGGAGCGAACGCGGTCTCGCTGGTCCTGGCCGGCCTCTTCTCCGACCGCCTGCGCGTACGCAAGCCCTTCATGCTGCTCGGCGCGCTCGGGTCCATCGGCTTCACGCTGGCGTTCACCCTGCACGCCACCCAACCGCACACCGGCTACTACACGTTCGCGTTCATCGTGGCCGGGATCGGGGTGACCAGCGGTATCGCCTACTCGCCGTGGATGGCGAGCTTCACGGAGACGGTCGAGCGGCACAATCCGGCGGCCACCGCCACGGGTCTCGCCGTGTGGGGCTGGATCGTGCGGATCACGGTCGCCCTGTCCGCCGCCTTCGTGCCGCTCGTGGTCAGCACCGTGACCCCGCTGATCGAGCACGGCGCGGAGGTCGAGGCGGCATCGGTGCAGGCGGCTCCGGCCCTCGCCATCACGAAGGCCCACCCGAAGCTCTTCGCCGAACTCGGCTCCTACGCACCGGACAAGGTGCCCGCCCCGCTGCTCGCCCAGGCACAGAAGGAAGTGGGCGCCGAAGGGCTGAAGACCGTGCAGAAGGCGGCGCCGCAGCTGAAGATCCTGCGCGAGCACGGGCCCGAGGTGCAGCGGGCGAGCGCGGACAACGCGCACGCGTGGCAGACCTGGTGGTGGGTGTGTCTCGGCGGGCAGGTCCTGTTCCTGCCGTTCATTTTCGTGATGACGGGCAGGTGGCGGCCGCGCGACGCACGCCGCGACGTCGAGGAGCACGAGGCACTGGTGGCCCGGCAGGTGGCCGAACTGAAGGAGAGCACCGCATGACCGCCCCGACCCAGCTGCACGCACTCGGCGCGCTCGAACAGGCCGCCGCCGTCCGCAAGGGCGAGGTCGGCCCGGTGGAACTCGTACGGCATCACCTGGACCGGGTGGAGCGCTACGACGAGCGGTTCGGCGCCTTCGTGACCGTGACGCCCGACGCCGCCCTGGTCGAGGCGGCGGCCGCGCAGCAGCGGCGCGCGGACGGGGAGCTGCCACCGCTGTTCGGCGTACCGACGGCGGTCAAGGACCTGGTCGACACGGCCGGTGTGCGCACCACGTACGGGTCCAAGGCCTTCGCCGGCCATGCGCCGGAGGCCGATGCCTACAGCGTGACCCGGCTGCGTGAGGCCGGCACGATCAGCCTCGGCAAGACCAACACCCCTGAGTTCGGCTGCTGCTGCTACACCGACAACGATCTGGCGGGTCCGGCCCGCAATCCGTGGGACCCGGCCCTGTCCGCCGGGGGATCCAGCGGCGGCGCCGCGGTGGCCGTGGCGCTGGGCCTCGTGCCGGTCGCCCACGCCAGCGACGGGGGTGGCTCCATCCGGATCCCGGCGAGCGTCTGCGGCCTGTTCGGCATCAAGCCGTCGCGGGGCCGGGTCAGCTCGGGTCCCGGCGGGATCGAGGTCAACGGCCTTGCCGTACAAGGTCCGTTGGCGCGCAGCGTGCGCGATGCGGCGGCGCTGCTCGACGCGCTGGCGGGGCCCGAGCAGGGCGACCCGCACTGGGCGCCGCCGCTCCCGCCGGGCGAGACGTTCCTCTCCCACGCCGAGCGCTCCCCCGGGCGGCTGCGCATCGGCCGGTACGCGCGGCCCGCCGCCGAGGACGTGACGGTGGACCCCGCGTGTCTGGCCGCCTGGGAGCACGCCTCGCGACTCCTGGAGGATCTCGGGCACGTCGTGGAGGACATCCCGACGCCGTTCGGTCCCGAGATCAGCGGCCACTTCGTGACGGCGTGGGGGGTGCAGTCGCTCGGACACGCCCTCGACCCCGAGGCCGAGGAGCTGCTGCGGCCGGTGACCCGGGCCTGGCGCGAGTTCGGGCGAGGTGTCAGCGGCGAGCAGCTCGCGGCGGCGATCACCGGGATGCAGCGCGCCGCACGGCGTGCGGTACGGGCGACGTCCGGCTACGACGTCGTGCTCACCCCGACGCTGGCGACGCTGCCGCAGCCGGTCGAGTTCTTCGACGAGTCCGGCGACCCGCTCGACAACCTCCGCCGGCAGAGCGCGTTCAGCGCGTTCACCAGCCCGTACAACATGACGGGCCAGCCGGCGGTCAACGTCCCCCTGTACTGGACGCCGGAGGGCGGTATCCCCGTGGGTGTCTCCCTGGTGGGCCGCCCAGCCGACGAGGCGACGCTGATCGCCCTGAGCGCACAGCTGGAGGAGGCGCACCCCTGGCACGACAGGTACACGCGTCTCCTCGCCCAGCCCTAGGGACGCATCGGGTCCTGGCCTCCGTCAGGCATCGGGCAACGGCCCTAGGACCGGGGCCCGATGCCTGACGGAGGCGATCGTGCTTGGCTGAGGCATGACCGAATTCAGCGAGGCCGAGCTCACGTATCTGAAGTCCCAGCGCCTGGGACGGCTGGCCACCGTCGACCCGAAGGGCCAGCCGCAGGCGAACCCGGTGGGGTTCTTCCCGCAGGACGACGGCACGATTCTGGTCGGCGGATACACGCTCGGGAGAACGAAGAAGTGGCGCAACCTCCAAGCGAACCCGAAGGTCGCGCTCGTCGTCGACGACATCGTGAGCCTCAAGCCGTGGAAGGTGCGGGGCGTCGACATCCGGGGCGAGGCGGAACTCCTCACCGGCCCGCACCAGCTGGGCGCGCACTTCAGCGAGGAACTCATCCGCATCCACCCGCGCAAGATCCACAGCTGGGGGCTCGACGACTAGACGACTAGTGGTCCTGGAGGACGCCCTCCAGGGACAGCAGATGCTGCTTGCGGTCCAGGCCGCCCGCGTAGCCGGTGAGGGAGCCGTCCGCGCCGATCACGCGGTGGCAGGGGCGGACGATGAGGAGCGGGTTGGCCCCGATCGCGCCGCCGATCGCGCGGACCGCCGCGCGCGAGGCGCCGATCGTCGCCGCGACGCCGCCGTACGTGGTGGTCGCGCCGTACGGCACGGCGTCGAGCGCCGCCCACACCTTCTCGCGGAACTCGGTGCCCTCCGTGCTGAACTCCAGCTGGAATTCCTTGAGTTCACCTCCGAAGTAGGCGGCGAGCTGCTGCTCGACGTCGGCGAAGCGCTCGGCTGCGCGCCGCCACCCGGGCTGCACCGTGCGTCCGCCCTTCTGCCCGGGCACGGACAGGGAGGTGAGGGCGCCCGACTCGTCGCCGGTGAGGAGGAGTTCACCGACGGGGCTGTCGAGCACGGTGTAGTAGACGGTCATGACTGCTGCTCCAACTGTCGCTGTGTCCAGAGGTGTTGCTGCGCGTACGTGCGCCAGGGGCGCCAGGTGTCCGGTACGGGTTCCTGCTCCGGCTCTTCGGGGAGGGCCACGTCCGGGTCGGCCAGGGACCGCATGCGGATGAGGCCGGCGGTGCGTGCGCCGACGCCGGGCAGGGCGCGCAGGGCGGCCTCGGCGTCGTCACGGTCGGCGCCCGGGTCCAGACACAGGGCGCCGTCGGCGAGGGCCGTGGCGAGCGCGCCGACGGGCCCCGGCTCACCGGCCAGGTCGTCGGGCGACGGGAAGACATGGGTGAGGGCGCCGCAGGGCGCGTCGACGGCCTTCGCGTAGCGCTCGACGAGCCGCGCCGCCTCCGCCCGCCCGGCGAGGAGCCGTACGGCCAGCTCGTCGGGGTCGGCGGCGCCCGGCGCGCGCAGGCCGGGCCGTGCGGTGACGAGCGGCGCGAGGCGCGGGTCGGCGCCGAGGCGCTCGTCGATCGCGTACGGGTCGCTGTCCAGGTCGAACAGGCGCCGCAGACGTCCCACGGCCGTCGTCAGATCACGCAGGTCGGTGAGGTGGATGCGGGCGTCGAGCCAGCCGCCGTGGTGCGCGGCGCGGCTCGCGGGCGTGGACCTGGTGCGCTCGTCGACGGAGACGACGCCGGTGCCGTACGGCAGGCGCAGGGTGCGGCGGTAGATGCGGGCGCCCGGGGTGCCGGTCATCTCCTCGACGCCGTCGAGTGCCTCGCGGGCGAGGGTGTCGAAGAGGGGGCGGGCCTGGTAGGGGCCGCGATGGGCGAGGCGCAGGGGGATGCCGGCCGCCGTGGCGGTGGCGCGGCCGGCGGGGGCCTCGGCGCGTAGCTCCGTGGGCGTACGGGCGTAGACCGCGCGGATGGTGTCGTTGAACTGGCGCACGCTCGCGAAGCCCGCGGCGAACGCGATCTCCGTGATCGGCAGGCCGGTGGTCTGGAGCAGGACGCGCGCGGTGTGGGCGCGCTGGGCGCGGGCCAGGGCGACGGGTCCGGCGCCCAGCTCGGTGGTGAGCTGGCGCTGCACCTGGCGGGCGCTGTAGCCGAGGCGCACGGCGAGCCCGGCGACGCCCTCGCGGTCGACGACGCCGTCGCCGATCATGCGCATGGCGCGGCCCACCACGTCGGCGCGTACGTTCCAGTCGGCCGAGCCCGGCACGGCGTCGGGGCGGCAGCGCCGGCAGGCGCGGAACCCGGAGCCCTGCGCCGCCGCGGCGGTGGCGTAGTAGCGGACGTTCTTTCGCTTGGGGGTGACCGCGGGGCAGCTGGGGCGGCAGTAGATGCCCGTCGTCTCGACGGCGAAGAAGAACTCCCCGTCGAAGCGCGCGTCACGGCTGCGCACCGCTTCGTACCGCGTGTCCTCATCGATCATCACGCCCTCCAGTGTGCGCCTGCGCTCCGCGTGGGGCTGGCGGAAATCGGACGCGGTCCTGCCGAGGAGGGTTCGTTGCCGTGTGTGGGCTCGTCGCGGTTGCTCGCGCCCCGCGGCGGAGCCGCTGACCGGCACGGCCCCGCGCCCCTGGGGGGCGCGGGTCTGCGTGCCTCTTACGTGAAGCGCCCCCGCTTGGCCTCCATCGCGGCGCGGCCCTCCGCGCCGCGCATCTTCCAGACGCGCCGCATCTCGCCCCGCAGGCGGGCGTCGGTGCGGGCGGCGAGCCGCTGGTTCTCGCGCAGCAGCTTGCGGTAGCTGTCGAGGCGGCGCGGCGGCAGCGTCCCGTCGTCGAGCGCGGCCAGCACGGCACATCCCGGCTCGGCTTCGTGGGCGCAGTCGTGGAACCTGCACCCCTCGGCCAGCGCCTCGATCTCCGAGAAGACCTGCCCGACGCCGGCCTCCGCGTCGAAGAGCCCGACGCCGCGCAGCCCGGGGGTGTCGATCAGGACACCGCCCGTCGGCAGGACCAGCAGGTTCCGGGTGGTCGTGGTGTGCCGGCCCTTGCCGTCCACGTCGCGTACGGCGTGCACGTCCATGACGTCGGCGCCGAGCAGCGCGTTCGCGAGCGTCGACTTGCCCGCTCCGGACTGGCCGAGCAGCACGGACGTCCCGTCGAGGAGCGCGCCGAGCACGTCGATGCCGAGGCCCTGTTCGGCGCTGACCGCGAGAACCTGTACGCCGGGTGCCGCCGTCTCCACGTCGGAGACGAGGTGCGCGGTCGTCGCGGCGTCCGGCACGAGGTCGGCCTTGGTGAGGACGACGACGGGCTGGGCGCCGGACTCCCACGCCAGGGCGAGGAACCGCTCGATGCGGCCGAGGTCGAGCTCCGCGGCGAGCGACACTGCGATCACGGCGTGGTCGACGTTGGCCGCGAGGATCTGGCCCTCCGACCGCTTCGACGAGGTCGACCGCACGAAGGACGTGCGCCGCGGCAGATAGGTGCGGACGTAGCGGGGATCGCCGCCGTCCGGGTCGACGACCGCCCAGTCACCGGTGCAGATGACACGCAGGGGGTCGTGCGGGGTGACGAACTCCGTGTCGGCGCGCACGGGTCCTTCGGGGGTGACGAGGTCGCACTGACCGCGGTCGACGCGGACGACGCGGCCGGGCACGAAGCCCTGCGCGGCGTACGGGGCGAACGCGGCGGCCCAGTCATCGTCCCAGCCGTAGTCGGCGAGGGGATGCCGGGAAGTCTCCGTGGAGAAAGGGGAGTTCAAGGGGTAACCCTTCACAAGGGTGGCCCCGGCGCGCGCTCATGGGCGCGAGAAGTGGTGGGTCAGCCGGAGGCCACGGAGGTGGGATGAACGGGCTTCTGGACGCGGGCGGCGCCCTGCGTGACGGCATTCATCGAAGTCCACCTCCTGGCTTCTCGTGTGTACGCGCACCACTGTGTGGCGGGCGTCGCCGAGCGTACGGGACGGGGCTGTCCACACGCCAAGCATTTATCGGGCCAAGGACCGATCGCGCGCGGAAGTCGCCGTGGGCTGCGCTTCCCGCGGATATTTACCGACCAGTAAGGTTGCCGGCGTCAGGCTCCAGATCTCCCCAGGAGGCCCCGTGCCCCGATCACCTGCCGCCCCCGACACCGATACCGGCGCCCGCTCCGATACCGGTTCCCGCCCCCGCTCCTCGTCCACGCGCAAGTCCCTCGCGCTCGCCGGGCTGCTCGCCGGGGCCGGTGTGACGCACTTCGTCGCCCCGAAGTCCTTCGACGCCACGGTGCCCCGTGTGCTGCCGGGTTCCGCGCGCGCGTGGACGTACGCGAGCGGCGCCGTCGAGCTCGCGCTCGCGGCCGGGATCGCCCTGCCGTGGACGCGCCGCAGGGCCGCCCGGGCCACGGCCGCGTTCTTCGTGGGCGTCTTCCCCGCCAATGTGCAGATGGCGGTCGACTGGCGCGACAAGCCCGCGCCGCTGAGGACCGCGGCCCTCGTGCGGCTTCCCCTTCAGGTGCCGCTCGTCCTGTGGGCGCGCGGTGTGGCCAAGGCCCAGGAGGCCGGATCATGAGCAAGCGCGTCGAAGTGGGCGACACCGTCGAGGACTTCACCCTGCCGGACGAGAGCGGCACCCCGACGCGGCTGTCCGAGCTGCTGGGCGAGGGGCCCGTCGTCCTGTTCTTCTACCCGGCCGCCCTGTCCCCCGGGTGCACGTCCGAGGCCTGTCACTTCCGGGATCTCGCGGCCGAGTTCGCGGCCGCCGGCGCGCGGCCCGTGGGTATCAGCGGCGATCCGGTCGAGCGCCAGGCGGAGTTCGCCGGGAAGCACACGCTCGGCTTTCCGCTGCTCTCGGACGCGGAGGGCGGGGTCCGCGAGCGGTTCGGGGTCGCGCGCGGCTTCTCGATCGCGCCGACCAAACGGGCCACGTTCGTGGTCGGCCAGGACCGCGTCGTCCTCGAAGTGGTCCGCAGCGAGTTCCGCATGAGCGCCCACGCCGACCGCGCGCTCGCGGTGCTGCGCGAGCGGGCGGCCTGACGACGGCCGGACCGGGCGGGCGTGCGGCAGGCACCGCGCCGCCCGGTACTCGCGGCTAGCCCGCCGGGACGGTCTCCGGCGCGAGGCTGTCCATGAACGAGCTGACGGAGAACACGGCGCGGCCGGCGCCCGCGGGGCCGTAGCCGGGAGGCGAGGAGAGGCCGAACTCCTCCATCGTGGAGCGGTAGGCCTCCAGGAGCCTGATGTGGTACTCCAGCGGCGCGCCCTGCGGGTTGGCCTTGCCGAGCGGGGTCGTCGGCTCGGGGCACCAGGTGGTGAAGCGGGGCGTGATGCCGTGCGACATGAAGAAGCGCAGGCCCTCGGTGGTGGAGGCGATGGCCTCGTCGACCGTCGTGAAGCCGGACGGGGCGGCCATCTCGACGCCCGCCACGAAGTTCGGGATGACGTTGCGCGCGCCGAAGACGTCCGCCGAGTCGAGGATGCGCTTGTGCCACTCGTCGCGGCCGACGTAGCGCTCCTTGCCGGGGCAGTACAGCTCGAACAGGCGGCGGTCCCACACCTCGTAGTTGGGGTGGTAGATCTGCACGCCGTAGTCCTTGAAGCGCTGCACGTCGTCCTTGGGCAGCGCCTGGGCGACGACCTTGCCGATCCAGCGGCCGGGGAAGTGCTCCTCGATGGCCTTGGCGTACAGGCCGTAGAAGTCGGCCTCGTCGCGGCCCTGGAGCTTGGAGGTGATCGCGCCGCCGGTGAGCGTGTAGGCGGTGGAGGCCTTCGCGGTGTCGTACTGGTCGATGATCGAGAGCGCTTCGAGCACCTCGTCGACGTCCTTGACTCCCGTGTACGGCCGTCCGGCCGCCTTGTGCTGGCGCCAGTTGTGGTTGATGTCGCAGTACTGGCACTCCTCCTTGGCGCCGAAATACTGGCAGACGCGGAAGACGGTCAGGTAGATCAGGTAGCCCCACTGGATGGTGGGGGCCACCTCCATGACCGACTTCCCGTTGGAGAGCTTGTGCCGGTAGTACTCCGGCATCGGCGGGACCCCGACGTCCGAGATCCGCTTCCCGTCGAGGTAGAGGCCGAGCACCCCGCCGTCGTCGGCCGCGACGCGGTAGGGCGACGACGGGTTCACGCGGACCGAGACGACCGTGCGGCGCAGGTCGTACGGGCCGCCGGTGAGGATGATCTCCTCCGGCGGGCGGCGCAGCGCGGCCTCGCCGAGTTCGGGGAGCGTGCCGTGGTCGAAGGAGAAGATGAAGTAGGACTTCGGCTTGACGTCACCGGACTCGTTGTCGCTGAGCGCGGACTTGTCGAACGCCACGCCGCCGCGCAGCAGGTCTTCCTTGAACACCGCTTCCCGCGGCACGTGCGGGAAGCGCTCCATCAGGTCCTCGACCAGCGCCGTACGGCTCTGCATCCCGTTCTCCTCGCTCCCAGAATCAGTGCTCGAGAACTCACGGTATGCCCCTGCTTGCCGGTCAGCCCTGCCGGGTCCCCGCGCGCGCCACGATGTGTGCCGGGGCGGTGATGCCGGGCGGCAGCAGCGGGTCGGCGGTGGGCGCGCCCCAGCGGGAGGTCAGGGGCAGGGTGCCGGCCCAGAGGCCGAGGGCGGCGTCGGGCCCGTCACCGTCGTCGGGGGCGCCCGTACGGATCTTGACGGATGCCTCGTCGAGGGAGAGGACCAGGAGAGTGGTGGCGGCCAGCTCCTTGCGGCTCGGCTGCCTGGCGTACGTCCACTGGCCCGGGGTCGCGTGCTCGGTGAGGCGGCGCAGACCCGCCAGTTTCTCGTCGGGGTCGGTGACCGTGCGCGGTACGCCGTGGATCATCGCGCTGCGGTAGTTCACGCCGTGCTCGAAGACGGAGCGGGCGAGGACCAGGCCGTCGACGTGGGTGACGGTCACGCATATCGGCGCGTCGGGTTCGGCGGCCAGGCTGCGGCTCGCCACCGATCCGTGGAGATACAGCCGGGTGTCGTCACGGCCGTAGACGGTGGGGACGACGACAGGGCGGCCGTCGACGAGGACGCCGAGGTGGCAGACGAACCCCGCGTCGAGGATCGCCTCGAGGTCGGAGCGTTCGTGGCTGGCCTGCTCGCGGAGCCTGCTGTGGCGGGTGCGTTCGGTCTGCGGGAGCGTGCGCGACAGCGTTGTCGCGGTGTCGGTCTGGGTCATGCGGTCGGACGGTACTCCGTGGTGATCACCCCCTCGCGGGCGGGGACTTTTGACAACCCCTTTCCTAAGCCCTTGTCGGAAGGGGGCGGGCGGCCGTAGCGTCGAAGCCGGCCGAGGAGGGAACACGGTGAAGCGCACATCTCGCGACATCAGGACGGCGAACCGGTACGCGGTACTGCGCCATCTCATCGCCAAGTCCCCTGCTTCCCGGGGCGAGTTGGCGGCGGGGACCGGGCTCAGCCAGGCGACGGTCGCCACGCTCGTGGGTGAGCTGACCGCTCTCGGCCTGCTGGTCGAGGTCGGCTTCGAGGAGTCCGCGGGCGGACGTCCGCGCTCGCTGGTCGCGGTCGACGCGGAGGGCGGCGCGCTCGTCGGCGTCGACGTGGCCGAGACGTACGTCCACGCGGAGCTCTTCGACCTCGCGCTGGGCGTCGTGGCGCGCGCCGAGGAGGAGCTGCGGCCCGGCGGGTCCGCCCCGCAGGAGGTCGTCGGCCGGATCGCGGCGGCGGTCGGAACCGTGGTCGAGAGCGCAGCCGCGACCGCGGACCCGCACCGCCCGCCCCGGGTGCTCGGGGTGGGCGTCACGATGCCGGGACAGGTCGACCGCGAGCGCGGCGTCGCCGTCCGCGCCGCGAACTTCGGCTGGCGCGACGTGCCCCTGACCGCGCTGCTCGCCGAGCACCTCCCCTATCCGGTCCACCTCGACAACCCGCTGCGGGCAGCGACGGTCGCGGAGCTGTGGTTCGGCGCCGCACGCGGCCGGGACGACGCCGTGGTGATCAACCTCGGTACGGGCGTCGGCGCGGGCCTCGCGCTCGGCGGGGCCCTGCACCGCGGCGTCACGAACAGCGCCGGCGAGTGGGGTCACACCACGCTCGTCCTGGACGGGAGGCCGTGCAGGTGTGGCGACGCCGGATGCGTGGAGGCGTACGTGGGCGCGCCCGCCATCATGCGGACCCTGCATGAACTCGCCCCGGACAGCGCGCTGTTGACCGAGGACGACCAGACCGCGACGATCGGCGCGCTCGGCCGGGCGGCCACCGCCGGCGAGCCGGTGGCCCTGCGGGTCGTCCGGGAGACCGCCCGCCATCTCGGCGCCGCCGTCGCGGACCTGGTGAATCTGCTCAACCCCGAAGTGATCGTGCTCAGCAGCTGGGTGGCGGCCGCGCTCGGCACGCCCCTGCTGACCGAAGTACGTGAGGCCGTCGCCCGGCACGCCCTGGGCAGCCCGTTCGCGGCCACCGAGATCGTCCTGTCCCCGATACCGACCGACCCCGTGTGCCTGGGCGCGGCGACCTTCGCACTGGAAGGCGTCCTGTCGTCACCGGGCCTGACCCGCACCGCACTCACCCCGCACAAGACCTGACCGTCGCACGCCACCTGACGTCGCACATGACCTGACCGTCAAGGAGAACGATGTCCCTCCCCGAGGTGTCCCTCCCCGAGGAAGCCGCACTCCCCTACTACGAGCAGGTGTCCCCCGGCACCGGAGGTGTCGCGCCGCGTTCCTGGTACGCCGATTCCGACGCCAAGTCCCTTTCCCTGAACGGCCCGTGGCGCTTCCGCCTCTCGGCGACGGCGGACGAGCACGACGAGTCCTTCGCGCGCCCCGGCCACGACACGTCCGGCTGGGCGGATCTGACGGTGCCGGGGCACTGGGTGCTCCAGGGCGACGGGGCCCACGGCTCACCGGCGTACACGAACACCGTCTATCCGTTCCCCGTCGACCCGCCCCGCGTCCCGACCGAGAACCCGACCGGCGACCATCTGCGCGTCTTCGACCTGCCGGCCGACTGGCCCGCGTCGGGCGCGACCGTGCTGCGCTTCGAGGGGGTCGAGTCGTGTGCGCGGGTCTGGCTGAACGGTGAGGAGCTGGGCGAGTTCAAGGGTTCGCGCCTGCCGCACGAGTTCGCCGTCGAGGGGCTGCTGCGCGCGGAGGGCAACGTCCTGGCCGTACGGGTCCATCAGTGGTCGTCCGGTTCCTATCTGGAGGACCAGGACCAGTGGTGGCTGCCCGGCATCTTCCGTGAGGTCACGCTGCTGCACCGGCCCGACGGCGCGGACGCCGACTTCTTCGTGCACGCCGCGTACGACCACCGCACCGCAGAAGGCACGCTGCGGGTCGAGGCGAGCGCGGGAGGCCGCGTGACCGTGCCCGAACTCGGCGTCGACGTGACGGCCGGGGAGTCGGTGACGTTGCCGGTGGAGCCGTGGACGGCCGAGACGCCGCGCCTGTACGCGGGTGAACTGGCCACGCCGGGCGGGGAGATCATCCCCTTCCGCGCCGGTTTCCGTACCGTCGTCGTGGAGGACGGCGTCCTCAAGGTCAACGGGAAGCGGATCCTGTTCCGGGGCGTCAACCGGCACGAGTTCCACCCGGAGCACGGCCGCGCCGTGGACGAGGAGACGATGCGCCACGACGTCCTCCTCATGAAGCGGCACAACATCAACGCCGTACGGACCTCGCACTACCCGCCCCACCCCGCCTTCCTCGACCTGTGCGACGAGCTCGGCCTGTGGGTGATCGACGAGTGCGATCTGGAGACGCACGGCTTCACCCACGAGGGGTGGAACCGCAACCCGGTCGACGAGGAGCGCTGGACCCCGGCGCTCCTCGACCGGGCAGCCCGCATGGTGGAGCGCGACAAGAACCACGCCTCGGTGGTCATCTGGTCACTCGGCAACGAGTGCGGCACGGGCGCGGGCCTGACCGCGATGGCCGGACTGATCCGCGACCGCGACCCGTCCCGCCCGCTGCACTACGAGGGCGACGCGTCGTGCGCCGACACCGACGTCTACTCACGGATGTACGCGGACCACGCCGAGGTCGAACGCATCGGGCGGTACGAGGACGAGGGCCCCGAGGCGCGCCGCCGACTCCCGTTCATCCTGTGCGAGTACGCGCACGCGATGGGCAACGGACCCGGCGGACTCTCCGAGTACCAGCGCCTCTTCGAGAAGTACGACCGGCTCCAGGGCGGCTTCGTCTGGGAGTGGATCGACCACGGACTCGCACACGAGCGGTACGGGTACGCGTACGGCGGTGACTTCGGCGAGGAACTGCACGACGGCAACTTCGTCTGTGACGGTCTCCTCTTCCCCGACCGCACGCCCTCGCCCGGACTCGTCGAGTACAAGAAGGTGATCGAGCCGGTCCTGATCGAGGGCGACGGGACGGCCGGCACGGTCCGCGTCACGAACCGCCACGACTTCGCGGACCTCGCCGCGCTCGCCTTCACCTGGTCGTACGAGGTGGACGGCGCACCGATGGAGTCGGGCCCGCTCGCCGTGCCGACGCTCGCCCCCGGCGAGAGCGCGGACGTCAAACTGCCCGCCCCGCCGGACGCGGCGCGGGGCGCACACACGCAGTGGACGGTACGGGCGGCGCTCGCCGACGACACGGCGTGGGCGGAACGGGGTCATGTGGTCGCCTGGGGCCAACTCCCCGTATCGGGGCGGCAGTCGGTGACTCCGGCGAGCGGGGTGTCGCCGGCGTGGGACGAGGACGTCATCAGGCTCGGCCCGGCCGCCTTCGACGCGCGTACGGGCGAACTGCGGACCGTCGGACAGGTGCCGGTGACCGGGGTGCGCCTCGACGTGTGGCGGGCGCCGACCGACAACGACGACGGCGCCGACTGGCAGGCGGACCGGCGGTTCGGCCCGCTGTGGCGCGCGGCCGGGCTACACCGCGTGCGGCACCGCCTGGACCAAGTCGCCCTGGAGTCAGGCGCGTTGACGGTACGGACGCGGGTGGCGCCCGCGGCCGGACAGTACGCGCTGGCCACGGAGTACCGCTGGACGGCGGACGACGCGGGGCGCCTGACCCTCACGGTCTCGGTGACCCCCGAGGGCGACTGGACGGTGCCGCTCCCCCGCCTGGGCGTCCGCCTCGGCCTCCCGTCGTCCGCGACGCACGCGCGCTGGCTCGGCGGCGGTCCCGGCGAGGCCTACCCGGACACACGCGCCGCATCGCAGATCGGCCTGTGGGAAGCGTCCGTCGACGCGCTCCAGACGCCGTACGTGCGCCCGCAGGAGAACGGCGCGCGGGCGGATGTGCGCCGGGTGGAGATCGGCGGCCTGCGGATCGACGGCGAGCCGGAGTTCTGGTTCACCGCCCGGCGCTGGACGAGCGAACACCTCGACGCGGCCGGGCACCGCACGGACCTGGTGGCCGGGGACACGGTCTGGGTGAATCTGGACCACGCCCAGCACGGCATCGGCTCCCAGTCCTGCGGACCCGGCCCACTGCCGCGGTACGTGCTCGACGTGGCCCCGGCCACGTTCGCCTTCACGTTCTCCGCGGCGGGGTGATCCAAGAGCTGACGAGGGCGAAGGCCTGTCCCGTACCCGGGAGTTGAGGGTACGGGCGGGCCGGAGTCGATCACGAACACATGCGCGGAGGCGCTAGCTGATCCCGTCCGGGATCCGACGGGGTTAGCGTCGTTGTATGACGTCACCCTCGCTCGCCGGAGCCCTCGCCGCGGGACCGGTCGTCCTGGACGGCGGGCTCTCCAACCAGCTGGAGTCCGCCGGGTACGACCTGAGCGACGAACTGTGGTCGGCGCGGCTGCTCGCCGAGCGGCCCGAGGCGATCGTGGCCGCGCATCTCGCGTACTACGAGGCGGGGGCCTCGGTGGCGATCACGTCGAGCTACCAGGCGACGTTCGAGGGGTTCGCGCGGCGCGGGATCTCCCGTGATCGCGCCGCCGAACTGCTCGCCCTGAGCGTCGAGTTGGCACGCGAGGCGGCCCGTCGCGCGGCGGCGAAGGGGGTTCCGGGTCCGCTGTGGGTGGCCGCGTCGGCGGGCCCGTACGGGGCGATGTCGGCCGACGGTTCGGAGTACCGGGGCCGCTACGGCCTGACGGTGTCCGAGCTGGAGGCCTTCCACCGGCCCCGGCTCGAAGTCCTCGCCGCGGCCGGCCCCGACATGCTCGCCCTGGAGACCGTGCCGGACACCGACGAGGCGCGGGCGCTGCTGCGGGCGGTGCGGGGGCTCGGCGTCCCTGCCTGGCTGTCGTACAGCGTCGAAGGTGACCGGACGCGGGCCGGGCAGCCCCTGGAGGAGGCATTCGCGCTCGCCGCCGACGTGGACGAGATCGTCGCGGTGGGGGTCAACTGCTGCGCCCCCGAGGACGTGGGGCCCGCGGTGGCCCTGGCCGCGCGCGTCACCGGGAAGCCGGTGGTGGCCTATCCGAACAGCGGCGAGTCCTGGGACGCGGAGGCGCGTCGCTGGCGGGGCGCGGTCACGTTCACCGCGGACCGCGTGGCCGGCTGGGAGCGGGCCGGGGCTCGGCTGATCGGGGGCTGCTGCCGGGTGGGCCCGGACCGGATCGCGGCGCTCACCGCGGCGATGCGTCACTGAACGGCGCGGGTGGCCTCCTGTGCGGCCCGCGCGTAATCACGGACGAGCGGCCGCCGGTCGCCGGCGCGCCAGGCGAGCGCGAGCCGGGACGGCGAGACGCCGCGCACGGGGCGGGTCACGACGCCGCCGAGCGTGATGAGCGGCGCGTTGCCCGCCGCGACCAGGCACACCCCGAGCCCGCCCACGAGCGCCTCGTACGTCTCGTCGGTACCGGCGATCTCGGCCCCGACGCGTGGCGGCGTGCCGTCGCGGGCGTCGGTGGCGAGCCAGTAGTCCCGTAGCGCTCCGGCGCTCTGCGGCAGCGCGAGGAAGGGTTCGTCCGCGAGGTCCGCGAAGTCGATCTCGTCCAGGGCCGCGAGGCGGTGGGTCTCCGGGAGGGCGACGTGGCGGGGTTCCTCGGCGACGACGACCCACCGGTAACGGTCGGGGTCCGGGAGCGGCAGCCATACGAACGCGACGTCGGCGGTGCCGTCCGCGAGCCCGGCGGTCGCGTCGTCCCAGCCGACCTGGCGCAGCCGGATCCCGGCGTCGGGGAGGGCCTCGCTGAAGCGTGAGCGGATCGCGGGGAGCAGTCCGCCGCGGCCTGGGCTCGTGCTCATCCCGACGACGAGCGTGGCCAGTTGCTCGGCCCTGGCGCGCTCCACCGCCTCGGCGCCGGTCTCCCACGCGGCGAGGACGGCGCGGGCGTGCGGCAGGAGCGCGGCGCCTGCGGGGGTGAGCCGCACGCCCTGCCGGTCCCGGTCGAACAGCTCGGTGCCGAGCTGCCGCTCCAGCATCCGGATCTGCTTGCTCAGTGCGGGCTGCGAGACGTAGAGCCGCTCGGCGGCGCGCGTGAAGTGCAGCTCTTCGGCCACCGCCACGAAGTAGCGCAGATCTCTGCCGTGTACGTCCATAACCATCAGTTATCACGCCGGGTCTTGGACCGGCCACCGGTTCCGGCGCCATGGTTGATCCAGAACAGCACGGCACGGCACGGCAGCGGGAAACCATTCTTCTCAAAGGGAGCTCGAGATGGCGAAGGTCTGGCTGGTCACGGGTGCGAACAGCGGATTCGGGCGGGCGATCACCGAGGCGGCCGTCGCGTCGGGCGACGTCGTCGTGGCCACCGCGCGCAACACGTCGGCCCTGGCCGACCTGGTCGCGGCCCACCCCGACCAGGTCGAGGCGCTCTCCCTGGACGTGACGGACACGGCCGGTATCGAGGCGGCGGTGGCGGACGTCGTCGCGCGGCACGGCCGGATCGACGTCCTGGTCAACAACGCGGGCCGCAGCCATGTCGGAGCCGCCGAGGAGACCACGGACGCGGAGCTGCGCGGCCTGTTCGACGTGCACTTCTTCGGGCCCGCGGCGCTGGTCCGCGCGGTCCTGCCGCACATGCGGGCGCGCCGTTCGGGGGCGATCGTGCAGATGAGCAGCATGGGCGGGCAGATGTCGTTCGCCGGGTTCTCCGCGTACAGCGGGTCGAAGTTCGCGCTGGAGGGCTTCTCGGAGGCGCTCGCCGCCGAGGTGGGGCCGCTCGGCATCAAGGTCCTCGTCGTGGAGCCGGGCGCGTTCCGCACGAGCCTGTTCGGCAACACGAGCGTCTCCGCGGAGCTCGACGACTACGCGGGCACGGTCGGCCCGACCCGGCGGATGGTCGGCGGTGGCGACGGCGACCAGCCGGGCGACCCGGCGAAGGCCGCGGCCGCGATCATCGCCGCGCTCGGGGCGGACGTGACGCCGCTGCACCTGCCGCTCGGCGACGACGCCGTGGACGCGGTCGTGGGCCACCTCGACGGGGTGCGCGCCGAGATCGGCGCCTGGGAGAAGGTGGCGCGGGACACCGCGTTCGGCGACTGAGCGCCGGCGGTGCGGTGTCCGATTCGTTCAAGACCAGTGCGGGGACGCGTGCCTACGGTGGGGCCATGACCGAGATCACCGCACGATTCGATGCCGTCGGCGTCGTCGTCTCCGACATGACTGCCGCCGTCACGTTCTACCGCCGCCTCGGCCTCGCGTTCCCCGAAGGAGCCGAGGAGCAGCCGCACGCGGAGGCCGTCCTGCCCGGCGGCCTTCGCGTGCTGCTCGACACCGAGGAGACCGTGAAGTCGTTCCACCCGTCCTGGCGGGCGCCCGCCCGTGGCGCCTCCCGGCACGGGCTGGCCTTCCACTGCGGCGACGCCGCCGGGGTGGACGCCGTGTACGAGCAGCTGATGGCCGCCGGGTACGACGGCGAGCTCAAGCCGTGGGACACCTTCTGGGGCCAGCGGTACGCCGTGGTGCTCGACCCGGACGGGAACGGGGTCGATCTGTTCGCGCCGCTGGCCACCGCCGGTTAGGAGGCGTCTCCCTGCCGCGTGCGCACCCCGTCGAGCAGCCGCTCGCGCTGTGCGTCGGACGTCGCGAGGTCGACGCCGACGAGGGCGAGGGCCGTCGCTCCGTCGAGCACCGCGAGGTCGGCGCCCGGGGTCTTGCCGTGGGCGGTGAACTCGGGGGTGTGCTGTTTGGCGCCGCCCGTGTCGTAGCCGACCGTGGGGTGGATGGTCGGGATGCGCCGCGAGACGTTGCCCATGTCGGTCGACGCCATCGTCTCGCCGTGCAGCGAGGTGACGGTACGGCCCAGCTCTCCGGCGGCCCGCGCGTACGACCGGGTCATCTCCTCGTCCTGGCGCAGGTCGGCGAAGTCCCTTCCGTGCGTGCTCACTTCGAGCTCGGTGCCGGTGGCGAGCGCGCCCGCCTCGAAGCACGCCCTGACCCGCTGCCAGGCCTCGGCGAGCTGCTCCACGGTGCGGGCCCTGACCTCGTAGCGGGCGGCGGTGCGGGCCGGGATGACGTTCACGGCCTGGCCGCCGTCGGTGACGATGCCGTGCACGACGACGCCGGGCGGCAGCTGCTGGCGCAGGAGGCCGACCGCGGTCTGGGCGACGGTCATGGCGTCGAGCGCGTTGACGCCCTCCCAGGGGGCGAGCGCGGCGTGCGAGGGCCTGCCCCGGTAGGCGAGGTCCCAGGAGCCGATGGCCAGCGAGGAGGCGCCGACGGTGTCGGCGGGGGCGGCGTGCACCATCATCGCGGCGGCGACGTCGTCGAAGATCCCGGCGTCCAGCAGGAGCACCTTGCCGCCGATGTCCTCCTCGGCGGGCGTGCCGATCAGCTTGACCGTGACACCGAGTTCGTCGGCGACGGCGGCCAGGCCGAGGGCGGCGCCGACGGACGCGGCGCCGTTCACGTTGTGCCCGCAGGCGTGTCCGATGCCGGGCAGGGCGTCGTACTCGGCGCAGAACGCGATGACGAGGTCGCCGGTGCCGTACGTGGCGACCACCGCGGTGGGCAGGTCGCCGGCGCCGCGGGTGACGGTGAAGCCGGCCGTTTCCATGAGGTCGGCGATCCGGGCCGCCGCGCGGTGTTCCTCAAGGGCGGTCTCGGGGTCGTCGTGCAGGGCGTGGCTGAGCCCCACGACGGGCTCGCGCCAGTTTCGTACGGCGCCGGTCACGGCCTCACGCGCGGTCAGGTTGTCGCTCATGCGAGGTCTCCGCTCGGGGCGAGGTGCTGTACGGGGGCGGCTGCGCCGGCGCGGGGCGCGCGGTAGCGCAGGGCGAGGGCCGTACCGACGACGGCGGCGCAGGCGCACGCGCCCCAGCCCCACAGGTAGCCGGACTCCGCGATGCGCGTGGTGCCGCGCACGGCGTGGGCGGTGAAGAAGCCACCGATGACGGCGGCGCCGATGGCCGCGCCGAGGGAGAGGGCGAGTTCGTTCAGGCCGACGGCGAGCGCGGTCTCGTGCTCCTCGACGACCTCCGCCGACAGGGTCCGGGTGATCGATTCGAAGAGCCCGGTGGCCAGGCCCACGACGAGGGCGGACGTGACGTACTGGGCGAGGCTGTCGTGGAAGAGGGCCATGCCCAGGAAGCCGAGTGCGATGAGGACGCCGCCGGTGGCGAGCACGGCGCGGTCGCCGATGCGCCGGGCTAGGCGCGGGGTCAGCGTGGACCCGGCGAATCCGGCCACGAGCATGGCGAGCGAGACGGTGGCGATCGCCTGCGGCCCCATGTCCATGCCGTAGCCGTTCGCGGACCGGTCGGAGCCGAGGAAGAGGGCATTGGCGCCGAGGAAGCCGATCGTGCCGAACGCGGCGCAGAACGTGTAGCCGCTGACCATGGCGAGCCGCGGGTTGCTCAGCATGCGGACGCTGACCAGCGGGTTCTCGGACCGCCGCTCGACGGCCACCCAGGCGGCCAGGACGGCGACGGCGACGACGGCGAGCCCGATCGTGCGCGCCGAGACCCAGCCCCAGGTGCTGCCCTGCGCGAGGACGAGGACGAGCACGACGAGGCCCGCGGTGAGCAGCGCCGCCGCGCCGTAGTGGAAGCGGCCGCCGCGCGGGATGTCGCTGTCCGGCAGTACGAGTCCGGCGACGACGGCGAGCACGGCGACGGGGACTGCGGTCCACAGCCCCGCCTCCGCGTGTCCCTCGCTGAGCGCGCCGGCCACGAGCCCGCCGACGCCGATCGCGAGGAGCAGGACGCCCACGAGGACGGAGATCCCGGTGCGGTTCTGCTCGGGGGCGCGGGAGCGGAGGATGCCCACGAGGAGCGGGAAGAAGCCGACGACGGCGCCCTGGAGGCTGACGCCGACGGCGAGGGTCACGGCGGAGGGCCATGCGGCGATGAGGACCGAGCCGCCCGCCACCATCGCGAGCGCCACCCGCAGCAGCTTGCGATGTCCGTGCAGGTCACCGAGACGGGACAGCAGCGGCGTCAGCACGGCGCAGGCGACCTGGAAGAGCAGGTAGATGTTGTTCTGCCCGACCGTCCCGATGTGCAGGCTCCGGCCGACCTCGGGCAGGAGCGGGGTCAGATAGCCCTGGACGATGCCGCTGAACAGGACGACGACGGCCATCGTCGCGACCATGGCCGGGCCGGCGCTCACCACTCCCGGCCCGCGTCCCGCTCCCGTTATGTGTGTGGACACACCTTCACCTCTGGATCTTCTGGTGGCCGGAACCGAATGTGGTGGCTACTGTGCGGGCCGAGGCACGGACGCCCCCGAATATTCATGGATTCGTACGTACGGAGTGCTTGTGATGCGAGAAACGGTCACCGCCAGCGAGCTCGACCTCGCTCTGGTGAACGCCCTCCAGCTGCGGCCCCGGGCGTCCTGGTCGGAGCTCTCACCGCTGCTCGGCGTGACCGCGAGCACGCTGGCGCGGCGCTGGGACCGGCTGACGCGGTCCGGGCTCGCCTGGGTGTACGCGGCGCCGGGCCGTGAGTTCACCCGCAACCGCTGCACGGCGTTCGTGCTGCTGCGGTGTCGGCCTCAGGAGCGGTCGCGGCTGATCGCCCGGCTGATCGCCCTGCCGGAAGCGGTGACGATCGAGGTGACCGCCCCCGGCAGCTGCGACCTGCTGCTCGACGTACTGGCCCCCGACCTCGCCTCGCTCAGCCGCTTCCTCACGCAGGAGCTGGACCAGCTGCCGGGGATCGAGTCGGTCAGCGCCCTGCTCGCCACGTCGCTCTACGTCGAGGGCAGTCGCTGGCGGCTGCGCTCCCTCGACCCCTCGCAGCTCACGGCGCTCGTCAGCCATAACGCGGCGCAGGCACCGGTGCGCGGGCTGGAACTCGACCCCGTGGACCGGGCACTGCTCGGCGAACTCGTCCATGACGGGCGGCTCGGCCTCGCCGAACTCGCCGAGCGCACCGACACCAGCCCGCCCACGGTGCGCCGCAGGCTGCGCCGCCTCACGGACTCCGCGGTCCTGACGTTCCGCTGCGACATCGCGTCCGCGCTCGCCGGGCATCCGGTCCCGGTGTCGCTGCTCGGCCGGGTCCCCGCGCGGGACATCGGCACCGTCCACCGCACACTCGCCGCGCTGCCGGAGTGCCGGCTGGTCGCGGCCGTGACCGGTTCCGCGAACATCTTCGCCACGCTGTGGGTTCACGACCTGGGTGACATCCAGCGCCGCGAGACGGCGCTGTGCGCCCGGCTGCCGACGCTCACGGTGACGGACCGCGTCGTCGGCCTGCACACGGTCAAGCGCATGGGGCATCTGCTCGACGAGGAGGGGCGCCGGGTCGGCGTCCAGCCCATCTCCCCCTGGTAGGCGCGGCGGCTCCGTCAGACGAGGCGGGTCAGCGGAACACCCGCCAACTCCCTTACGTCGCGCGCCAGATGGGACTGGTCGGCGTACCCCGCCCGCGCGGCCGTCTCGGCGAGCGGCACTCCGCCGCGGGCGAGCGCGAGGGCGCGTTGCAGGCGCAGGACGCGGGCCAGCGTCTTGGGGCCGTAGCCGAACGCGGCGAGGGAGCGCCGGTGCAGGCTGCGCGCGCCGAGCCCCGCGCTGTCGGCGGTCTCGGCGACGGTGCGGCCCGCGCCGAGCGACGTCACGATATGGGCGAGGACGGGGTCGGGCGGCGCGGCTCCCCGGTCGAGGGCCACGGCTTCGAGGGCGGCGGCCGGGTCGTGTGCCGCGTCGACGCGTTCGGTGAGGCGTCGCACCTGGGCGGCGGGCCACAGGTCCGCGAGGTCGACGCGCCGGTCGCCCAGCTCGTGGGCCGGGACGCCGAGGACGGCGGGCGCGGTGCCGGGGAAGAAGCGGATGCCCGCGAACCGGGTGGAGCCGCTGATGCCGGGCCGGTGGGCGTGCGTGTCCGGTCCGGCGACGAAGAGGCGTCCCCCGGTCCACAGCAGGTCCATGCAGCCGTCGGGCAGGACGTCCGGTGACTCGGAGCGGGAGGCGTCTCCTTCGGGGGTGACGGTACGGGTCCACAGGACCGCGCCCGGCACACTCCGCGCCGCCCTCTCCCGGTACACGTCAGCCACGTCTTCGAGGCTACGCCGCGTCCGCGGGGAGGCGGCGGCCGGTCAGTTGTGGTCGGGGTGGTCGTGGTCGTGCTGGTCGGGGCCCTGCGGGTGGTCGCCGTTCTTGCGGACGTGCCCGCGCAAGCGCGACGACACGTCGTCCGGGGGCAGGAACTTCGACCAGCGCTCGGGGAACTCGGACGGCATGTCCGGGTCCGCCGCGTCGTCGGTGCCCTTGTGCCCCTCGCGGGCGGCGGAGCGGGCGATGTACTCCGCGGCCTGCGCGGTCCGCCAGCGCTCGTTGGCGGCGCGGGCGGCCGACGTGGCGACGGACGGCCAGACCCGGTCGATCGCCGCGTTCACCGCGGCGCCGACGAGCACCGCGAACGCCGAGACGCCGATCCACAGGAGCACGGCGACGGGCGCGGCCAGGGACCCGTAGATGGTGGGGCCCTCGATGGTGCTGGTGATGTAGAGGCGGAGCAGGAAGCTGCCCGGCACCCACATCGCGAGGGCCACGAGGGCGCCGGGTACGTCCTCGATCCACGGCGAACGCACGGGTACCGACACGTGGTAGAGCGTCGTCAGGAAGACCACGGACAGGAGGAGGACGACGGGCCAGTACAGGACCTGGACCACGGTCTCCGACCACGGGACGAGGGAGATCACAGCGTCCGGGCCCGCGATCATCAGCGGCAGCGCGACCGAGCCGACGATCAGCGCGACGAGGAACAGCAGGAAGGCGAGCAGGCGGGTCTTGACGATGCCGCGCACACCGTCCAGCCCGTACATGACGGTCACCGTGTCGACGAACGTGGACACCGCGCGCGAGCCCGACCACAGCGAGAACAGGAAGCCGATGGAGATGACGTCCGGGCGGCCCTTCATCGCGTCGTCGAGGATCGGCCGGGCGATCTCCTTCACGCCCTCGTCGGTCAGGACCGTGCGCGACGCCTCCAGGATGTTGTCGCGGACGCCGGCGATCGTGTCGGCACCGGTCCAGGTGTCGACGTAGGCGAGCAGCCCGATGAGGGAGAGGAGCAGCGGCGGCACGGACAGGAGCGTGAAGAACGCCGCCTCGGCCGCGAGCCCCAGGATGCGGTATTCCATGCACGAGTTGACGGTGTCCTTGAGCAGCAGCCAGGCGGTCCTGCGCTTCGACACGTTGCGATAGAGAGCGCGGGCCCGGTGGAGTCGGCCTCTGCGTGGCCGATCGGGTGTTTCTTTTGCCTGGTGCACGTCCTTACCGTATCTGTCATGGCAGCCACCACCCACGCAGTGACCAACCAGGCTCCGCCCCTGGTGGGATATGACGTTTATGCCGCGGACAAGGCCCTCGCCGAGGGGGTCGAGCGGCATCTGGAACCCTCGCTCGCGCCCGCGGTCCGCGAGGAACTCGGTGTCCTCGGCCGCGCCGCCGGTTCGGCCCAGGCGCAGGAGTGGGGCGTGCTCGCGAACGAGAACCCGCCGCGGCTGCACACCCACGACCGCTACGGGCACCGCGTCGACGAGGTCGAGTTCCATCCGTCCTGGCACCGCCTCATGGGCAAGGGCGTCTCGGCCGGGCTGACGTCGGCCTGGTCGCGGCCGGGCGGCCATCTGCGGCGCGCGGCCGCGTTCCTGGTGTGGAGCCAGGTCGAGGCGGGCCACACCTGCCCGCTGTCGATGACGCACGCGGCGGTGCCCGCGCTGCGCACCGATCCGGCACTGGCCGCCGAGTGGGAGCCCCGGCTGACGTCGACGGTGTACGACGCGGGGCTGCGGCCCGCCGCTCAAAAGGCGGGCGCCGTGTTCGGGATGGGCATGACGGAGAAGCAGGGCGGCAGCGACGTCCGCACGAACACGACGCGGGCGACGCCGCTCGCCGAGGACGGCACGTACGAGCTGACCGGGCACAAGTGGTTCTGTTCGGCGCCCATGTCGGACGGGTTCCTCGTCCTGGCGCAGGCACCCGAGGGGCTCACGTGTTTCCTGCTGCCGCGTGTCCTTCAGGACGGCACGCGCAACCCGTTCGCGATCCAGCGGCTCAAGGACAAGCTGGGCAACCGGTCGAACGCGTCGGCCGAGGTCGAGTTCGACGGGACGTGGGCGCGCCGGGTCGGCGACGAGGGGCGCGGGGTGCGCACCATCATCGAGATGGTCGCCGCCACGCGCCTGGACTGTGTGCTCGGTTCGGCCGCGATCATGCGGCAGGCCGTCGCGCAGGCGGTCCACCACTGCACGTACCGCGAGGCGTTCGGCGGCCGGCTCCTCGACAAGCCGCTGATGCGCAACGTGCTGGCCGACCTGGCGCTGGAGTCGGAAGCCGCGACGACGCTGGCGCTGCGGCTCGCGGCGGCCCAGGACGCCGTGCAGGACACCGGGTCGGAGCAGGAGCGGGCGTTCCTGCGGATCGCGGTGCCAACCGCCAAGTACTGGGTGACGAAGCGGTGTACGCCGGTGGCGGCGGAGGCCCTGGAGTGCCTGGGCGGGAACGGCTACGTGGAGGAGTCCGGCATGCCGCGGCTGCTGCGCGAGTCGCCGCTCAACTCGATCTGGGAGGGGTCGGGCAACGTGCAGGCTCTCGACGTGCTGCGGGCGTTGCAGCGCGAGCCGCAGGCCTTGAACGCCTTCCTCCAGGAGGTCGGCAGGGCGCGCGGGGCCGATCACCGTCTCGACGGCGCGATCAAGGGCCTGCTGACCGAACTCGCCGACCTGGAGGGCATCGAGGCACGGGCGCGCCGCGTCGTGGAGCGGATCGCTCTGGTGCTGCAGGGTTCGCTGCTGGTGCGTCACGCGCCGCCGGAGGTCGCGGACGCGTTCTGCGCCTCGCGGCTCGGCGGGGACTGGGGTTCGGCGTTCGGCACGCTGCCGCACAGCCTGGACCTGCGGTCGGTCGTCGAGCGGGCGCGCCCGGTGAGCTGAGTGTCCGGCCCCGGGCCAAGGTCCTCACGACTGAGGCCACGGGGGTGATGCTGCGCCGACACGGCATCACCCCCGCCCTTCAGGCCCCTTGAGGAGCTCCCGCGCCGCCGGAGCGGCACGGGTTCAGCTTCGACCGACGTACGGCTGTTCGCCAGAGTTGCAGAGGGTTGCAACTGTCGTGCCCGCCTTTCGGCCCCACGAAGGCCGGGTAAGCGGCACGATGAGCACATGTCCCCACGCACCGGTCTGTTTCAGGCGGACCTGTTTCAGGAGGACCCGTGACGCAGAAGAACTCGACCGTCGATCTGGGCCGGCTGTCCACCATGGACTGCTCCCTGGCCGCACGGCTCCTGAAGGGTGTCCGCGCCGCGACGCTGTCGGGACAGCAGCCGCAGATGCTGCCGCGTCCGGTGATCGGCGAGTCCTGGGGCCGCATGCTGCGCAGCGGCGTCGACCCGGACCGTGACGTGCGGTCGGGGCTGCTGAACGTCGAGGAGATCGAGGAGCGCCGCCAGGCGTCCGGACTCCTGGAGATCCTGCCGGTGCTGCGCGAGGCGCTGGTGACCGTCGCGGACGCGGCGCACCACATCATGGTCGTGTCCGACGCGGACGGTCGCATCCTGTGGCGCGAGGGCAGCGCGGCGGTCCTGCACAAGGCGGACCAGCTCGGCTTCGAACTGGGCGCGGACTGGGCCGAGGAGACGGTCGGGACGAACGGGGTGGGTACGCCGCTCGTGGCGCGGGGCCCGGTGCAGGTGTTCTCCGCCGAGCACTTCGTGGTGTCGCAGCACTCGTGGACGTGCACGGGGGCGCCGATCACGGATCCGCGCGACGGGCACCTGATCGGCGTCGTCGATGTGAGCGGCCCGCTGGAGACGATGCACCCGGCGACGCTCTCGCTCGTCGGGGCGGTGGCGCAGCTCGCGGAGGCGCGGCTGCGGGAGCGCCATGCGGTGACCCTCGATCGCTTGCGGGCGGTCGCGGCGCCGATCCTCGCGCGGATCGGCGGCCGGGCGGTCGCGGTGGACGTCCAGGGCTGGACGGCGGCGGTGACCGGGATGCAGCCGGTGGACCGGATCGTGCTCCCCAAGTCGCTGTCCGGGCTGTCCGAGCTGTCGGACGGGCGGGCCTGGGTGCCGACGCTGGGGATGTGCGCGGTCGCGCCTTTGCCCGGCGGCTGGCTGCTGCGGCCCGACGGGCCGGACGGGGCGGCCGAGCCGCTCGGCGGCACCCGTGTCGTACTGGACCTGAGCAGGCCGCGGCGCTGGTCGGTCACGGTGACGGACGGCACCCGGTCCTGGTCGCACGAGCTGAGCCCGCGCCACGCCGAACTCCTCTATCTGCTGGCCCTGCACCGCGGCGGGCGCAGCGCCTCGGGCCTCGCACAGGACATGTTCGGCGACCCGACGCGCACGGTGACGGTCCGCGCCGAGATGTCGCGCGTACGGCGCTACCTCGGCAGCCTGCTCGGGCACCGCCCGTACCGCTTCCACGAGGAGGCGGAGCTGGAGGTGGTCCTCCCGCAGAGCCCGGCGGACCTGCTGCCGCACTCGGTGGCGCCCGGGGTCCTGAGATCGCGGTCGGCGCCGGAGCACTGACTCGGCCCTCCCCGACAGAGCTTCATTCAGGCGCAGTTGATCGGTCGGCGGGCTCTCAGACCCGGGCGAGTATCACCGAGCGCGTGAGGTGGCGGGGCCGGTCCGGGTCACGGCCACCGGCCAGGGCGACCGCCACCGCGAGGCGCTGCGTCCGCACCAGTTCGGCCAGCGGGTCGAGGCCGCCGGCCACCCACATGCCGCCGGTGGCGTGCACCTCGTCGGCGAGGCCGGCGGGCGCGTCGCCGAGCATCCAGGTGGCGGTGCCCCGGACGGAGACGCTGATCGGGCCGTGACGGTACTCGTGGGCCGGATAGGCGCCGGCCCAGGGGAGTTGGCTCTCGCGCATCTTGTGGGCCGCCTCACCGGCGAGCCCCACGGTCCAGCCCCGGCCGAGGAACGTGAACTGTGTGCAGCCGACGAGCCACGGGGGCAGCGGCTCGGCCAGCGCGTCGTGCGCGTCGTCCACGACGTCCTGGGAGTGCAGCCCGAAGTGGGTGCGCAGCACGGTGAGGGCCGAGGTCGGGAAGCGGGTCTGCACGACGGACTTCTCGTCGGCGAAGCCGAGGACGACCACGTCGTCGGCGGCCGACGCCACGGGGGTCGCGGCGTCCGTCGTGATCACGGTGGTCCTGACCCGTCCGCGCAGCCCGGCGAGGAGGCGCAGCACCTCGGTGGTGGCGCCCGAGCGGGTCAGGGCGACGACGCGGTCGTAGTGGCGCGCGGCCGGGAACTCCGAGGCCGCGTGGGCGTGGGTCTCGCCGTGGCCGGCGTCCTCGCGCAGGGCGGCGGCGGCCTGCGCCATGAAGAGCGAGGTGCCGCAGCCGACGATCGCGACCCGCTCGCCCGGCTCGGGCAGCAACGCCCGCTGATCCAGGGCCAGTTCGGCCGCCCGGTCCCAGCACTCGGGCTGGCTGTGCAGCTCGTTCTCGATATGACTCATGGCGCACCCTCACATCCCAGCGCATGCTTGGTTGTGCAAGTTATAGCGCGTTTTCAAGCATTTGAGATCAGCCAGACCCGTCAAAGTCCGCCGAGAGTCCATGTGCGCGCTCCAGAAGTCCATGCCCTTGCCCACCCGCCACGGCCACTCTCTTGTCGAGCACGAGCACAAGCACACATCTGCAAGCACCTCCCTCCCCCACCGTTCAGGAGGAACCTGTGCGTCGCTTCAGATCGATCAGATCCGTCTGTGTGGCCGCCGTCGTCGCGGTCGCCGCCGCTGTGGGCCTGTCCGCGCCGGCCCAGGCGGCGGGGCAGACCCCCGGCACCTACACCAACTACGGCTTCCCGTCCGGCACGACGGCCCTCACCGAGGCCACGTGGGGTACGACGGTCGAGGCGGACCCGGGCCGCGGAAACGTCTACTGGGCCCACCAGTTCGACTTCACCAACAGCGTCGGCGGCTACGTCGGCCAGCAGCGCTGGCGCACCGGCACCGGCATGTTCCTGTTCTCCCTGTGGGGCTCGACGGCGGCGAAGGCGGGCTCGGCCGGTACGTACTGCCAGACCTTCGACGAGTCGGGCACCGGGTACACGTGCCGCTACAACCAGGCGTTCACGGCGGGACACCACTACACGTACCGCATCTCCCCCGACACGACCGACGGCTGGTACAAGGCGACCATCTCCGACGTCACGGCCGGCACGTCCTTCGTCCTGGGCAGCCTCCAGGTCGGCTCGGGCGCCCGGATCAGCGCGGGCGGCATGGTCGACTGGGTCGAGTACTTCGACTGGAACAGCAACTCGGCGACCTGCGAGGACGAGCCCTACTCACGGGCCCGCCTCGACCTCCCCAAGGGCACGTCGACGGGCGGCTCCGCCGTCACCGCCTCCGTCAGCTCGACGTCCACGAGCAGCACCTGCACCCAGTACGCCAAGGTCACCCAGGTCTCCGGCGGCAGCGTGCACGACGACGCGACCGGCAACTCCGCCTCGGGGGACATCACGGGCAGCGGCGGCAAGTGCGTCGACATCACCGGCGGCAGCGGCACGGACGGCACCCCGCTCGAACTGTGGACGTGCGGCGGCGGCAACAACCAGAACTGGGTCCTGTCCCACGACGGCACCGTGCGCGCGCTCTACAAGTGCATGACGGTGAGCGGGAGTTCGGTGCAGCTGTCCACGTGCAACGGCTCGGCCTCGCAGCAGTGGCAGCGCTCCGGGGACACCCTCGTCAACCAGGGCAAGTGCCTGGACGCCGAGGGCGGCGCGAGCACGGACGGCACGAAGCTGATCACTTACACGTGCTCGGGCGGCGCCAACCAGCGGTGGACGACGCCCAGTTGATGCGGAGTGACCGGGCGTCGCCACCACAGGCCCTACGGGCGCCCGGTCACACGCAGACGACTTCGATGCCCTGCGCCGTGATCTCCTCGACGAGCGCCTCCGGGGCGTCCTTGTCCGTCACCAGGGTCGACACCGCGTTCAGCGCGCACACCTGGGCGAACGCCCGGCGGCCCAGCTTCGAGGAGTCGGCCACCACGATCACCGTGCCCGCGCGTTCGGCGAGCGAGCGGTTCGCGCTGGCCTCCGACTCGTCGTGGGTGGCCGCGCCGAAGTGCGGGTGGACCGCGTCCACGCCGAGGATCGTGTAGTCGAGGGCGAGGCTCTGCAGGACGGACGTGACGAGCGGGCCGACGAGTTCGTACGAGCTGGGCCGGGCCACTCCGCCCGTGACGACGATCTTCACATGGGGGCGGATCGCCAGCTCGTTGGCGATGTTGATCGCGTTGGTGACGACCGTGAGCGCGATGCCGCCCGAGGTGCCGCCCGGATCGGTCCGTACGGCAAGTTCCCTCGCCACCTCGGACGTTGTCGTGCCGCCGTTGATGCCGACGACGGAGCCCGACGGGACGAGTTCGGCCACCGCCTTGGCGATGCGCTGCTTCTCGTCCGCCTTGCGGGCCGTCTTGTAGCGCAGCGGCAGGTCGTAGGCGACGGAGCTCACCACGGCCCCGCCGCGCGTGCGGGTCAGCAGGGACTGCCGGGCCAGTTCGTCCATGTCGCGCCGGATCGTGGCGGAGGAGCAGCCCAGTCGCTCGGCCGCCTCCGTGACATCGAGATGACCCTCATTGCCGAGTATTTCCAGCAGTTGGGTCCATCGGGCATGTGCGCCCACTTGTTCCTCCTCGCGACGCGCGTAGCGTAACCCGCGCCGTTCTCCGCATCCAGACGTGATCAACCGCGCGCTACACGTGACCGTCTGTGTGCGCACGCGGGCGTGGGCAGGACCGCCCCGCCGGCGGGCCCGCCCACGCCTGCGCTGTGGCTGCTACTCCCCCGCTTCGCGCGGCAGTTGCCCGCCGTCGAAGTACGCGAGGAGCTCCGGCTCCAGCTCCGGGACGTCGTACGGCATGCCCCCTTCGCGCAGCGAGCGGGTGGCGAGCGCGCCCGCGGCGACGCTCATCCGGGCCGCGACGGGCGAGGTGTCGGTGAGGCCGCCCTCGCGCGCGAAGCGGCAGAACTCGTCGATGATGCGCTCGTCGGCGCCGCCGTGCGAGCCCTTCGCCTCGGGCACGCGGTACACGATGTCGGCGTCCTTGCGGTAGCCGCTCGGGCCGGTGTTCCAGACCCGGACCTCGTCGCCGGGGCTGTCCCCGAAGTTCTCCAGGCGGCCCTCGGTGCCGATGACCGTGTAGTTGCGGAAGTAGTCGGGGCTGAAGTGGCACTGCTGGTAGGCGGCGATGACGCCGTTGTCCAGCTGCATGTTCATCACCGACACGTCCTCGACGTCCACGACGTGGTGCAGGTCGTGGCGCTCCGTCGGGGGCCAGTCGAACTCCCGCAGCCAGCCGTCGGGGCGGGGGGTGTCCGGCTCGCGGCGCGGCAGGTCCCCGTAGACCATGAGGTCGCCGAGGGCGTTGACGCGCTTGGTGTAGCCACCGGCCAGCCAGTGCACCACGTCCAGGTCGTGCGCGGCCTTCTGGAGGAGGAGGCCCGTGGTGCGGGTGCGGTCGGCGTGCCAGTCCTTGAAGTAGTAGTCGCCGCCGTACGAGACGAAGTGCCGTACCCACACGGTCTTCGGCTCGCCGATCTCGCCGCGCGCGATGATGTCGCGCATGAGGCGCACGACGCCCATGTGGCGCATGTTGTGGCCGACGTAGAGGCGGGTGCCGGTCTTGTACGCGGTGCGCAGGATGGTGTCGCACTGCTCGACCGAGATGCCGAGCGGCTTCTCGACGTACGCCGGCTTGCCCGCTTCGAGCGCCTCGCAGGCGATGGCCTCATGGGTGTCGTCGGGGGTGGCGACGATGACGGCGTCGATCGAGGGGTCTTCGAGGAGCCTTCGGTAGTCGTCGACGGCGACCGCGCCCTCGTACAACTCCGGTACCTTCGCCCTGATTTCAGGGTCGAGGTCGGCCACCGCCGCCACGACCGACCCCTTGCCGGGGCGGTGCGCGGCGGTCGCCAGGTTCCGTCGCAGTCCGAGCCCGATGACTCCGATGCGCAGGTCTTCCACGTGCGGGTGTCCTGTTCTGTGTGCGATAAGCCGGGGGATGCGGGTCCTGCCGGACCCTGTCACTTGCTGTCGGCGATGGCCTTCTCGAACTCGTCGCGCATCGCGTTGCCCGCGTCGCGCTGCCAGGTCGGCAGGACGTCCTTCTTGAAGGAGGAGAGCGGGGTGCGGCCGGCCACGATGTCCTTGACGGCCTGGTACACCGTGTCGGTGGAGGACGCGCCCTTGTTGGCGTTGGTGTCCGAGAAGAAGCCCGTGGTCGGGTTGACCTTGGCGAGCTTCATCAGCTCGACCTGGGCCCCGTGGATGCCGCGAGTGATGTCGGGCTTGCCCGGGAGGTACAGCGTCTCGGGGGCGTTGCCGAAGAAGTTGATGGCCTGCCGCGTGGTGATGACCTCGGCGTTGCCCTTCTTGTTGAGGAGCACGTCGCCGTCCTTGGAGCGGGTGTGGTGCGTGCCCTCGATGCCGTTGTCCAGGAAGAGCCTCTCCTCGGTGCCGAAGGGGGCGCTGAGGTAGTTCATGACCTGGAGCAGCGTGTCGATACGGTCCTTGCTCACGTCCTTGTTGATGGCCGTGAAGCCGACCGAGCCGTAGCCGTAGCCCCAGCTGGGGGTCAGGCCCTTCTCCGCGGCGAACGGGACGACGACCTTCTCCGGCCAGTCGTACTGGTTGCTGTCGCTGAGGAAGCCGGGGAAGGACTGGACGTGCAGTCCGAGGAACCCGCCCTCCATCTTCTCCAGGGTCGTCGGCAGGTTCGGGTCCGGCCAGAACAGCTGCGCCTTCTGGCACTTGAGGGCGAACTCGAGGCCGGCGTGGAACTCGTCGGTCTCGAAGTAGTGGGTGAGCTTCCCGCCGTCCATGCGCCAGCCGTTGGGCGCGCCGTGCCAGTAGGCGAACTGCAGGATGTGGTTCACGTACGCCGGCTCCAGGACGTACTTCTTGCGCTTGACGTCGAGGAGTTCCTTCGCCTTGTCGAAGAAGTCCTGGGCGCTGTCGAACTGGACGCCGCCGACCGGCTTCCAGAAGTCCTCGTTCGCGACGTAGACCTGGCCCATGCGGCCGTACGGGACGGCCATGCCCCAGATCTTGCCGTTGAAGACGGCCGTCTTCCAGGCGAACTCGGGGATGTTGGCGAGGTTCGGGTACTTCTTGACCGCGTCGCCGGAGAGGTACGAGGTGAGGTCGTGGAACTTCGCCTCGAGCAGGGCCGGGACGTTCTTGAGGCCCTGGTTCGGCGGGAACCACATGAGGTCGGGCATGTCGCCGCCGGCGATGGTGGCGTTGAACTTCGCGCGGTAGACGTCGTCGGCGCCGAGGCCGTTGACGATCGTCATCTTCAGGTCGGAACCCAGGCGCTTGTTGAGCTCCTGCCAGTACGCGTTCCGGTTCATGGCCGGGGCCGCGGTGGTGAAGGTCTCGGTCAGGGCCGTGACCGGCTTGCCGTCGCCCGGCTTCTTGGTGACGCTGCGGGTCAGGTTCTTGGGGTAGCGCAGGTACGCCGGGTCGAGGCCCGCCGCGTTGCCCGGCAGGTCGGGCGCCGGGACGTTCGCGGGGACGTACGTCGGCAGCTTCAGCTTGGCCGACGCCTTGGCACCGCCACCACCCGAGGCCGCGCCGGAACCACAGGCCGTGAGGGAACCGGCGCCGGCGACGGTGAGGCCGGCGACGGTCGCGGCACCGAGGAACCCGCGGCGGTTGAAGTCTCTGGAGGACATGACTCTCCTAAGGGGCGAGGAGCGGTTGAGGGTGGTGGCTCAGGCCTTGATGGCGCCGGTGAGAACGCCCTTGACGAAGTACTTCTGGAGGAACGGGTAGACCGCGACGATCGGCAGGACCGCGAGGATGAGCACGGCCATCGACAAGGAGGTGCTGGCGGGCAGCACGCTCACGCCGAGCGCCTTCGCGTTGAAGGTGTCGCCCTGGAGGACGTAACTGCGCAGTACCACCTGGAGCGGCAGCTTGTCCGGGTCGTTGATGTAGAGCATCGCGTTGAAGAAGCTGTTCCAGTACGTCACCGCGTAGAACATGCCGACCACTGCGATGACGGCCTTCGACAGGGGGAGCACGATCCGGCACAGGATGGTGAGTTCACCGGCGCCGTCGAGGCGGGCCGCCTCGTGCAGCTCGTCGGGGATGCCCTGGAAGAACGCCCGGACCACGATGATGTTGAACGCGTTGAGCAGGATCGGCGCGATCATCGCCCCGTAGGTGTCGAGCAGTCCCAGCTCCTGCACCACCAGGTAGTTGGGGATGATGCCCGGGGTGAAGAGGAACGTGCCGACGACGATCAGGAGCAGCGGTTTGCCCGCGAAGGTCCGCGGCCGGGAGAGGCCGTAGGCGAGCGCGATCGTACAGAGCAGGCTGAGCGCCGTGCCGACGACGGTGATCCCGACGCTCACGACGGCGGCGCGCGTGATGACGCCGCCGGAGAGGACCACCCGGTACGACTCGAGCGTGGGGTGCGACGGGAACAGCACGTAGCCGCCGTTCGCGGCGAGTTCGGCCTTGGAGGAGAGGCTGGTGCCGATGGCGAGCAGGAACGGGTAGCCGACCGCCACGATCATCGCGACGATGACGATGAACTTCAGCGTCTGGGCCGCGGGGTTGGGCTGTTCCATCCATGCGGGGCGCTCGGCGGAGCCGCGGCGCTTCCTGCTGCCGGTGCGGGCCCTGCGGCCCTCCTGGCTCTCGGGGCGCAGGGTGGTGGATATGGGCGCGGTGCTCACTGGTAGACCCCCTGCTCGCCGAGGCGGTGCGCGAACTTGTTGGCGAGGACGATCATGACGAAGCCGATGACGCCCTTCATCAGGCCGGCGGCGGTGGACATGCCCCAGTCGCCGTCGACGACGCCGTGGAAGTAGACGTAGGTGTCGAGGACTTCGGAGGCGTCCCGGCCGACGTTGTCGCGCTGGAGGAGGATCTGCTCGAAGCCGACCGACAGGATGTCGCCGAGGCGCAGGATGAGCAGCATGATCATTACGGGCCTGATGCCGGGCAGCGTGATGTGCCACATGCGGCGCAGCCAGCCCGCGCCGTCCATCGCCGCCGACTCGTAGAGCGAGGTGTCGATGGAGGCCATCGCGGCGAGGAAGATGATCGCTCCCCAGCCGGCGTCCTTCCAGACGCTCTGGGAGGTGATCAGGTAGATGAAGGTGTCGGGGTTGTTCATGATGTTCCCGACGTGCACGCCGTGGTCGTTCAGGTAACTCGTGACCGTGCCGGCGCCGCCGAAGATCTGCTGGAACATGCCGACGACGACGACCCACGACAGGAAGTGCGGCAGGTAGACGACCGTCTGCATGAGGCGGCGGGTCTTGTTGCTGATCAGCGAGTTGAGGAAGAGCGCGAGGGCGATCGGCGCGGGGAAGTAGAGGATCAGCTGGACGGCGCTGATCTTCAGCGTGTTCCAGACGGCCGTCCAGAACTCCGGCTGTTCGAGCAGGGCCTTGAAGTTGTCCCAGCCGACCAGCGGGCTGCCCTTGAAGCCGAGGTAGGGCTGGTAGTCCTGGAACGCGATGCTGTTGCCCGCGAGCGGCAGGTAGAAGAACACCGCGAAGTAGAGGATGCCCGGGACACACAGCAGGAGCAGGGTGCGGTCCTGCCTCAGGCGCTCGCGCACGGTCCGCCTGCCGGTGGGCTTTCGCCCCTTCCTGCCCGACGCCCCCTCCGGGCCGGACGTCCCCTTCGTGCCGGACGCCTTCTTCCTGCCCGACGTTCCGGGTGCCTCGTGCGTTAGGTCGGGCGGGTTTTGCGATGTGGGCGTGGGCGATGCGGACGCGGCGGCCGACACATTCACCTCCTGCGTCGAGTGACGAGCGGGGGTTGGTTCACAGGGCCCTCGCGGGGGCTTCGGCCCGGCGCGCGAGGTACCGGAATCTTGCGTCAGCCTGCCAATGAATGACAAGACTTGATTGGTAACTATTTAGATCTTGCAGCTTCACGCATGAAACGCGCAGGCAACGAACACGGTCACCGCAGGTTCACGCACCGCCCCCGACCTGGGCGAAGCTGCCGTTCCGTGTTTGGACTAACGCCCGCTGGTGTTTGGACTTTGGTGGAAATTGCTTCCTAGGGCCCTGGATCGCCCACTAGACAGTGCGTGTTCGCACCGTCGCAGCAGGGAGAGACATGAGCAGATCCCCAGGCAGACGCCGCCTCTCGGGCGCCGTCGGCGTTGCCCTCGCGCTGACCCTGGCGGGTGGTGCCGTCCCGGCCCTCGCCGACCCCGCGCCCACCTCCTTCCCGGATGCGGAAGCGGCCGGAGACGGAGTCGCGATCACGTCCGGCGCCCTGTCCGTGAGCGTCGCGAAGGACTTCCCGCGCGTCCTCTCCTACACCGACCGGGCGAGCGGGGCGCGGCTGCTCGGCAGTACGAGTCCGGTCACCGAGGTGACGCTGAACGGCAAGGCGTACAAGGTGGGCCTCGAGGCGGCGCCGAAGGTCACCGCCCACCGGGCCGCGTACACCCTGGTCTTCCCCGGTCTGCCCGGCGTCGAGATCGACGCGGCGCTGGAGGTCGCGGACCGGGCCACCACTTTCAAGGTGACCGCCGTGCGGGACACCGCGGCCTTCCGGCTCGGCACGCTCGACATACCGGGCCACGACCTGATCTCGGTGGGCTCCACGGACACCGGCGCCGAGACCGCGTTCACCCGGCTCGACACCGACTCGACCCGCACGGCCGACGTGTTCGGCAAGGTCACGGCGTCCACCGCGCCCGACGCGTCCCCGGTCGGCGCCACGTACGCGATCGTGAACACCGGTTCGCTCGCGGCGGCGGTCGAGTCCAACTCGACGTACGACAAGCCCGCCGGGGCCACCGGCGGCGACAACGCCCGCTTCTGGCACCAGGCCCGCAAGGGCGCCGACGGCAGCGTCCGTGTCGGTGTCTGGTCGGGCCAGTGGACCTACCGCGGTGACGGCGCGCCCGCCCCGGAGAAGGAACTGCCCTGGGCGAAGGTCGTCGTGACGCCCGACGCCAACGGCGACAGGACGGTGGACTGGCAGGACGGCGCCGTCGCGTTCCACGACATCGGCATCAAGGTCAAGGGCGGCGACAAGACCCCGGACCGGGTGATCACCCACATCCCGTACAACTTCGCGAGCCAGGCCACGCACCCCTTCCTGCGCACGCTCGACGACGTCAAGCGGATCTCGCTCTCGACGGACGGGCTCGGCCAGCTGAGCATCCTCAAGGGGTACGCGTCCGAGGGGCACGACTCCGCGCACCCCGACTACGGCGGCAACATCAACAAGCGCGCCGGGGGCCTCAAGGACCTCAACAAGTTGCTCAAGGGCGGCAAGAAGTGGGGCTCGACGTTCGGTGTGCACGTGAACGCCACCGAGGCGTACGCGGAGGCGAACGCCTTCGACGACAAGCTGGTGGACAAGTCGAAGCCCGGCTGGAACTGGCTCGGGCAGTCGTACTACATCGACCAGCGTCACGACATCAACAGCGGCGACCTGGCCAGGCGCTTCCAGCAGCTGCGCGACGAGACCGACCCCAACCTGTCGCTCATCTACATCGACGTCTACTACACGCACGGCTGGATCGCGGACCGGACGCTGACCGAGCTGAAGAACCAGGGCTGGGACATGGCCACCGAGTTCGGCAACAAGTTCGAGCGCCAGGCCCTGTGGTCGCACTGGGCCAACGACCTCGACTACGGGCCCAAGACGAACAAGGGCCTCAACTCGAAGATCATCCGTTTCATCCGCAACGGTGAGAAGGACGTCTGGAACGACGACCCGGTGCTCGGCCAGACCGCGCTGGTCGGCTTCGAGGGCTGGACCGGCGAGAACGACTGGAACGAGTTCTCCGCCAACGTCTGGGAGCGCAACCTCCCGGCGAAGTTCCTCCAGCACTACCGCATCACCGACTGGGACAAGAACGACGTCACCTTCACCGGCGGCGTCCGCGGCACCGTCGAGGACGGCAAGCGCGAGGTGTCCCTCGGCGGCGCCAAGGTGATCGACGGCGACTCCTACCTGCTGCCCTGGAAGTCGGAGGACAGCAAGCGTGAGGACAAGCTCTACCACTGGTCGAAGAAGGGCGGCACGAGCACCTGGAGCGTGCCCCAACCCCTCGCGGGCACACGGCAGTTCACCGTCTACAAGCTGACGGACAACGGCCGCGTCAAGCAGTCCACCGTCAGCGCGAAGGACGGCAGGATCACGCTGACCGCGACCGCCGGACAGCCCTACGTCCTCTACCCGGACCAGGCGCCGAAGCAGGCCGACCCCGACTGGGGCCAGGGCGGCAAGGTCAAGGACCCCGGCTTCAACGACATCACCCTGGCCGACTGGAAGAAGTCCGGACCGGTCACCAGTGACCGCGACGGCCTCGGCCACCGCGGGGCCGCGCTCGGCGGCGGCAGGACGGCCGCCATCGAGCAGCGCGTCACCGGGCTCAACCCCGGCAAGCGCTACAGCGCCTCCGTGAACGTCGAGGTCGAGCCCGGCAAGACACGGCCCACGACCCTCGCCGTCGGAGGCGAGAAGCTGACGGTGGACCGCTCGACCGCCAAGAACTACATCGCGGGCGACGAGCGGCACGGCACCTACTACCAGCGGGTCAAGGTCCACTTCACCGCTCCCGCGAACGGCTCCACGACGCTGCGGATCTTCGCGGCGGGCGGCAGCGACGCGAAGGTCGGGCTCGACGACGTACGGATCGTGGAGAACGACCCCGCGACGAAGAAGGGGACGGTCGCGTACGACGACTTCGACGCCGTCGACCAGGGCTGGGGCCCGTTCGTGAAGGGCGAGTCGGGCGGCGAGAACGACCCGCGCACGCACATCGCACAGAAACACGCCCCGTACACGCAGGCCGGCTGGAACGGGAAGCTCATCGACGACGTGATCGGCGACGGTGAGTCCCTGAAGTCCCACGAGGAGAACGACGGCCTCGTCTACCGGACCACTCCCGCGTCCGTGCCCTTCGAGTCGGGCCACGTCTACAAGGTGGAGTTCGACTACCAGAACAGCCACGCGGGCGCCTACCAGTGGACCACCGGGTACGACACTGTCACCGGCGGCGAGCCCACCGGCGTGACCACCCGCAGGACCGCGCTGCCGCAGCAGCGCACCACCGGCCACTTCAGTGAGCGGCTCGTCGGCGGCTGCGGTGACATGTGGACCGGACTCACCAAGGCGGAGAACGCGCCCGAGGGAGCCGACTTCGTCCTCGACGACTTCACCGTCACCGACCTCGGCGCCACCGACGAGAAAAGCGCGTGCGCCACGCTCGGTCTCACCTCGGCCAACGCGACACTGGAGCCCGGCAGCGCGAACAAGGTGACGGCGGCGTTCGCCAACCACGAGGCGACCGCGGCCAAGAACGTCGAGGTGACGCTGGACGTGCCGGAGGGCTGGAAGGCCGAGGCGGCCGGCGCCACCACGTTCGACTCCGTCGCCGCGGGCGGCAAGGCGACGGCGACCTGGAACGTCACACCGCCGGCGGACGCCGAGTACAAGGCGTACCCGCTCACCACGAAGGCGTCGTACGAGGCGGGCGACGGCACCAAGTCGCTCACCGACGGCATCTCGATCCACACCCTCGCCCCGCCGCCCACCAAGGACACCTGGGCGAGCGACATGGACTGGGTGTCGGCCGACAGCGGCTGGGGGCCGCCCGAGAAGGACCTCTCCAACGGTGAGTCCGGCTCCGGGGACGGGCAGCCGATCAGCATCGGCGGCACGGCCTACCCCAAGGGGCTCGGCACGCACGCGCCCGCCGACGTGAAGTACTACCTCGGCGGGAACTGCGAGGCGTTCACGGCCCAGGTGGGGGTCGACGACGCCCAGAAGACCGCGGGCTCGGTCCAGTTCAGTGTGCTGGCGGACGGCAAGAAGGTCGCCGAGAGCCCGGTCCTGAAGGCGTCGGACAGCGCGTACAAGCTGGACGCCGACGTCTCCGGCGCGAAGTACGTCGAGCTCGTCGTCGGTGACGGCGGCGACGGGAACGGCAACGACCACGCCAGCTGGGGCGGAGCGAAGTGGCTCTGCGGCTGAGGTGACACCGTGCAGCACACGGGCCCCGCACCCATCCGGCGTGCGGGGCCTTCGCTGTCCGTACGGGCAGCTCAGCCCGCGCCCTGGTACCGCCGTAGCCCGGCCCGCCAGATCAGCCCTGCCACCGTCAGCGTCATCGCGCCGCCGAGCAGCAACAGGGCGACACGGCCGAGGAGTTCGAGGCCGGAGGAGGTGAGGGCGAGTGTCGGGTAGTAGCTCAGGAGGCCGAAGGGCAGGACGAACGTGAAGACGAACGCGACGGCGGAGTCGTAGAGCGTGAGGGGGAACTTGGCGAGGTCGGCGGTGTTGCCGACCAGGATCGAGACGCTGTTCTGCTCCGCGCCGTCCCAGAACACGAGGCTGTTCGTGGCGAGGTTGAGCGAGCCGACGACGAGCACGCCGTTGCAGACGGCGACGGCGAGTGCGGCGAGGGACACGGCGCTCACGGCGAAGGCGTCGTGACGGGCCGCGAGGACGAGGAGCGTCAGGCCGAGGACGACGTCCCCCGCACCCGCCGGGTTCGCCCGCAGCGTGCACAGCTGGAGGAGCGGCGACAGCGGCCGGGTCAGGAACTGGTCGAACTCCCCCTTCACCACCAGGTGTCGCAGTTCCCACACACCGTCGAACAGCATGACGCACAGGCCGCGCGGCACGATCGCGAGCGCGTACGTCACGGAGAGCTGCCAGATCGTCCACCCGGCGATGTCCGGGACCTGCCGCAGGATGATCCACACGGTCCCGAACCCGGCGGCGTGCAGACAGAACGCGCCGAGCACGCCGATCACGAAGTCCGCCTTGTACTCCAGCTGCGACTGGAGCCGGATCCGGTACAGCTTGGCCACGGACGCCAGGTATCTGAGGCTGGGGTGTCTCAGGCTGGGGCTCGCCACCGGGTCATCCTCCGTTCACGGTCAGGTGGTGGCGCGCCGCCCGCCACAGCCGGACCGTCAGGGCCACCATGACCGCCACCCAGATGAGTTGGCGCCCGAGGGCCAGCAGGGCGTCGTCACCGGTGAGCCGGCCCAGGTACAACTGCACCGGCGTGGACACGACGGCGCTGAACGGCAGCCACTCGGCGACGACGCGCAGCGGCGCCGGGAAGAGGGCGAGCGGGACCATGCCGCCCGCCATGAAGGTGGTCACCGCCTGGCGCGCCAGGATCAGGCCGTACGCGCTCTCCGTCCAGAAGCACAGCAGGCTGGTGAGAAAGCAGAGCATGGCATTGACGGCGACCCCGACGGCCAGGGTGAGCAGGAACAGCAGCGCGGCGGCCGGTGAGTGCGGGGGCAGCGCGTGCAGCAGCGCTCCGCCGATGAACGCGGTCCCCGCGAGGGCGCCGGCCATGTGCGGGGTACCGGCGCCGAATGCCCTGACGAGTTGCATCACCGGATAGTTCACGGGCCGTACGAGGTCAAGGGCGACCTGGCCGCTGCGGATGTCCCGGTGCATCTGCATCTCGGCCTGGAACGCGAGGAGTTGGCCGAGCGCGTAGGAGAGCAGGACATAGGTGCGCATCTGGTCCCAGGTGTATCCGCCGACGCTGGTGGCGCCGGCGAAGATCGAGCGCCAGAGGTAGTAGAGGACGGCCGCCCAGACGGCGTTGCCCGCGAGGTCGACGAGGACGGCGCGCCGGTGGGCGAGAGCCTGCTGGAGGGAGGCGAGGTAGAGCGAGCGGTACGGGGCGCGGACGGCGGGGCGCACGGGGGCGGGGTGCGCGGAGCCAGGGTGTCCGGGCTCGGATGTCCTAGAGAGCGGCATCCACTCCGCCCTCGTACAGGTTGCGGATGATCTCCTCGATGCTGGGCGCGCCGACCTGGATGTCGTCCACGGGGAGGGTGGCGAGTGCCTGGGCGATGACGTCGCGGGTGGCGAGGGTGCCGCGGTCGTAGCCGATCTCAAGGGTGTTGGCGTCCTTTTGACGGACCGTCACCCAGTTGTCGAAGCAGGCTTCGAGAGGCGCCGCGGTGAGTCGCTCGACGCCGCTCACGGTGACGGTGCGGCGCGTGCCGTAGCGGGCGAGCATGTCGGCGACCGGCATGTCGAGGAGGATCCGCGCGCGGTCGATCAGCACGACGCGGGTGCAGAGCGACTCGACGTCGCCGAGGTCGTGGGAGGTGAGGACGACGGTGACGCCGCGCTCGCGGTGCAGGGTGGCGAGGAACTCGCGCAGCCGCGCCTTCACCGAGACGTCGAGGCCGATCGTGGGTTCGTCGAGGAAGAGGACGGGCGGCGCGTGCAGCAGCGAGGCCGCCACGTCGCACCGCACGCGCTGGCCGAGCGAGAGCTGGCGGACGGGCCGTTCCAGGAGGTCCTCGATGCCGAGGAGGGCGATCAGTTCGTCGAGGCGGGTGTCGAACTCCCGCCTCGGGACGAGGTAGATGTCGCCGAGCAGGCGGAACGACTCGCGCACGGGCAGGTCCCACCACAGCTGCGTGCGCTGCCCGAAGACGACGCCGATGTTGCGCGCGTTCGCGACCCGGTCCTCGTACGGGACGACGCCCGCGACGTGCAGGTCGCCCGAGGTCGGGGTGAGGACGCCGGTGAGCATCTTGACGGTGGTCGACTTGCCGGCGCCGTTCGGGCCGACGTAGGCGACGCTCTCACCGGGCGCGACCGCCAAGTCGACGGCGTCGACGGCGGTCCGGTCCTCCCACTCGCCGCGGACCAGGTGGCGCAGCGCCCCGCGCATCCCGGGCCGTTTCCTCGCGACGCGGAATCGCTTGGTGAGGGCCCGCGCCTCGATGATGTGCTCGCCCACCACTCAGCTCACGGCGCCGAAGTCCGCGCTGATGTCCTCGCCGCGCAGGGTCCTCGCCGGGTAGGAGAGGGCGAAGATCGCGTGCGGCGGTCCCGTCTTGAGGGCGTCGTCGACGTTCTCCCCGGCGAGGATCCGGCGGGCCAGGTCCTGGCACGAACTGTCGTACACGTCGGGGTGGTCGGCCACGATCGTGGCGCGCAGCGCGAGGTCGTGGACGCGGTGGCGGGCGAACATGCCGTCGACGCTGGTGCGGTAGTGGAGCAGCGGTTCGGGGACGGTCGTCATGTGGCCGCCGTGCTTGCCGACGGCGATCCAGAAGTTCCAGTCCTCGTACGCGGGCATGCCCTCGTGGTAGCCGCCGGCCCGCTGCCACGCGGAGCGGCGGAACATGGCGCAGTACGGCGCCTGGTTCACCGACGTCGACGCGTCGAAGTCGTAGTCCGGGTACTCCCAGATCCGTTCCTCCACGCCGAAGGAGCGCAGGTAGGGCCGGGCGACCTCGGCGGTCGGATCGCGGTCCAGGGCGGCGGCGAGCTTCTCCAGGGCGTGCGGCTCGTAGTGGTCGTCCGCGTCGAGGCAGGCTACGTAGCGGCCGCGGGCCACGGATATGCCGAGGTTGCGGGCGCGCCCGAGGCCGCCGTTGCGGGTGAACACGAGGGTCACGGCCAACTCGGGGTGGGCCGCGGCGAAGGTCTGGGCGACGTCGCGTGAGGCGTCCGTGCTGCCGTCGTCGACGATCACGAGTTCCCAGTCGGCCGTCGTCTGGGCGCGGACGCTGTCGAGCGCCCGCGGCAGCATCCGGTCGTAGTTGAAGCAGGTGACGACCACGGAGACGAGTGGGGTGCGGGTTGAGTGCTGCTGCATCTGGCCTTCCTGACCCGGGATGTTGCAGGAACGCACAGCAGTATGCACGAAGCTGCTCGATTGAGAGTCCCTGCGTGCAAAAACAAGCAACTATCGCTACGGTTCCTTTCTGTTCGCCACGCGACCACCTCCCACAACAGGGCACAAAAAGCACCAAGTTGAAGGAAGGCCAATGGGGATCACGGGAATCATCGGCAGCGACACTGCGCTTACCGCACAGGACCGCAGACAGTTCGAGGAGGAGGGCTGTCTCGTCCTGCCGGGCTTCCTCCCCGCCGCCCTCGCGGACCGCGCGAAGGCCGAGGTCGACCACTGGGTGGACTCGGGTGCGCGGCAGCGGTCCATAGCCTCGGCCGTCTCCCCCGACGCGTACGGACTGCCGCCCCTGATGGAGCTGGAGATGGAGGCGCACGGCCGGATCCTGACCCACCCGCCGCTGCTCCACCTGCTCGCCGGACTGATCGGCGGGCCCTTCGCCTTCCACCACCTGCACAGCGACCGCCGCCCGCCGAACGCGCCCGGCAAGGACTGGCACCACGACTACGAGCTCGGCCCTCGGGCGGAGCGCACCCACACGATGGTCCACGCCCTGCACTACCTCGGCGGGCTCGACGCCTCCGTCGGCGGGCTCGCCGTACTGCCCGGCTCGCACCGCGAGACCGCCGCCAAGACGGCCCGCGCCCACCTGGGCACGTCCGAACTGCCGGGCGAGATCTTCATCGGTGAACTGCCGCCCGGCTCCACGGTGTTGATCCACTCGGCCCTGTTCCACACCCGCCGCACGGCCCCGCACGGGGAGAGCCGCGAGCGGTACATGGTCGACAGCTCCTACGCGCAGACGGGGGTGCGCTGGCGGCCGGTCAAGCCCTACTGGCGGCACATGCTCGCCCGCGCCCGGGAGCTGCGGCTCGCGGGCGACGAGTGGCCGGAGCTCTTCGCCGAGCGCCACTTCACGGAGTACGAGACCGAGCAGGCCGGGCGTCGGGGGTGACGGACGGGACAGGGCGGCCGGGTCGGACGAGAGGCCCTAACCGCGGCCCACGTACGGCATCGCGCTCGGCATCACCGTGACGGACTGGATGTTCACGTCCACCGGAAGCTCGGCCATGGCGGCGACCATGTCGACGACATGGCGGATGTCCATCGTCGGCTCCACCCGCCGGCTGCCGTCCGCCTGGAGGACGGCGGGCTGCGGCCGGTCGGCGGGGGTCACGTTGCCTATGTCGATCTGCCCGCAGGCGATGCCGTGTTCGCGGCCGTCGAGGGAGAGCGAGCGGGTCATCCCGGCGACGGCGTGCTTGGCCGCGGTGAACGCGATCGAGTCGGGGCGCGGCACGTGCGCCGACGGGGCGCCGTTGTTGATGATCCGGCCGCCGCGCGGGCTCTGCTCCTTCATCATCCGGAACGCCTCGCGCGAGCACAGGAAGGTACCGGTAGCGATCGATCCCATGACGCGGTGCCAGTCGCCGGCCTCGACATCCTCCGTGGGGATGTACGGCATCGTCTCCGCGGCGTTGTTGAACAGCAGGTCGACGCGGCCGAACCGCTCGCCCACGGCGGCGAAGAGCCGCGCCACCGCCTCCGGGTCGGTGATGTCCGCGGGGAACGGGACCGCGCGGTCCGCATGCTCCCCGGCATCCGCGGCCGTCGCTTCGAGGAGCGCCCCGCGGCGGCCCACGAGGACGACCGACCAGCCCCGCGACAGGAGCCCGAGGGCGCAGGCCCGACCGATTCCGACGCCGGCGCCGGTGATGACGGCCACCTTCTCGACCATGTCCGTGTTCCCCTCTGCAACATTTCAGGATCTCTCGGGCATGGAGTCTCACTCCCACCGCAATCCGTGTCAACGGCTTGAAAACAGGAGGAATTGATGGCATATCACAAGAGCCGCGAGCTCTTCGAGCGCGCCCGAGGGTCGCTCGCGGGCGGCACCAGCTCCTCCTCCCGCATCACGACCACCGGGGCGGAACCCCACCCGCTGTACATGGAGAGCGGCTCCGGGGCGCGGATCAGGGACGTGGACGGCAACACCTACGTGGACTACCTGATCGCCTACGGCAGCGCTGTCCTCGGCCACGCGAACCCGCTGCTCACCGAGGCCCTCTCCACGGTCCTGACGAGCGGCACGATGTTCGGCACGTGCAACGTCCCCGAGATCGAACTCGCCGAGAGGATCCGGGAGTCGGTGCCGTGCGCCGATCTCGTGCGCTACGCCAACTCCGGCTCCGAGGCGGTCCAGGGCGCGATACGGGCCGCGCGCGGCTTCACCGGGCGCTCCCTCGTCGTGAAGTTCGAGGGCCACTACCACGGCTGGACCGACACGCTCGCGGTGTCCAGCAAGTCGACGCGGGACGAAGTCGGCCCGTACGAGGCGCCGTTCGCCAAGCCGCACTCGCGCGGCATCCCGCAGGGCGTGCTCGACGACGTGGTGATCTGCCCGTGGAACGACGCCGAGGTCCTGCGTGACGTCCTCGACGCGCACCGCGGCCGGATCGCCGCGGTCATCTGCGAGCCGATCGTCGCCAACAACGCCTGCACGATGCCGGAACCGGGTTACCTGGAGGCCCTGCGCGCCGAGTGCACGCGGCGCGGCATCGTGCTCGTCTTCGACGAGGTCTGCACGGGGTTCCGCACCGGACCCGGCGGCGCGCAGGCCCTGTTCGGGGTCGTGCCCGACCTCGCGGTCTACTCCAAGGCGCTCGGCGGCGGGCTGCCCATCTCGGCCTTCGCGGGCTGCCGGGAGATCATGGAGCAGGTCGGCGACAACCGGATCAAGCAGGGCGGCACGTACAACGGTTCGCCCCTGTGTGCCACGGCCGCCCTCGTGACCGTCACCCAGCTCGCCGACCCCGCGGTCAGCGGCCGGATCGACGAGGCGGGGCGACGCGTCATGGAGGCCGTGCGCCGGGCGTCCCGCGATCACGGCGTGCCGTGCGCGGTCCAGGGGGTCGGCGCGATGTTCCAGATCGTGTTCTCGGCGGACGGCGCCCCGACCCGCCACTACCGCGATCTTTTCGCCGCCGATCTGGACCGCTACGAGCGCTTCCGCCACGAGCTGCTGGTGCGCGGCATCCACGTCAACGTCTACGGCCTCGCCTGCTGGTTCGTCTCCGCCGCGCTGGAGGAGGACGACGTCCAGCGCACCTGCGAGGCCGTGGACGAGGCGTTCGCGGCGCTGTGACAGCCCTGTGCGCTTCCCCTTGCCCCGCGCCACCCGATGGCGCAAGATGTGCCCGGCGCGCGTGATCATGCTCTAAGTTCCGCGATTTCAATCACCTTCGCGCACGACGACCTCCCAGCGCGGCGCAGCCCGACGCACGCCCTAGACGCACGCCCTTCACTCATCCACCTCCATCACAGGCAGGTTTTTCGATGACTGGACGCTTCACCCGTTCCCCCAAGCGGCGGTCCGTGCCGCTCCTCGCGGCGCTCGGCCTCGCTGCCGGAGCCGGCCTGGCCGCCGCCCCCGCGGCGAACGCGGACGACACGACCGGCACGACCCCGGGGAAGTACACCTACTACTCGTTCCCGTCGGCGGCCGACGGGCTCAGCGAGGTCACCTGGTCCACGACGGTCGAGAAGGACCCCGGCTACAACGCGAACACCTTCTGGAGCCACCAGTTCGGCTTCAACGTCGGCAACGGCGCGTACATCGGGATGCAGCGCAACGGCGGCGACAAGCCGACGTTCCTGTTCTCGGTGTGGGACAGCTTCGAGCGCAAGCCCGGCTCCGAGGGCAGCTACTGCCTCCAGTTCGGCGGCGAGGGCGAGGGCTCCAGCTGTCGCATGAACCACGACTGGGAGGAGGGGCACACCTATACCTCCACGGTCGCCTACGAGGGCGACGGCTGGTTCGGCGCCACGATCCACGACAGGACCACGGGCGAGTCGTTCAAGCTCGGCAGCGTGCAGACGCCCGCCACGGCCATCAAGTCCACGGGCCTGATCGACTGGGTCGAGTACTTCGAGTGGAACGACCCCCGGGCCACCTGTTACGACCAGCCCTACTCGGACGCGCACTTCGGCCTGCCCACGGGCACCGCCGTCGGCGCCGGCGCGGCTGTCGGCTCGGTGACCAGGACGAAGAGCAACCCGCCCTGCTCCTCCTCCGTGGACGCGCGCCCCGACGGAAGCACCAACCAGCGTCTGTCGCTGGGCAATTCGAAGCGCGCCGAGATCTCCGCGCCCGACGACAAGTGCCTGGCCCCGAGCGGCGCGGTCAAGGACGGCGCGGCCCTCACGCTCGCCGCCTGCAAGGACAACGGCCCCGGCGCCTTCGAGCAGTCCTGGGTCCTCGCGGCCGACGGCACGGTGCGGCTGCCGTCGGACTACTGCCTGACGGCGAGCGACAAGAAGAGCGTGCGCACAGCCGACTGCGCGGGCGACATCGCCACCGGCGGCAAGGTCACCGACCCGGCCAAGCTGTGGAAGTACAACCCGGGCAGGAAGACTCTGGTGAACCAGGCGACCGGACGCTCCCTCACCCGCGTCGGCTCGGGCGTGAAGCTCGCACCGGCCGGAGCGGGCACGCAGCGCTGGAACGCGCCGGTGCCGGTCGGCGCCCCGTAGGACGCCCCGACCCGGATCAGGGCGCCCCGACCGACGTCAGGGCGCCCCCGCCTTCCGTCACCGGGCGGACGAACGCCCGTTCCACGCACCGATGTTGGGCGCCGCTCCCGGCACCACCGGGTTGCCCGCGAAGTCGCGGGTGCCCGCGTCGGCGAGCGGCGCGCCCGCGCCGAGTGCGGGCGATCCGGCCCGCAGGGCGTAGGCGGCCGCCGCGTCCCCGTACCCCGTGGCCGTGCCCGGCCGGGTGAGGAGCGGGTCGGCGGCGGTGCCGCCGGGGTTCGCGGGCGCCGCCCCGATCCCGTACAGCGCGTTGTGGGACGCGGTGACGCCGCCGGAGCGCAGGGTGAAGGCGGCCGTGCCGGCGCCCTCCTTCACGACGAGGTTGTTGTCGAAGGCGATCTCGTGCCGGCTGGTGGTGTTCTCGTTGACGACGGTCTGGCTGACGCCGTCACCCACGTAGATCGTGTTGTGCAGGAAGCGGACCCCGGAGAACGAGCCGCGGCAGGTCTCGATGCCCCTGAAGTGGTCGTTCTGGCTGATGTTGAAGCGGATCACGGCGTCGCCGAGGGTTCCGTCGGCGCTGCAGACGAGGAAGAAGCCGCCCGCGTTGTCGTGGCTGTAGTTGTACTGGAAGACCGTGCCGAAAGAGCCCTCGTCGACGTCGTACGCCATGCCGTCGCGGGTCGTCTCGCCGCCGGACGTCTCGTTGTACTGGAAGACGGTGCCGTCCGCGTCCCACGGCCACATGCCCGCGTTGTATCCGGCCGAGCGCCGCTGGAAGCCGTGCAGGGTGTTGTGCTCGACCAGGGCGTCCTTGGTGGCCGTCATGACGATGCCGTCGCCGCCGAGGTCGTTCAGGGTGTTGCCGCGCACGACGACGCCGGTGGACGGGACCCAGTGCGGGCCGTTGGGGTCGTAGCCGCTGATGGCGGGCCGCTGGTTCCAGCTGGACGCGAAGAAGATGCCCTCGCGGTCGACCGTCCTGAGGGTGTTGTTCTCGACGCGTACGTCGTCGTAGCGCGTCTCCTTCGCCGACCCGGTGACGGAGAAGAGGATGCCCGCGGAGCCGTCGACGTCCTTGGTGTCGTCACCGCGGATGTCGTGGATGTCGAGGCCGGTGAGGCGGTAGTGCCTGCCGGTGCCGTAGTCGCTGAGGACGACGCGCACGCCGCGGCGCTTCGTGCCCGGGTTCGCCGCGTTGGTGATCTCCAGGTCGGAGACCTCGATCCACTGCGTGTTCCGCAGGAGAACGGTGTCGGGGGCGCCCGCGCCGTCGATCACCGGTTTCGCCCCGGTGCCGTAGGGGGCGACGCGGACGGGGCTGCCGGGGGCGCCCGCGCCGTTCGGGGCGAGCGTGCCCGTGCAGCGGGTGCCGCGCTTGAGGAGCACCTGGTCGCCGGGGCCGAGGTGCTGGGCGTTGACGGCGGCGAGCGTGCGCCAGGGCGCCGCCCGCGTGCCCTTCTGCGGGCCGGCCCCGGCCCGGCAGTCGACGTAATGGGCACGGGATTTGAGCGGGGAGGCGGCTGTGGCGGCGGGGGCGGCCGCGAGGGCCGTGACGCCGGCGGTCGCGGCGGCGCAGAAGGCGACGAGCGCGGCGCTGACACTGCTGCGTCTCATGACGTACCTCCGTGAGTGGTGTGGTTGCGGGTGCCGGAGGGGGTGGAGTCGCCCGGCGGGACCGCTCAGAGCGTGCCGCCCGGCCCGGCCCGACTCCATGGACTTACCGAGGCAGTTCCTGGACATCCGCCCGCCCGGTCCCGCGTGCCTGCGCGCGGCGGGTCTGCCCGTATCGCGGACCGCCTTGGCCTGCGCGCGGGGCTCGTGATTGCCTGACGCGCATGAGCAACATCGCTGTGACCACCTGGTCCCTGGAGCAGACCGCTCCGTCCGACCTCCGGCCGGCCCCCGCGCCCGAGGGCGACGACCTGCGCATCGTGCGCGCCGAGGTGCCCTCGCCGGAGTTCAGCCGCTTCCTGTACGCGTCCGTCGGGGGCGACATCCTCTGGACCGACCGGCTGAGCTGGACGTACGCGCGGTGGCAGGAAGTCCTGGCGCGGCCCGGCACCGAGACGTGGGTGGCGTACGAGAAGGGGACCCCGGCCGGTTACGTCGAGCTGGAGGCGCAGGACGACGGCGTGGCCGAGGTCGTCTACTTCGGCCTGATCCCCGCCTTCCGGGGCCGCCGCATCGGCGGACACCTCCTCTCCTACGGCGTCGCGCGCGCCTGGGACCTGGCCGAGCGGTGGCCGGACCGCTCGCCGACGAAGCGGGTCTGGCTGCACACGTGCAGCAAGGACGGCGAGCACGCGATGGCCAACTACGAGCGGCGCGGGTTCCGCCTCTTCGACACGAAGGTGGAGGAGGAGCCCGAGGTGACGACGCCGGGGCCGTGGCCGGGGGCGTGACCCGGGGCGTAGCCACCCCGTGAGATGTGAGGGGCGCCGCGGGTCACCGCGGCGCCCCTTCGCGTTCCCGCCGGGCACTGACCGGTCCGTTTCCGTACGCTCCAGTGACCCAAGACACACCTGTCCGCGATGCGAGACAGTCCCGTCCACCTTGTGGACAGTGGTGGACTGGGCCGAAAGTCCCATGACACGCTTCCGTCATGGATCGAGCTGGAATTGCCTTGGTGAGTCGGCGGCACGTCGATCTCTGCCGCATGTCCAGCGCCATGTGTCCGGTGAGCTGACTCCACCAGCACCGCCGCACTTTCTCCCCGTACAGCACCCTGCGCACCGCCGCGCCCTCGCGCGAAGTGTGCCGGTCAAAGCTGTCAGAGCATCCGCCCGCCTGAAGGACGTACACCCATGGCTGCCACCCCTGAAAAGCCCACGACCGCTGCGCCGCGCCGCAAGGTGAGCCGTCACCGCGGCGAGGGCCAGTGGGCCGTGGGTCACTTCACGCCGCTCAACGGCAACGAGCAGTTCAAGAAGGACGACGACGGTCTCAATGTGCGGACACGCATTGAGACGATCTACTCGAAGCGCGGCTTCGACTCCATCGACCCCAACGACCTCCGGGGCCGGATGCGCTGGTGGGGGCTCTACACCCAGCGCAAGCCCGGGATCGACGGCGGCAAGACCGCGATCCTGGAGCCGGAGGAGCTGGACGACGAGTTCTTCATGCTCCGCGTCCGTATCGACGGCGGCCGGCTGACCACCGAGCAGCTGCGCGTCATCGGCGAGATCTCGCAGGAGTTCGCGCGCGGCACCGCCGACATCACCGACCGGCAGAACATCCAGTACCACTGGATCCGCATCGAGGACGTGCCGGAGATCTGGCGGCGCCTCGAAGCGGTCGGGCTCTCCACTACCGAGGCCTGCGGTGACACGCCCCGCGTCATCCTCGGCTCCCCCGTCGCCGGGATCGCCGCCGACGAGATCATCGACGGCACGCCCGCCATCGACGAGATCCAGCGGCGCTTCATCGGCAACCCGGACTTCTCCAACCTGCCGCGCAAGTTCAAGAGTGCGGTCTCCGGGTCCCCGCAGCTCGACGTCGCGCACGAGATCAACGACATCGCGTTCGTCGGCGTGAACCACCCCGAGCACGGCCCCGGCTTCGACCTGTGGGTCGGCGGCGGCCTGTCCACCAACCCCAAGCTGGGCCAGCGTCTCGGCGCCTGGGTGCCGCTCGACGAGGTGCCGGACGTCTACGGCGGCGTCATCGGCATCTTCCGCGACTACGGCTACCGCCGCCTGCGCACCCGCGCCCGCCTGAAGTTCCTGCTCGCCGACTGGGGCACCGAGAAGTTCCGGCAGATCCTGGAGGACGAGTACCTCCAGCGGAAGCTGATCGACGGCCCCGCGCCCGAGCAGCCCGCCGGCACCTGGCGCGACCACCTCGGCGTGCACCGCCAGAAGGACGGCCTCTTCTACGTCGGCTTCGCGCCCCGCGTCGGCCGCGTGGACGGCACGACCCTCACCAAGATCGCCGAGGTCGCGGGCGCCCACGGCTCCGGCCGGCTGCGCACCACCGCCGAGCAGAAGATGATCGTGCTCGACGTGGCCGAGGACCAGGTCGAGTCGCTGGTGGCGGCGCTGGAGGCGCTGGACCTGAAGGTCAACGCGTCCCCCTTCCGGCGCGGCACCATGGCCTGCACCGGCATCGAGTTCTGCAAGCTCGCCATCGTCGAGACGAAGGCGCGCGGCGCCTCGCTCATCGACGAACTGGAGCGCCGCGTCCCGGAGTTCGACGAGCCCCTCACCATCAACATCAACGGCTGCCCGAACGCCTGCGCCCGTATCCAGGTCGCGGACATCGGCCTCAAGGGCCAGCTGATGCTGGACGCGGACGGCAACCAGGTCGAGGGCTACCAGGTGCACCTGGGCGGCGCGCTCGGCCTGGAGGCCGGGTTCGGCCGCAAGGTCCGCGGCCTGAAGGTCACCGCCACCGAGCTGCCCGACTACGTCGAGCGGGTCCTCAAGCGCTTCCAGGCGGAGCGCGAGGACGGCGAGCGCTTCGCCACGTGGACCGCGCGCGCCTCCGAGGAGGCACTTTCGTGAGCGAGCGGGCCGCACCCTTCCACTGCCCCTACTGCGGCGACGAGGACCTGCGTCCGAACGAGACCGGTCACGGCGCCTGGGAATGCGCGGCATGCAATCGGGCCTTCCAGTTGAAGTTCCTCGGTCTGCTGGCCCGGGGAGTTCAGCGCAACGACGGTGGAGGGGAAGACATATGACGACCACTCAGACCGACCAGGTCGCCGACCGGACCGAGCCCGACCTGCGAGAGCTCGCCGAGCGGGCCGGGCGCGACCTGGAGGACGCGTCCGCCCTGGAGATCATCACCTGGGCGGTCGACACGTTCGGCAAGCGCTTCTGCGTGACCTCCTCCATGGAGGACGCGGTCGTCGCCCACCTCGCCTCGCGCGCCAGGCCCGGCGTGGACGTCGTCTTCCTCGACACCGGCTACCACTTCGAGGAGACCATCGGCACCCGGGACGCCGTCGAGGCCGTGATGGACGTGAACGTCATCACGCTCACGCCCCGGCAGACCGTCGCCGAGCAGGACGCCGAGTTCGGGCCGAAGCTGCACGACCGCGACCCCGACCTGTGCTGCGCCATGCGGAAGGTCAAGCCCCTTGAGGACGGCCTGAGTTCGTACACGGCATGGGCCACGGGACTGCGCCGCGACGAGTCCCCGACGCGGGCGAACACCCCGGTCGTCGGCTGGGACGAGAAGCGCCGCAAGGTGAAGGTCTCGCCGATCGCCCGCTGGACGCAGGACGACGTCGAGGCGTACGTCGCCGAGCACGGCGTGCTGACCAACCCCCTCCTCATGGACGGCTACGGGTCCGTGGGCTGCGCCCCCTGCACCCGGCGCCTCCTCGAGGGCGAGGACGCGCGGGCCGGCCGCTGGGCGGGAAGCAACAAGACCGAGTGCGGGATCCACGGCTGATGCCCGGGACCACAGAGACTTTGGAGAAGCAAGTGACCGGAGCCACCGTCTGGCTCACGGGTCTGCCGAGCGCGGGCAAGACCACCATCGCCAACGAGCTCGCCGAGCAGCTGCGCGCCGACGGCCGCCGCGTCGAGGTGCTCGACGGCGACGAGATCCGCGAGTTCCTCTCGGCGGGCCTCGGCTTCAGCCGCGCGGACCGCGACACGAACGTGCAGCGCATCGGCTTCCTCGCCGAACTCCTCGCCCGTAACGGCGTGTTGACGCTCGTCCCGGTGATCGCGCCGTTCGCGGACAGCCGCGAGGCGGTACGCAAGCGCCACCAGGCCGGCGGTACCGGCTACCTGGAGGTGCACGTGGCCACGCCCGTCGAGGTGTGCTCCGTGCGCGACGTGAAGGGCCTGTACGCGAAGCAGGCGGCGGGCGAGATCTCCGGGCTCACCGGCGTCGACGACCCGTACGAGGCGCCCGAGTCGCCCGATCTGCGCATCGAGTCGCACACCCAGACCGTGCAGGAGTCCGCGGCCGCGCTCTACGCGCTGCTCACCGAGAGGGGTCTCTCATGACGACCGTCGCACCCACCACAGGCGAAGAGACCGACAGCCCGTACGCGCTCTCGCACCTGGACGCCCTCGAGTCCGAGGCCGTGCACATCTTCCGTGAGGTCGCGGGCGAGTTCGAGCGGCCGGTGATCCTCTTCTCCGGCGGCAAGGACTCCATCGTGATGCTGCACCTGGCGCTCAAGGCGTTCGCGCCGGCGCCGGTGCCGTTCACGCTGCTGCACGTCGACACCGGGCACAACTTCCCCGAGGTCCTCGAGTACCGCGACCGTGTCGTGGCCCAGCACGGCCTGCGCCTGCACGTCGCGTCCGTGCAGGAGTACATCGACCGCGGCGCCCTCAAGGAGCGCCCGGACGGGACGCGCAATCCGCTGCAGACGGTGCCGCTGACCGAGAAGATCCAGGCGGAGCGTTTCGACGCCGTGTTCGGCGGCGGGCGCCGCGACGAGGAGAAGGCGCGCGCCAAGGAGCGCGTGTTCTCCCTGCGCGACGAGTTCTCCCAGTGGGACCCGCGCCGCCAGCGCCCCGAGCTGTGGCAGCTGTACAACGGCCGGCACGCCCCCGGCGAGCACGTGCGCGTCTTCCCGCTGTCCAACTGGACCGAGCTCGACGTGTGGCAGTACATCGCCCGCGAGGGCATCGAACTGCCGGGCATCTACTTCGCCCACGAGCGGGAGGTCTTCAAGCGCTCCGGCATGTGGCTGACCGCCGGTGACTGGGGCGGCCCCAAGGAGGGCGAGAGCGTCGAGAAGCGCCTCATCCGCTACCGCACGGTCGGCGACATGTCGTGCACCGGCGCCGTCGACTCCGACGCGGCGACGCTGGACGCCGTGATCGCCGAGATCGCCGTGTCCCGGATCACCGAGCGGGGCGCGACCCGCGCCGACGACAAGATGTCCGAGGCCGCGATGGAAGACCGCAAGCGCGAGGGGTATTTCTAAATGAGCACCACCACAGAGCAGTTGGCCGATCTTTCGGCCACCACCCTGCTGCGGTTCGCCACCGCCGGTTCCGTCGACGACGGCAAGTCCACGCTCGTGGGCCGTCTGCTGCACGACTCCAAGTCGGTCCTCACGGACCAGCTGGAGGCCGTCGAGCACGCGTCGCGCAACCGCGGCCAGGAGGCGCCCGACCTGGCGCTGCTCACCGACGGCCTGCGCGCCGAACGCGAGCAGGGCATCACGATCGACGTCGCCTACCGCTACTTCGCCACGTCCCGGCGCCGGTTCATCCTGGCCGACACCCCGGGCCACGTGCAGTACACCCGGAACATGGTGACCGGGGCTTCCACGGCCGACCTCGCCGTCGTCCTCGTCGACGCCCGCAACGGCGTCATCGAGCAGACCCGCCGGCACGCCGCGGTCGCCGCGCTCCTGCGCGTCCCGCACGTCGTGCTCGCCGTGAACAAAATGGACCTCGTCGACTACGCCGAGTCCGTCTTCGCGTCGATCGCCGAGGAGTTCACGGCGTACGCGTCGGACCTGGGCGTTCCCGAGATCACCGCGATCCCGATCTCCGCGCTCGCCGGTGACAACGTCGTGGAGCCGTCCGCGAACATGGACTGGTACGGCGGCCCGACCGTCCTGGAGCACCTGGAGACGGTCCCGGTCAGCCACGACCTGACGAGCTGCCACGCGCGGCTGCCCGTCCAGGTCGTCATCCGCCCGCAGACCACCGAGCACCCCGACTACCGCGGCTACGCGGGCCAGATCGCGGCCGGCACGTTCCGCGTCGGTGAGTCCGTCACCGTGCTGCCGTCGGGCCGCACGTCGAAGGTCTCCGGGATCGACCTGCTGGGCACCGCGGTCGACGTGGCGTGGACACCGCAGTCGGTGACCCTCCTCCTGGAGGACGACATCGACATCTCGCGCGGCGACCTGCTCGTGCCGAGCGGCGACGCGCCCGCGACCTCGCAGGACGTCGAGGCGACCGTCTGCCACGTGGCCGACCAGCCGCTCGCCGTCGGCCAGCGCGTGCTCCTCAAGCACACGACGCGCACGGTCAAGGCGATCGTCAAGGAGATCCCCTCGCGGCTCACCCTGGACGACCTGTCCCAGCACCCCGAGCCGGGGCAGCTGGTGGCGAACGACATCGGCCGCGTCAAGATCCGCACCGCCGAGCCGATCGCGCTCGACGACTACGCCGACTCGCGCCGCACCGGTTCGTTCCTCCTCATCGACCCGTCCGACGGAACGACGCTCGCCGCCGGCATGGCGGGCGAGGCGTTCGGCGGCAAGCCGCAGGCCGCCCACGCGGAAGAGGCCGCGCAGGCCACGGACGAAGACGGCTGGGACTTCTAGTCATGACACCCATCACCCTCGTCGATGTATATGCGACGTTCGCGAAAGAGGGCGGCCGCGTCGGCAGCGGCACCCTCGGCGCGGGCCAGGGCGGGGTCGGGCGATGTGCGCGATGACGTACGCGCACTGCCTGCGCGCCCACACCCCCCGCGACCTGTTCGTACGAAGACGAAACCCTGCCGACCTCCCGGCCACGCCCTGAGAGCGTGACCGCCGGGCCAACGAGAGGACCACCTCCCGTGCCTGCCAACTCCGCTTCCTGGCGCCGCGGCCTCGCCGCTGTCGCCGCACTGCCGCTCCTCGCCCTCGCCGCGACGGCCTGCGGCTACGGCTCGCAAGCCAAGGACGACACGTCCGACAAGACGAACGTCGCCGCCAAGGGCAAGAAGCTCTCCGCCGACACCGTCAAGATCGGTTACTTCGGCAACCTGACACACGGAACCGCCCTGGTGGGCAACCAGAAGGGCTTCTTCCAGAAGGAGCTCCAGGGCACGCAGGCCCGGTACCAGATCTTCAACGCGGGGCCGTCCGAGATCGAGGCGCTCAACGGCGGCTCCATCGACATCGGCTGGATCGGCCCCTCGCCGTCGATCAACGGCTTCACCAAGTCCCAGGGCAAGAGCCTGCGCATCATCGGCGGTTCGGCCTCCGGCGGGGTCAAGCTGGTGGTGAACCCGAAGAAGATCAAGTCCCTGGACGACATCAAGGGCAAGAAGATCGCCACCCCGCAGCTCGGCAACACGCAGGACGTCGCGTTCCTCAACTGGATCGCCGAGAAGGGCTGGAAGGTCGACGCCAACAGCGGCAAGGGCGACGTCTCCGTGGTCCGTACGGACAACAAGATCACCCCGGACGCCTACAAGTCCGGCTCCGTCGACGGCGCCTGGGTGCCGGAGCCGACCGCGTCCAAGCTCGTGGCCGAGGGCGGCAAGGTCCTCCTCGACGAGTCCGACCTGTGGCCCGACAAGAAGTTCGTGATCACGAACATCATCGTGTCGCAGAAGTTCCTCAAGGAGCACCCGGACGTCGTCGAGGCCGTGCTGCGCGGCTCGGTGAAGACGAACGCGTGGATCAACGCCAACCCGGACGAGGCGAAGGCCGCGGCCAACAAGCAGCTGGCGGCCGACTCCGGCAAGGCACTGCCCGCGGACGTCCTCGACCCCGCCTGGAAGTCGATCCAGTTCACCGACGACCCGCTGGCCTCGACCCTCGACTCCGAGGCGGCGCACGCGGTGAAGGCGGGCCTGCTGGAGAAGCCCGACCTGAAGGGCATCTACGACCTCGCACCGCTGAACAAGGTCCTCAAGGCCGAGGGCAAGGGCGCGGTCGCCGACGCCGGCCTCGGCGTCAAGTAACCGCGTCAGCAGAGCCCAGCCCGTAATCGCTTGAGTTCCCAGGAGGTGACGACCATGGCAACGACCCTCGCCAAGGCCGCGGACGGCGGCACGCGGACCACCGGCCACGCCGCGCGGATCGAGCACGTCTCGAAGTCCTTCGCCACGCCCGCCGGGCAGCAGCTCGTCCTGGACGACATCACGCTCGATGTCGCTCCGGGCGAGTTCGTCACCCTCCTGGGAGCCTCGGGCTGCGGGAAGTCGACGCTGCTCAACCTGGTCGCGGGCCTCGACCGGCCCTCGTCCGGCGAGATCAGCACCCAGGGCAGGCCGGCCCTGATGTTCCAGGAGCACGCCCTGTTCCCGTGGCTGACCGCGGGCAAGAACATCGAACTGGCCCTGAAGCTGCGCGGCGTCCCGAAGGCGGACCGCCGCACGCGGGCGGAGGAGCTCCTGGAGCTCGTCCGTCTGAACGGCGCGTACGGCAAGCGGGTCCACGAGCTGTCCGGCGGTATGCGCCAGCGCGTGGCGTTGGCCCGCGCGCTCGCACAGGACAGTCAACTGCTGCTGATGGACGAGCCGTTCGCCGCGCTCGACGCCATCACGCGTGACGTGCTGCACGACGAGCTGACCCGCATCTGGCGCGAGACGAACGTCTCCGTCCTGTTCGTCACCCACAACGTCCGCGAGGCGGTGCGGCTCGCCGAGCGGGTCGTACTGCTCTCGTCGCGGCCGGGCCGGGTGGCACACGAGTGGCGCGTGGACATTCCGCAGCCGCGCCGCATCGAGGACACCGCCGTGGCGGAACTGTCCGTCGAGATCACCGAACAACTGCGTGGGGAGATCCGCCGCCATGGCCAGCACTGAGACGACGACCGCGAGCAAGGACACGGGCGCCGTCGAGGACACGGCCCCCGGACAGGACCTGGCCGGTCTCGAAGCGGGGCTCGACGCCCTGGACACCGTGCACACCGCCCGCACCCCGCTGCGCCAGACACTGGTCCAGAAGGTGCTGCCGCCGCTGACGGCGGTGCTCCTGGTCCTGGTGGTGTGGCAGGGACTGGTCTCGTTCAAGATCGTCGACGACCCGAGCAAGCTGCCCTCACCGTCCGCGGTGTGGACCGAGGTGTCCGACGCGTGGATGCAGGGGACGCTCCTCGACTACATCTGGACGAGTGTGTCGCGCGGCCTGCTCGGCTTCCTGCTGGCGCTGGTGATCGGCACCCCGCTCGGCCTGGTCGTCGCCCGGGTCCGGTTCGTCCGGTCCGCGATCGGCCCGATCCTGTCCGGCCTCCAGTCGCTGCCCTCGGTCGCCTGGGTCCCGCCGGCCGTGATCTGGCTGGGCCTCGACAACAAGATGATGTACGCCGTGATCCTGCTCGGCGCGGTCCCCTCGATCGCCAACGGCCTGGTGTCGGGCGTCGACCAGGTGCCGCCGCTGTTCCTGCGGGCCGGTCGCACCCTCGGCGCGACGGGCCTGCGGCACACCTGGCACATCGTGCTGCCGGCCGCACTGCCCGGCTATCTGGCGGGTCTGAAGCAGGGCTGGGCGTTCTCGTGGCGCTCGCTGATGGCCGCGGAGATCATCGCCTCGTCGCCCGACCTCGGTATCGGCCTCGGCCAGCTCCTGGAGAACGGCCGCAACGCCAGCTCCATGTCCATGGTCTTCCTGGCCATCTTCCTGATCCTGATCGTCGGCATCGCCATCGACCTGCTGATCTTCAGTCCCCTGGAGCGGCGCGTCCTGCGCAGCCGCGGCCTCCTGGTGAGGAGCTGACCCCGCCATGCACCAGCGCCCCGCCCGCCCGGTCCTGCTCGTGATCGCTCACGGCAGCCGCGATCCGCGCCATGCCGCGACGGTCCACGCGCTCGTACGCGAAGTGCGGGCGCTGCGGCCGGGGCTGCGTGTGGAGACGGGGTTCCTGGACTTCAACGTCCCCTCGGTGAGCGGCGTCCTGGAGTCCCTGGCGGCGGAGGGCGTGCGCGACGTGGTCGCCCTCCCCCTGCTCCTGACCCGCGCGTTCCACGCGAAGGCGGACATCCCGGCGGTCCTGCGGCAGGCCCCGGCCCGGCTGCGGATCCGCCAGGCGGAGGTGCTCGGCCCTTCCCCGCTTCTGACGGCAGCGCTCGAACGCCGTCTGTACGAGGCCGGGCTCACCCCGGCCGACAAGCCCACGACCGGGGTCGTCCTGGCCTCGGCGGGCTCCACCGACCCGGAGGCGATCGCAGTGATCGCTGAAATCGCGCGGGAGTGGCGGCACACCGGTTGGTGCGCCGTGCGGCCTGCGTTCGCCTCCGCATCTCTGCCCCGCACGGAGGACGCCGTGGCCGGGCTGCGCGCCGACGGCGTCCGCCGGGTGGCGGTGGCCCCCTACGTCCTGGCCCCCGGCTTCCTCCCGGACCGCATCGCCCGCGGCGCCCGCGAAGCGGACGTCCTCGCGGACGTACTGGGCCCGGCGCCGGAGGTGGCACGGCTGCTCGTGCGGCGCTATGAGGCGGCGACGGTACGGGAGTTGGTGGCGGTGGGCGCCTGACGCGACGCGTCAGACGACCGGACCGCGGTCCCCTGAGGCTCAGCGCGGATCCCGCCCGCTCAAGGCGACCGCACGGTGGAACAAAGGCGCGTAGTCCGGTACCGGGACCGCGTCGGCGAAGCCGTCGTACTTGCGGTACTCCTCCGCGTTCGCCTCGATGACGTCGAGCAGGAGGCGGGCCGCGTCGTCCGGGATCTGGAACTTCTGGCCGGTGGCGTGGGCCACGTCCCAGCCGTGGAGGGCCAGTTCCGCGATGAGCAGGCGGGCGACCTCGGGCGCGGGTGACTTCGCGAAGCCCAGGTCGATCTCGCCCTCCCACACCTGCGGGTCGGACCAGGTGGCGACGGCCTGTTCGAGCTGTGCCGCGTAGGCCTCGGCCCAGTCGGCGTCGGCGGTGAAGTCGCGGGCGGTGAGGTCGTCGGGGAGCTGCTTGCGCAGCGCCCGGTGCTCCAGGCCGTGCGAGGAGTAGAGGACCCAGTGGTTGACGAGGGTGCGGACGTCCCAGTCGCCGCATCCGCTCGGCTCGGGCAGGCGCGCCGCGTCGACACCCCGCGCGACCCTGGCGGCCTCGGCGGCGCATTCCTTCATCGACTTGTACTCGATCATGGAGCTGTACTCGTTTTCCATGCGGAAAGCGTCTCGCGCGGGGGCCGCCGGCGGCTTGAAGAAATGCGACAGGCCAAGGGCTGTCCCCGCGTCGGCCGCCGCCACGAGGTCCGCGACCGTCATGGACCCGGCCGGCTTCGTGCGAGCTGTCACCGTCCGTCTCAGCTGCGGCGGCTTACAGCCCGATCCAGGGGGCTCCGGTCGAAGAGCTGACCCGGCTCGACGGGCTCACCGGCTGTACGGCGTCCCCTGATGGAAGTACAGCAGCCAGTCCTCGTCGGACTGCCGCCACAGTGAACTGCGGTGCGCGCAGGCGCCGTTGCGGTCGGTGTCGAAGGTCAGGTGGACGAGCCCGGGGGCGAGTCGCACGCCTTTCATCCGCGAGACGGTGAGGGGCCGTACGCCCGGTTCGGTCGTCGAGGAGATCTCGGCGATGATCGAGGCGCGGTCCCAGCGGCGGCCCGAGGCGCCGAACTCGAAGTAGTCGGGGTGCAGCAGCGCGCCGAGGAGCTCCGCGGAGCGGCGCACCGCCGGGTCGAGGAGCCGCAGTTCACCCTCGATGGCGGCCTCGACGGCGGCGTCCAGTTCAGGCACCGGTCATCTCCGCGAGCTTGACGACGGTGTTCCAGTTGCGGGAGGTGGCGATGAGGCCCTTGTTGAGGGCCGGCCGGGAGAGCACGGCGCCGAGCTTGGAGCGGCCGAGGCCGTCGGGGGCGTACAGGTACAGCTCGCGCGGGCCGAGCCGGAAGTCCTCGGGGGTGAACTCGGCCGGGTCGACGGAGGCGAACCGCTCGGGGTCGACGGGACCGGAGAAGTAGGTGACGTGCAGTTGCCTGCCTTCGAGCGAGTCGGCGGGGAAGGGGCACGCGTCCACGACCGACGCGAGGTAGGCGTGGTCGCGCACGATCACGTCCACGGCGAAGCCGAACTCCTTCTCGATGGCCGCGCTCAGTTCGGCCGCGAGGCTCTCCTCGTCGCCGTGGCCGCTGGTGAACGTCGCGTTGCCGCTCTGGAGATACGTCCGTACGTCGCCGTGCCCGAGCCCTTCGATCAGGGGGCGAAGCCGCGCCATCGGGACTTTTCTGCTGCCGCCCACATTGATGCCGCGGAGCAGTGCCGCGTACGCCTTTGTCGCCATGGGGACACGATAGAGCCTGCTGCCTTCGGGCCCTGACCGGATTCGCGCGGGGCCGGAGGGCAGCGCTGGACGGCCGCCGCGCCCCGTGGGGGAGGGCACGGCGGCCGCCGGTCAGGGGTGTGCTCGTGCTACTCGACGACCTTGAGGAGCTTGTTGGGCGTGCCCTCGCTCGCGTTGGAGATCTTGTCGGGGGTCGCGCCGTCGGTCAGCGCCTTGGAGACGTCCGCGGGGGTGGCGTCCGGGTGACCGCTCAGGTAGACGGCGGCGGCGCCCACGACGTGGGGGGTCGCCATCGACGTACCGGAGATGGTGTTGGTGGCGTCGTCGCCGGTGTTCCAGTCGGAGGTGATGTCCGAGCCGGGGGCGTAGATGTCCACGACGGAGCCGTAGTTGGAGAAGTCGGACTGCTCGTCGTCCTTCGTGGAGGAGGCGACGGTGATGGCCTCCTTGACGCGGGCCGGGGAGCCGGCGGACGCGTCGGTCGACTCGTTGCCCGCGGCGACCGCGAAGGTGACGCCGGAGGCGATGGCCTTCTGGACGGCCGCGTCGAGCGCTTCGTCGGCGCCGCCGCCGAGGGACATGTTGGCGACGGACGGGCCCTGGTGGTTCTTGGTGACCCAGTCGATGCCCGCGACGACCTGCTCGGTGGTGCCCGAGCCCTCGTTGTCGAGGACGCGGACGGCGACGATCTTCGCCTTCTTCGCGACGCCGTGCGCGTCACCGGCGATGGTGCCGGCGACGTGCGTGCCGTGGCCGTTGCCGTCGTCGGCGTTGTCGTCGTTGTCGATGGCGTCGAAGCCGGAGGTGGCGCGGCCACCGAAGTCCTTGTGGCTGATGCGGACGCCGGTGTCGATGACGTACGCGGTCACGCCCTCACCGGCGCTGTCCGGGTAGGTGTACTTGTTGTCGCCCGCGGTGTCGGCCTGGTCGATGCGGTCGAGACCCCACGACGGCGGGTTGTCCTGGGTCGCGTCGATGTGGAATTTCTTGTTCTGGACGACCTTGGCGACCGACGAATCGGCGGCGAGGCGCTTGGCCTCGGTCTCCGAAAGGTCGTTCACGGAGAATCCGTTGACGGCGGAGGAGTAGGCGCGCTTCAGCTTGCCGCCGTACTCCTTGGCGAGGTCCTGCTTGCCGTTCTTGTCCGTCTTCTGGTCCAGCAGCACGATGTAGCTGCCGGAGACGGCGCCCTTGGCGTCGAGCCCGTAGACCTTGCCCTCGGCGGGGGTCGAGGCGCCGGCCAGGGAGCCCGCGAAGAGAGTCACTCCGACCGCGGTGGCAGCGGTGGCTATCGCCGCGGTGAGCTTGACCGTGCTGCGGGCACGCTTATGAGTTGCCATGAAGAGGGGTCTCCTCGTGGTTTCTGTGGGGGGTTTGTGGGGGGTTTGCTGATGGTTCTCAACCATCCCCCGGCAATCTCCGGAAGATCTCCGGGGGTTGGCACGAAACACTGGCCGATTGACGCGACCAGATCAAGACCTACATACAGCTGTGACTTGTTCAACAAGTCTCTGTAATAACAATTCGGGCTTCGGCCGACACTTCGGACCCCGGGAATTGCCCATGGATTGGGGCTGCCCCGCCGGACCATCGGGTCCGGCGGGGCAGCCCCCTCACGTTCAGGCCGCCGCGGCCCGCCGGCCGCGCTCCGCGAACGAGTCGATCGTGCGCGTGAAGTCGCGGATCGACAGCAACAGTTTGTAGATGATGGCGAGTTCGAAGACGAGCAGCAACGCTCCGGAGACGATCGTCGCCCACAGGACCTGGTCGATCAGCGGGCCGATCAAGAAGACGCCCATCTGGAACTCGATCCCGCTGATCAGATGGGTCCGGATGCGGTGCCGCAGCAGGAACGAGCGCATCCGCAGGTATACGGGGAATCGGCTCCTGAACTCCTGGTGCAGGTCGACCACTTGGGGCGCGGGCCGAGGTGCGGCCTCCGGTGCGATCCCCTCGGCCGTGCGGGCCTTCTGGAGATCCTGCTCGATGTCCGCCTCGGGGTTGTCACGGAGGAGGTCCTCCATGAAGGCCAGCTCGGCCTCGTTCTCGGCGCGCCGCGCCTCCTTCACCCGCTCCTTGATCTGCTTGCGCATGGAGTGGCGGATCTTGAAGATCTCCAGAGAGTTGATGTAGCGCAGGGTGTCGAGGCCTACGACGGCCAGGGCGAGCCAGATGTAGAGCTCGTCACCGGTGCGTTCGTACTGGCCCGCCATGAGCGCGACCCCGCACACCATGACGCGGATGCGGTCGAAGACGAAGTCCAGCCAGGCGCCGAAGACGGACCCCTGGCCGGTGAGCCGTGCGACCTTGCCGTCCATGCAGTCGAGGATGAAGGACAGGTGGTAGACGACGGCGCCGGCGATGAGCCAGCGCCAGTCGCCCAGCCAGAAGAAGACGGCGGAGCCGAGGCCCAGGACGAAGGCGCCCCAGGTGATCTGGTTCGGGGTGATCCTCGTGCGCATCGCGGTGAGCCGCACCAGCGGTGTGGCCACCGGGTCGACGAGCAGCACGGTCCACCACGCGTCGCGTTTCTTCTGGGTGATGCGGCGCACCTCGTGGAGGGGCGGTATGTCTCGGCGCATGGCTGGTCAACTTCCTGGCGTTCGAGGTGAGTTCAACTCACGCTAGGAAGTCGTTCACGCAAGGTTCAAGTAGCGCTGCGTGCAACCTTTGGCCGGGGGTAACGGTCGAACCCCATGACCAAATCGATGACTCCGCCAGGCACCACCTGCGTTACCCGAGCGTTATGGAATGACCCGACCGTTACCTGATGTGCGCGATCACTTCACGCCTGACGTGGAACCAGGCCGCCCTTCCCGTCACACCTCGCGTGCCACCAGGCCGCCTTCCTGCTCGACGAGGTCGGCCGCGCGCGGCGTGCCGCCCTCGCCCGCCATCTCCGCCCGGATCTCCTGGAGGCGGCGCGCCACCTCGGGGTCGGACACCAGGGCGAGCACCGTCTCCCTGAGCTTTTCGGGCGTGGCCTCCTCCATCGGTACGTGGCGTGCGACGCCGAGCGCCTGGAGCATGTCGGCGTTGCCGAACTGGTCGACGGCCTGCGGGACCGCGACCATCGGCGTCGCGGTGCCGAGGCCCTCCTGGCTGCCGCCCGCGCCCGCGTGCGTGATGAAGGCGTCGGCCTGCCTCAGGATCGCCAGCTGCGGCACCCAGGAGCGCACCTCGACGTTCGCGGGGATCGCCCCGAGCTCCTTCTCGTCGGTGAACTTGCCGACCTGGAGGACCATGTGCCAGCCGGGGAGCCCGCCGAACGCCTCGATGCAGGCACGGTAGAAGGCGGGCTGCTTGGTGAAGGTCGAGCCGAGCGAGACGAGGAGCACCTTCTCCGCGCCGGCCGGCCGCTGCCAGTCGCCCTGCGCCGAGCGGTCCCCCTGGCAGGCGCCGACGAAGGTGTAGCGGCGCTCGTCGACCCGGTCGGCGTTCGGCTGGAGCGCCTTGGGGATGAGGACGAGGCAGCGGTCGGGGCGGCCCATGAAGTCCTCCACCGAGATGTCGATGCCGTTCGACCGGATCCAGTGCTCGAAGTTCTCGTAGAACGCCTTGCCGCGCGGCGTCTGCTTCAGCGGCTCGAACATCGGCTTGCCGACCTCTTCCTCGTAGCCCTCCCAGGCGACGAGGTTCGGTGAGAACTGCACGATCGGGACGTTCCAGCGGTGGGCGAGCACGCGGGCCGGGTACGCGGTGATGTCGTAGAGGACGAGGTCCGGCTCGTCGTTCTCGTAGAGGTCGACGATCTGTGGCAGCGCCTGGATCGCGTCGGTGAGGAAGGGCTCGATGTTGTCGATCAGTTCTGTCCCCCACGCGTCCGGGTCGCCGTCGGTGGGCAGCGTCGAGTGCCAGATCTTGGGCTCGGCCCCCGCCTCTGCGACCTTGTCGGCGAACTGCGGCGGGATCGCGTACGTGACGCGGTGCCCACGGGCGACGAGCTCCCGGATCACCTCGATGCTCGGATTCACGTGCCCGTGGGCGGCGATGGAGAACATGGCGATATGGGCGTTCCTGGGGACGGTCATGACGTCACCGTAAGCGAGACGAACCGTCTCGTGCAAGTTAATTATGCCGCCCTCGCCGGCATCCGCGTCTACGCGTAGAACCGGGAGACGCTCTGCAGGACGCACGCCGGCTTGGCCGCTCCCTCGATCTCGACGGTCCCGTCGACCGTGATCTGCACACCGCCCGGCACGTCCTCGACCGCGGCGAGGCGCGCGGCCAGGCGGATACGGGAGCCCGCGGGCACGGGGGCGGGGAAACGGACCTTGTTCAGGCCGTAGTTGACCTTGGTGGTAACCCCTTCGACGTCCAGGAGCTCGGTGAACATCGGGATGAAGAGGGAGAGCGTCAGATAACCGTGCGCGATGGGCGCGCCGAACGGGCCCTCCTTGGCCCGCTCGGGGTCGGTGTGGATCCACTGGTGGTCGCCGGTGGCGTCGGCGAAGGTGTCGATCCGCTCCTGCGTGACGTCGGTCCATTCGCTGGAACCCAGGTCGCTTCCGGCGAGCTTCTTCACTTCGGCCAGGCCGCTGACGGTGATGCCCATGCGGGGCTCCTTCGATGGGTGGCGATGAGGGTGGCGATGAGAGGGCTGACGCGGGTGGTGATGCGGGTGGTGATGCGAGGGCCGGTCAGGGCGCCGGTCAGGGTGCTTCCGGGTCATGAAGTCCCGTGCAGGCGGCGGACGTCGGCAGCGGTTCGCCGCCGCGCAGGGCGTCGACGTAGGGGGCGAAGGCGGGGATGGTCTCGGTCATCGCGGTCGCGGCGACCGGCACGACGGCGTTCACGGTGACGTCCGCGCGGGCCAGTTCCATGGAGCAGGTACGCACCATCGCCGCGATCCCGGCCTTGGCCGCCGCGTAGTTGGTCTGCCCGGAAGTTGCCGCGCTGGCCGGCCGGTGAGGCGACGAGCACCAGGCTGCCGCCCTCGCCCTGCTCGCGCAGGCGCACGGCGGCGGCTCGGGCGCAGGTGAAGGTGCCCCTGAGGTGGGTGGTGACGACGGCGTCGAAGTCGTCGTCGATCATCTTCCACAAGACCCTGTCGCGCAGGATTCCGGCGTTGGTGACCATGACGTCCAGCCGGCCGAACTCCGAGACGGCGCGGCCGACGAGGCGCTCGGCGGCCTCGGCGGTGCCCACGGGGACGACCTCGGCGACGGCCCGGCCGCCGGCCTCGGTGATCGCCTTGGCGGCCTGCGCGGCGACGTCAGCGTCGATGTCGTTGACGACGACGCTCGCCCCGGACCGGGCGAGGGCGGTGGCGTAGGCGAGACCGAGTCCGCGGCCGCTTCCGGCGACGACGGCGACCTTGCCGGAGAGGGAAATTGAGGGTGTGTCAGGCACTGAGGTTCCTTCCGGGGACGGGTACCGGCCGACGAGAAGGACGCTAGGACCAATCATTGTTGTCTTCAATAGTTGCCGTAAGCCTTGGAAGTCCTTCATGCTGGAGCCGACCGCACGCAACCCCGTGCCCGCACGGACCGACCCCGGAGCCCGACATCACTGACGAAGAGGCGCCCTGGATGCGCGCGCTGCACGCCGACACCGGCTATCTCCTCTACCGGCTCGGACTGCACTCGGGCCGGCTGTTCAACGCCACGCTCGAAGAGTTCGGCCTGCGGCTGCGGCACTACGCGCTGCTGCGCTACCTCGCCACCGTGGAGGGCGCCCTGCAGCGCGAGCTGAGCGACCGGCTCGGCTACGACCCGAGCGCCATCGTGAGCCTCGTGGACGACCTTCAGGATCTCGGCCTGGTGGAGCGCGGGCCCGCGCCCGGCGACCGGCGCAGCCGCATCGTCGCCCTCACGGACCGGGGCAAGGACGTCCTGCGCGACACCGACAAGGGCAGTCGCCGCGTCACGGACGAACTCCTCGCACCCCTCGCCCCCAAGGAACGGGCCACGCTGCAGGCCCTGTTGGCGCGGGTCGCGGATGCGGACCGGGACTGACCCGCCGGACATGGCAGAGCCGTCGCAGGACCCCGCGGGCGCGGCGCGCGGCCGTTCCGCGGCGGAGCGGCTGCTTGCGGTGCTCGGCGCGTTCGACCACCGCAGACCCGCGCTGTCGCTCACCGAGATCGGCCGCAGGGCCGGGCTCCCGCTGGCCACCGCCCACCGTCTGGTGGGCGAGCTCACCGCGTGGGGCGCCCTCGAACGGGACGCGGCGGGCAGTTACCACGTCGGGCTGCGGATCTGGGAACTCGCGGCACTGGCCCCGCGCGGCCCCGCGCTGCGCGAGGCCGCACTGCCGTTCCTGGAGGACCTCTACGAGGCGACCCACGAGAACGTGCATCTCGCGGTGCGCGACGGCCTCGACGTCGTCTACATCGAGCGGCTGTCCGGCCGCCACGCGGTCGGCGTCCGCAGCCGTCCGGGGGCGCGCTGGCCGCTGCACGCGACGGGCGTCGGGCTCGTCCTCCTCGCCCACAGCGCCAAGTCCTTCCAGGACCAGGTCTGCGGGCGGCCGCTCGCCGCCTTCACCCCGCACACCCTGTCCGACCCGGCCGGGCTGCGCCGCGCTCTGGCCGAGGTGCGGCGCACCGGCTGCGCGGTGGCCGACCGTCAGATCACCGACGACGCGGTCTCGGTGGCCGCGCCCGTGCGCGGGCCGCGCGGCGACGTCGTGGCCGCGGTCTCGCTCGTGGTCCCCTCGGCCGGGACGCAGCCGCACTCGCTGGTCCCGGCCGTACGGCTCGCGGGGCGCGGCATCTCGCGCGCGCTGGGCTGGCGGCCCTGAGAAGTCAGGGGGAGACCGCGGCGGCCGAACTGTCGGCGTCCCTGACGGCCGTGTCCGCGCCGTTCCCCCGCCCCTTCCCCGGGCGCTCGCCCCGGGCCGGGCGCAGGGCGACGAGTACGAGCAGCGCCGACAGCGCCGCGGCCGCCCCGCGGACGACGAACCCGATCGCGTAGCCGTGGCCAGCGCCTCCAGGGCGTAGGGTCCCGCCGCCCCGGGTGGTGAGCCGGCCGGTACGGAGTTCAGGGCGAGCGGGCCGCGAGGCATCCGGCGATCAGGGTTCCGGCGGTGAAGCGGCCGGTGATTCTCCGTACGGGCATGGGACATCCCTGGGTCGAAGGTTCAGGGCAACGGAGTGCGGGGGTGCCGACGGGAGTACCGGCGAATGCGTGGAATGCAGAGCGCAGTAATTTTGAAGATCAATAATTGGGGACCGTCGACATTCTCCGGCTTCCGCCCGGCGGAAGAGCCGTTGCCGAGACCTCGCCCCCGTCACGACGCTGGTGGCACACCACGGCACGGCGAAGCAGAGCCGCTTCGCCCTTCAGGGACGGGAGTGCCATGTCCGAGTTCGCGCGCAACCAGTGGTACGTAGCTGCGTACGGGACGGAGGTCGGGCGGGAGCTGCTCGCCCGCACCGTCCTCGGCGAGCCGATCGCCTTCTACCGGACCGAGGACACGGGCGAGGTCGTCGCCCTGGCCGACCGCTGCGTGCACCGCCGCTTCCCGCTCTCGCAGAGCAGGCTCGACGGCGACAAGGTGGTCTGCGGCTATCACGGCTTCACCTACGACACGACCGGTACCTGCGTGTACGTCCCCGGCCAGAAGCGCATCCCCCGTACCGCCAGGGTGAGTTCGTACCCGGTGGCCGAGCTGGACTCCTTCGTGTGGGTGTGGATCGGCGACCCGGACCTCGCCGACCGGACGACGATCCCGCGGGCCCCGCACCTGGCCGACTCCGCACACTGGACGACGGTCGGCGGCATGGAGCCCATCGACGCCGACTACGGCCTGCTCGTCGACAACCTGATGGACCTCTCCCACGAGACGTACCTGCACGGCGGCTACATCGGCACGCCCGAGGTCGCCGACACCCCCATGACGACCGAGGTCGACGAGGGCGCGGGCATCGTCCGCGTCAGCCGCCACATGGACGACGCCGAGTGTCCGCCGTTCTACGCCAACTCCACAGGAATCAAGGGCCGCATCACGCGCTGGCAGGACATCGAGTACCACGCCCCGTGCCTGTACCTGCTGCACAGCCGCATCGCCCCGCAGGGCGTCCTGCCGAACCCGGACGGCACCGACCCGGACGCCTTCCACGTGGAGATCACCTACGCGATCACCCCGTCCACGCGGAACCAGGTCTACGACTTCTGGGCCGTCTCCCGCGACTTCGGCCACGGCGACGAGGAGATGTCCACGTTCCTGCGCGACTTCAACCACGAGGTCGTCATGCAGGACGTGAACGCGCTGAACCTGCTCCAGAAGACCCTGGACACCGAGCCCCCCGGCTACCAGGAGCTCAGCATCAACATCGACACGGGCGGCCTCGCCGCCCGCCGGATCCTGTCCCGTCTCGCCGCCGGGGGCGAGCGGTCCCAGGCCCCCGGCACCGTCGCCCGATGAGCCGCCCGCCCACCGCCGAGGTGTACCGCGTCGACTGGGTCCCCGGCACCGACGAACTGCACGGCATCTGCCACTGCGGGGCCGAGCACGACACACAGGACCCCGTGGCGATGTGGCAGTGGATGCTGTCCCACCCCGATCACCAGGAGGACGACCGGTGACCCCGCCCCACGAAGCCGACCTCGTCGTCGCCGCACGCACCGAAGAGGCCGACGGCGTCGCGTCCTTGACGTTCCGTCACCCCGAGGGGGCGACGCTGCCGCCCTGGGAACCGGGTGCCCACGTCGACCTGGTCCTGACGGACGGCCTGGTCCGCCCGTACTCGTTGTGCGGCGACCCGGCCGACCGCACCACCTGGACGGTCGCGGTCCTGCACGAACCACTCGGACGCGGCGGATCGGCGTACGTCCACGAGAAGCTGACCCCGGGCACGGTCGTGCGCGTCCGGGGGCCGCGCAACCACTTCCCGCTCCACGACGCACCCGGCTACCGCTTCGTGGCGGGCGGCATCGGGATCACCCCGATCCTCGCGATGGTGGCCGCCGCCGAGGCGGCGGGCGCCGAGTGGAGCCTGCTGTACGGCGGCCGGACACGCGGCTCGATGGCGTTCCTCGACCAACTCTCCATCTACGGCACGAAGGTGCGCGTCGCGCCGGAGGACGAGACGGGGCTCCTCGACCTCGACGGGTATCTCGGCCCGCCGGACGCGGACGGCGACGGCACCCTGGTCTACTGCTGCGGCCCGGGACCGCTCCTCGACGCCGTCGAGGCCCTGGGCCCCGCCCACACCGAGCGCTTCCGGCCCGCGCAGGACGGGCCGGACGGCGCCGGCGGCACGGACCATGCCTTCGAGGTGGAACTGCGGCGCTCCGGCCGCACCCTGACCGTGCCCCCCGGCCGCAGCATCCTGCACACGCTCCAGGAGGCGGGGATCGAGGTCCTGTACTCCTGCGCGGAAGGCACCTGCGGGACCTGCGAGACCGACATCGTGGAGGGCACGGCGGACCACCGGGACTCGGTGCTCACCGCGGAGGAGCGGGCGGCGGGCGAGACGCTGATGATCTGCGTCTCGCGCTGCCGGGGCCGGCGCCTCGCCCTCGACCTGTGATCGACTCTGCCGGGGCCCGCGCCCCGCCCTCGACCTGTGACCGGCTCTCCCCCGTCTCCGTCTACCGCTGATACCTCGCGAGGACCAGATTTCCGTCCCTCACCAGGCGCTTGCGCAGTTCGCCGAGGCCGATCGAGCCGCTGTAGAACTCCTGGAGCGCGGGCGTCGCGATCTTGTCCTTCCACTCCGCGTAGCCGCGCACGGACTGCGCGGGGGCCGAGCGGAGGTCCCCGGCGAGGGCCGTGCCGGTCGCCCAGTCGTTCTTCTGCGTGCGCAGGGCCGGGTCCTTGAGGGCCTCGGTGCCGGTGGGCAGCATCCAGTCGCCGAGCGCGAGGCGCACCATGTTCGGCGGCCGGAGCAGGAAGTCGATGAACTGCGCGGCCTCCTTCTTGTGCGGGCTGTCCTCGGCCACGGACAGGGTCTGCGGGGAGACTCCCTGGGCCAGACCGGCACGGCCCGCGGGCGCCGGGAGGACCTGCCAGTCGAAGCCCTTCGGTGCCTGCTGGACGATCTGCTGGCGGTAGGAGAAGCCGAGCGGGACCATGGCGTACTTGCCGGCGAAGAAGCCGGGGAGCGTGTCGGAGCCGCCCATGCCGAGCGTCGCGCCGGAGGCGCTGCCGTCGGTGTCGACCTGGTCGTGGACCGTGCGGGGCACGACCTGGTCCGCGGCGTCGAAGCGGACCGTCACCCTGCCGTCGGCGCCGCGGTGGAACATGCGTCCGCCGGCCGAGAGGGAGAGGTTGAGGGTCGCCGAGACGGGCTCCTTCAGCGGCCAGGCGACGCCGAACTTCTTGTCGCCGCTCAGCTTCTTCGTGATGGTCCTGAACTCGTCCCAGGACCAGGGCTTCGCGGGCGTCGGGATGCGTACGCCCGCCGCCTCGAGGATCTTCGCGTTGGCGATGAGGACGCGCGGCTCCTGGAGGAACGGCACGCCGTAGACGCCGTCGCCGAAGGTCGTGGTCTCCCAACTGTGCGGCGGGATGTCCGACTTGAGGCGGGCGGGCAGCAGGTCCCGCAGGTCGGCGAGGTACCCGCCGTACGCGAAGTCCGCGAGGTCGTCGGAGGCGTCGTGGATGACGTCGGGCGCCTCCCCTCCCTCGAAGGAGGTGAGCAGCTGGTCGTGGACGCTGTCCCAGCTGCCCTGGACGTACTTGACCTGGATGTCCGGGTGGGTCGCGTTCCACTCCTTCACGAGCTGCTTGTTGACGTCGACGGACTCCTTCTGCCAGGCGAGGGACTGGAATTCGAGAGTGACCTTGCCGTCGTCGGCCGTTCCGCCCGAGGAACAGCCGGTGAGCAGCAGGGCCACGGCCGCGGTGACGGCGGCCAGCCGGGATACGCGCCTCATGACTTCACCGCCCCGGCCAGCATCCCGCCGGTGAGTCTGCGCTGGATCAGCGCGAAGATCACCAGTGACGGCAGGGTCGCGAGGAACGCGGCGGCGGCCAGCGGCCCCAGGTCGGCGACGCCCTCCGCGCCGAGGAAGTGCGTCAGGATCACCGGCAGTGTCTGCCGCTCCGGGGTCTTCATCAGGACCAGCGCGAAGAAGAACTCGTTCCACGCGGTGATGAACGCGAACAGGGACGTCGCCACCAGTCCCGGCGCGAGCAGCGGCGCCGTGACGGAGACGAGCGTGCGCAGCTTTCCGGCTCCGTCGACGGCGGCCGCCTCCTCCAGCTCGGGCGGCACGGCCCGGACGTAACCGACCAGCATCCACAGTGCGAAGGGCAGCGACCACACGACGTAGACCATGGTCAGGCCGGGCAGCGAGTTGATCAGGTGCAGGTTCTTCAGGATCAGGAAGAGCGGGATGATCAGCAGGACGAACGGGAACGCCTGGCTGACCACCACCCAGCCCGTCGCCGCGCGGGACAGCAGCGAGCGGTGGCGGGCCATCACGTACGCCATCGGGGTCGCGATGACGACGGCGATCAGGGCCGCGCAGACCGCGACGAGCACGGAGTTGGCGGCGGCCCGCAGGAGGGGCTGCTCGTCGAAGGCCTGGCGGAAGTTGGCCAGCGTGGGGTCCTTGGGGATCCACGTGGGGTGCAGGCTCGCGAGTTCGCGGGGCGGCTTGAACGCCGTGGAGATCAGCCACAGGAACGGGAACGCGAGGAAGACGAGGTAGGCGAGCAGCGCGAGGTACTGGCCCGCGCGCGCCGGCCTGCTCGGCCGGATGCCTGTCCGGGTACGGCTCACTGCTCGTCGCCTCCCTTGAGCCGGCCCACGAGGTAGAAGGCGAGGATGACCGAGATGACCGCGACCATCACGCAGCCCATCGCCGCCGCGTAGCCGAACTGGCCGTAGCGGAAGGCCTCTTCGTAGGCGAAGAGCATGGGCAGCCGGGTCCGGCCGCCCGGACCGCCGTTGGTCAGGACGTAGACCAGGGCGAACGAGTTGAAGTTCCAGATGAAGTTGAGCGCGGTGATGGCGAGGGCGACCGGCCTGAGCGCGGGCCACGTCACGGCGCGGAAGCGGCCCCAGGCGCCGGCGCCGTCGAGCGCGGCGGCCTCGTGGAGTTCGGGCGAGGTGTTCTGGAGTCCGGCGAGCAGGGCGACGGTGGTCTGTGGCATGCCCGCCCAGATCCCGACGACGATCACGGCGGGCAGCGCGGTCGCCAGGCCGGTGAGCCAGTCGCGCCCGTCGCCGAGGCCGAGGTCGCGGATGGTCTCGTTGAGGATGCCCGCGTCGGGGTTGTAGACGAGGCGCCACATGATGCCGACGACCACCTCGGGCATCGCCCAGGGAATGATCGCGAGCGCCCGCGCCAGCCAGCGGAACCGGAGGTTCTGGTTGAGCAGGAGCGCGAGGCCCAGCGCGAGCAGGAACTGGGGGACGGTCACCCCGACCGCCCACAGCAGGCCGATCCGGAACGAGTCCCAGAACAGCGTGTCGTGCAGCAGGTCCTGGAAGTTGAGCGCGCCCACCCACTGGGTCGGCGCCGTACGGCCGGCCTGCGAGTCGGTGAACGCCAGCGCGATGCCGTAGAGGAGGGGCCCGACGCTGAGCACCAGGATCGGGATGAGGGCGGGCAGGACCAGGAACCAGGCGCGGTCCGCGGGACGCCCGCCGCCCGGTGGTCCCGGCGCGCGCTTCCCCGGCCGCGTCGTTGCGGTCGCCAATGTCACGTGTCCGGCTCCTTCGGGCGACTGGTGGGGGTCCGGCCGCCCCGGCGGCCTCCGTCATCGTGCTGAGGGACCCGTGACTCGTCAAGCCAGTACGCACGACGTTGTCCGTTACGGCGCCGACCGGGGCGTATGCGCATGTGGAACGGGTGCGAGACTGGGCCCGCAACAAGGGATCGGCGGGAGGCAAGTGATGGACGAGGCGCAGGCGCGGAAGGTGCTCGCGGCGGCGGGGATCCCCGGCGGGCAGCGGGGCGACGGGCCGCAGGGCGACGGGCAGGAGGCCGAGCTGCTCGCGCTCGGCGAGAACGCCGTGTTCGCGCTCGGCGACCTCGTGGTCAAGGTGGGCCGCGACCCCGAGCTCCTGGAGCGGGCCCGGCGCGAACTCGCCGTCGCGGGCTGGCTCGCCGACCAGGGAGTGCCGGCCGTACGGGCCGCCGGGCCCGAGCCGCTTCTCGTGGACGGCCACCCGGTGACGCTGTGGCACCGCGTTCCGGCCGCGCTGCGCCCCGCCGAGCCGCGCGACCTGGCCGAACTGCTCCGCCTCGTGCACGCCCTGCCCGCCCCGCCCGTCGCGCTGCCGCGCCGCGAACTGCTCGGTGGCGTCGAGCGGTGGCTGCGGCTCGCGGGCGACGCGATCGACCCCGCCGACGCCGCGTACCTGCGCGAGCGGCGCGACGGCTTCGCGGACGCGGCGGCGGCGCTCGTCCCGCATCTGACGCCGGGCCCGATCCACGGGGACGCGCTGCCGCGCAATGTGCACATCGGCCCGGACGGGCCCGTTCTCGTCGACCTGGAGACGTTCTCCTCGGACCTGCGCGAGCACGACCTGGTCGTCATGGCGCTCTCCCGCGACCGGTACGGCCTCGACCCCGAGGCGTACGACGCGTTCACGCGGACGTACGGCTGGGACGTGCGGGAGTGGGACGGATGCGCCGTGCTGCGCGGCGCGCGCGAGACGGCGAGCTGCGCGTGGGTCGCCCAGCACGCGCCGACCAACCCCAAGGCGCTCGCGGAGTTCGAGCGCAGGGTGGCCTCGCTGCGGGACGGGGATCCCGCGGTGCGCTGGTACCCGTTCTGAGGGCGGCCGTCCCGGGCGCGTGACGGAACCTCCGCCCGGGAGTGGGTGGTGGGACCGGTTGAACTCCCGCCCGGGGATGGGTGGTTGGACTCCCGGGCGGGAGTTGTTGGACTTTCGTTCCGAATTCATCCGATCTCTTTCCTGCGGTGGGGTCCTGGAGCAAGGTACGGCGGAGTTGGCCGACCCTTGCCTGGAGGACCTGATGCCCGCGCACCCCGAAACCGGCTCCACCGAACCCGGCTCCGCCGTCTCCCGCCGCTCCGTCCTCAAATACGGCTCAGCCATCGGATCTCTCCTGGCCCTGAGCCAGGTCCCCGCCTTCACGGCGCAGGCGGCGCCGAGACCCGGCGGGCACCCGGCCACGCCACGCCTCGTCCCCGAGGCCGACGCGCTCGCGCTGCGGTACGGGTCCCCGGCCGCCGAGGACCAGCTCATGCGGGAGGGGCTGCCGATCGGCAACGGCCGCCTCGGTGCCGTCGTCTCCGGACACCCCTCCCGCGACGTCCTGTCCGTCTCGGACGTCACCCTGTGGTCGGGCGGGGCGAACGACGCACTGGAGTCGGACGGCCAGTTCCCTTACGACACCACCCACTTCGGCTCGTACGGTGTCCTCGTCAAGGCGTATCTGGAGGTGCCGGGACACGATCCGTCCGCCGTGAGCGGCTACCGGCGGCGCCTCGACCTCAGCAACGGCGTGACGACGGTGGAGTACGAGCTCGGGGGCACCCGCTTCCGGCGCGAGACCTACTGCAGCCACCCCGACGACGTGATCGTCGTCCGGCTCACCCGTGTCGGCGGCGGCACCTGGAGCGGTCGCCTCACGCTGACCGGGACGCGCGGCGAGCCGGTCACCGTGGACCCCGCCACCGCATCCGCCGGTTTCGCCGCGAAACTCGACAACGGCCTCGCGTACGCGGCTGCCGCGCGGGCCGCGGCGCACGGCGGCGGCACGGTCGGCGCGAGCGGCTCCTCGGTCACCTTCGAGGGCTGCGACGAGGTCCTCCTCGTCCTGAGCGGCGGCACCTCCTACTCCCCCGGGGCCGACGGGTTCATCGACCGCGACGCCGACCCGCGCGCCGTCGCCACCGCCCGTACCGTCGCCGCGGCGAAGCTCGGCGCGACCCGCCTCCTGGCCGCCCATGTCGCCGACTACCGCGCCCTGTTCGACACCATGAGCGTGGACCTGGGAGCGTCCACCGACGCGCAGCGGGCCCTGGACACCGACAAGCGGCTGCTGGCCCGGCAGGCCTCCGGCGGCCGCCCCGACCCCGAACTCGAGGCCTCGTACGTCCAGTTCGGCCGCTACCTCACCGTCTGCGGCTCGCGCTCCTCGCTGCCGCTCAACCTCCAGGGCCTGTGGATCGACCGGAACGACCCGGCGTGGATGGCGGACTACCACACCGACATCAACCTCCAGATGAACTACTGGCCCACCGACAGGACCGGCCTTCCCGACTGCTTCGACGCGCTCGCGGACTACTGTCTCGCCCAGGTCCCGCACTGGGAGAAGCGCACCCGCGACCTGTTCGACGACCCGCGCAACGGCTTCCGCAACACCAGCGGCGAGACCGCCGGCTGGACCACCGCGATCTCCACCAACACGATGGGCGGCCCCGGCTGGTGGTGGCACCCGGCGGGCAACGCCTGGCTGTGCAACTCCCTTTTCGAGCACTACGAGTTCACCCTCGACCGGCGCTACCTGGCGAAGATCCTCCCGCTCCTGGAGAGTGCCTGCGCGTTCTGGGAGAAGCGGCTCGTCACGACGACGGTGAAGGACCCGAAGACCGGGGCGGACGTCGAGGTCCTCGTCGACGACCACGACTGGTCGCCGGAGCACGGCCCGACCGACGCGCGCGGCATCACGTACGCCCAGGAGCTGGTCTGGCAGCTCTTCGAGAACTTCCGCACCGCCACGGCGGCCCTCGGCACCTCCAAGGCGTACGCCCGCCGCGTCGCCGCCCTCCAGGACAGGCTGTACCTGCCGCGCGTCAGCCCCACCACGGGCTGGCTGGAGGAGTGGATGGGCGGCGCGAACCTCGGCGAGACGCAGCACCGGCACCTCTCCCACCTCGTCGGTCTGTTCCCCGGCGACCGCGTCAGCCGCGACCGCAGCCCGCACGACGTCCTCGTCGCCGTCGACAAGGGGCTCACCGCACGCGGTATGGACTCGTTCGGCTGGGCCTGCGCGTGGCGGGCACTGTGCTGGGCCCGGATGAAGGACGCGGAGAAGGCCTACCAGCTGCTCGGCACCGTCCTGCGCCCCTCCGTCGACCACAGCAACGGCACCGCGCCCAATCTCTTCGACATCTACCAACTGGGCGGCAGCAGCTCGGTGTTCCAGATCGACGCCAACTTCGGCGCGACGGCCGCAGTGATCGAGATGCTGCTCTACTCCCGGCCGGGCCTCGTCGAGCTACTGCCCGCGCTGCCGGTCGCCTGGGGCACTTCGGGCAAGGTCACCGGCATCGGCGTGCGCGGCGGATTCACGGCCGACCTGGAGTGGAAGGACGGCGTCGCGACGAAGCTCCGGCTCACCTCGACCGGCGGCCGCACCACCCGCGTACGGGCCGGCTCCTGGTCGAAGGACGTCGCCCTGAAGCCGGGGGCGAGCATCTCCCTGACCCCGTCGTACGCGTCACAGCGCTACGTCCTCGTCAACCGGGCCGACAGTCGCCTGGCGATCGAGGTGTCAGGGACCGCCGAGTCCGCGCCGCTGGTCCTGAGCGCGCGCACGGGCGGCGCGGCGCAGCAGTGGAAGTTCGCCGAGACCCTGGACGGCGGCCACCGCCTCACCAATGTGCACTCCGGACTGACGGCGGACGTCAGCGGCGGCCAGGCCACGGAGGACGCCCCGGTCGTCCAGTACCGGGCCACCGGCGCCGACAACCAGCACTGGCGCGCGGAGTCCACCGACGGCGGCCATGTCCGCCTGGTGTGCGTCCGTACGGGCAAGTCCCTCGGGACGGCGGGCGGTTCGGCTGCGGCGGGGGCGGCGGTCGTCCAGCAGACGTACACGGGCGCGGCGTCGCAGCAGTGGAAGCGGGTGGCCGTGTAGGGCGGCACGTGGCGGCGGGATCTTCACGGCTTCACGCAGTCACCAGCTCCCGGCCGGTGACTCCGTGAAGCCCCCGCCCACCACTCAGACTCCCGGCCCCGTCAGCTCCCGCATCGGCCACGTCGCCTCGACCACCGCCTGCGCGTCCCCCTTGCGGCGCAGGAAGGACTGGAAGTCCGCCGCCCACTGCGCGTACCACTCGATCTGGGATGCGTGGAGCCGAGCCGGCCCGAGGGAGGCGACCTTCGGGTGGCGGCCGGCTATCGCGGCGGCGAGGCGCGCGGCGGCGAGGGCGTCGGCGGAGGCGTCGTGCGCGGATTCGAGCGTCACACCGTACTCCTGGCACACCGCCTCGAGGTTCCGCTTGCCCTTGCGGTAGCGGTCCACGGAGCGGTCGATCGTGTACGGATCGATCACGGGCGCCGGGTCCACACCGCCGAGCCGCTCCCGCAGCGACGGCAGGCCGTGGCGGTGCAGCTCCGCGGAGAGCAGGGTCAGGTCGAACGTGGCGTTGTACGCGACGACCGGCACGCCCGTGCGCCAGTACCCGACGAGCGCCTCTGCGATGGAGTCCGCGACCCGGTCGGCCGGCTCGCCCTCGGACGCCGCTCTCTCGTTGCTGATCCCGTGCACGGCGACCGCGTCGGCCGGGATCTCGACCCCCGGGTCGGCGAGCCACTGCCGGTGTCCCAGCGGCCTCGCGTCCTTGACCTCTATCACCGCGCCCGTGACGATGCGCGCCTCGCGCGGATCCGTCCCCGTGGTCTCCAGGTCGAAGCCGACCAGCAGCTCCTGGTGCCATCCCATCGCGGCCCCCTTCTTCATGGTGCGTCCCCGTGTCTCCCCCAGTGGTCACCACGATGACATGGGGCACTGACAACGGGCCGGGGGCGTTCCGCTTGCCGCCGTGCGGCGGGGTCAGGACACGGGCCGGGCGTCCGCCCACGCCAGCTCGAATTCCTCGCGATACGTCGGGAAAAGTCCGGCTTCCTCCCCGTCGTGGGGACCGTTCGCCTTCAGCACGCGTCCGGGTCCGCGCAGCACGAGGACCGGCGCCTCCATGCCCCTGGCCCGGCGCAGATACGACTGGACGACCCCGACTCCGTCCGATCCGTCGCCGTCGACGAGATACGCGGTGAACCGTGGCGTCTCGTCGTAGACCTGGATCTCGAACGCGCCCGGGTCACGCAGCCGGGCCCGGACCCGGCGCATGTGCAGGATGTTCATCTCGACGGCCCGGCTCAGCTCGCCGCGCTTGAGGCCCAGCTCCCGCTCCCTGCGCTTGACGGCGCTGGAGGCGGGGTTGAGGAAGAGGAGCCGCACCCGGCAGCCGGACTCGGCGAGCCGGACCAGGCGGCGGCCCGAGAAGTTCTGCACCAGCATGTTCAGGCCTATGCCGATGGCGTCGAGGCGGCGGGCGCCGCCGAAGATGTCCTCGGCCGGGAACTGGCGAAGGAGGCGCACCCGGTCCGGGTGCACGCCCACGACGTCGGCGTACCGGTCGCCGACGAGCTCCTCGACGGCGTCGACGGGGAGCCTGCGGGCGGACGGCACGTCGGAGCCCGCGCCGAGCATCTCCAGGAGTCGCCCGGAGGCACGCTCGGCCTGGGCGAGGACGGCCTCGGACAGGGCGCGGTTGCGCGAGACGACGTTCCGCGTCACCTCGAGCTCGTCGAGGGCGAGTTCGACGTCGCGGCGGTCGTCGAAGTACGGCTCGAAGCAGGGCCAGTGCTGCACCATCAGCTCGCGCAGCTGCGGCAGGGTCAGGAAGCTGAGGACGTTGTCGTCAGCCGGGTCGAGGAGATAGCCCTTGCGGCGGCTCACCTCGCGCACGGCGACGGCCCGCTGGACCCACTCCTGACCGGCGGGCCCGGCGGCGGCCACGACCCAGTCGTCGCCGTGGACGGGTTCGTAGATGGGGCGCAGCACGGCGGCCACCACGGCCCGCAGCCGCTGTTCGACCAGATTCAGCCAGATGTAGGCGCGGCCGGCCCGCTGCGCGCGCGTGCGCACCTCGCTCCAGGCGTCGGCACCCCAGGCGAACTCCGACTCCGGTCCGATCTGGGATCCCATGTCCATGGGCCGTGCCAAGGACACCGCTCCGGGCGGGACGTCAGCGGAGCTCCCCTCGTGACCTGCGTCACCAGGGGGCAGCTCCAGCCCACCCGAGCTCACCCACGCACCGCCTTCCGCTCCCCCGAGCACTCCCCAGCAACGATCAAGGAAGGGTACTCCGGTAGCGGTCGGCGGTGCAGCCGGATGGGCAGGGCAGTTTCTCAACTACCGTTTCTGGGCACGCCGTTCTGGTCCGCGAGGTCGGCGGGAGTGAGCGGATTCATAGCGGTCACGTCCCTGGGGGCCAGCGAGAAGCCCTGCCAGTGGACCGGCATCGGCTGCTGGTCCTCGTCCCGGGCGATGTGGTGGAACCCGATGTTGACCCAGGTGATCGGGTGCGTGAGCGTCTGCCCGCCGACCCACTTGTCGACGCTGGCGCCGCCGCAGTGCCCGGCCGGGTTGTCGCTCGCGTACTGCTCGCACTTCTTGTACTCGGTGAAGTACACGTCGTGCTTGGTGAACGAGCGGCCGGGGAACTTGGCTGTGCGGCCGGGCACGAACTCGTAGGACCTGGGGTGGCCGTCCTTGTTCTTGCCCGCGGTGCTGACGACCCGCCACCAGCGCATGTCCTTCGCGTCACCGGCGAGTTCCTTGGTCACGGGGGTGCGGGTGGTCTTCGTGGTGGGGCTGCCGCTGCCGCGCGGCGCGGTGACCTTGGAGTCGTACTGCTCGACCTTGCTCTTGGGGGAGCCGTCGAGGCCGAAGTTGAGCCGCCAGAAGACGTTGTGGGCGTGGCTCTCGGCGTAGGCGCGGGCGCCCTTGCCGATCGGCCAGCCCTTGCCGTCCGTGCCGTTGTAGTCGTACGGGGAGAGGCTGCCGGTCGCGCCGACGTTCGACGTGATCGTCCCGTCCGAGGAGAACCGCCACTCGGTGATGTACTCGTACCAGGACGCCTTGTTGACCGTGTAGACGAGCAGGTCCTTGCCCTGGGCGGTGTAGACCTTGCCGCTGCCGCCGGTGCTCGCGTCGTCGTTGAGCCGGTACGCGTGCCCACGCGCGCGCGTGGTGGTGCACAGGCCCTGCACGTTGCCCCGGTCGGGCACCTTGACGGTCTTGATGGTGCCGCCGGGGCACTCGCCGGGCTTCAGGTTCTGCAGGGCGTACCCGAAGTCGGTCCCTGTGACGTCGTCGTACTCGTTCTCGCCGTCGTCGTAGGGGACGTGGACCTGCGCGAGACGGGCGCTGGTGAGGACGGCGATCGGCTTGGGCTCGTCCTTGGGCTGGTAGCTCACGTTGTCGAGGACGAGCCCGGACAGCGTGTTGTAGTGCCAGCACATGCGCCAGGTCGTGCCGCCGTCGAGGACCTGCTCGATCCTGTACGCGCTGCTGCAGGCCGGAGCCGCGGCGGCGGGGGCCTGCGGGGCGGCGTTCGCGGGGCCCGCGGCGCTGACGGCGGTGCCGAGCAGCGCGAGGGACGTGAGGGCGACGGCGGCCCGGGAACGGGCGCGCCGAAGTCTGGTGACGTGCATACGGAATGGCTCCTTCAAGCAGGAGGAGAGATGAGGAGTTGAGGCCGTGCGGCTCAGCCGAGGCGGCCGACGGTGCGCGCGCTGAGGTCGACGACCAGCGCGCGGGTGTCGATCCACGGCCCGTTCCTGACCTTCGTGACGACGCGCAGGCACCGGTGCTCGCCGCAAGGGGTGAGGCCGGACGGGACGTGGGCGACGGTCTCCTTGCGGAAGACCATGCCGCTCAGCTCCAGCTGGTCCGTGCCCGTCAGCTGCTTGCCGGTGGCGTCCTTGTAGTCCTTCTTCAGGCCGGCGCCGAGCGGGTTCGCGATGAGGAGCTGGGTCGCCTCGCGCAGCTCGCCGGGGCTCGGCGGCGGCTGCACGCCGTGCGCCGTGTCGGTGTTCTCGACCTTGCCGCTGTCGAGGTTCACGGTGCGGGTCACGACCGTGTCGGCCTTGTAGTCGTAGTAGACGACCTCGGCGCGGCGCTCGGCGGCCTGCGCGCCGCTCTGTGTGGGGTCCACCTCGCTGAGGTTCGTCGACAGGTGCTGCGGCCCCCGGTCACCCTCGACGTCCCGCGCGCTCCTGCGCAGTCCGTTGCCCGCCACCGCGATCTGTTCGGCGCGCTCGATCTCGTCGTCGGTGAGCGGGTCCCTGCCGACGCCCTTGTCGCCCTCCTTCGGCGCGGCCTCCACCACGCCGTCCTTCGGGATCGCGTCCTGCTGGGCGGAGCCGGCCTTGGCCTGGTCACCCGCGCCCGCCTCCCCCGGCAGGCTCACGCCCAGCAGCACGGCGGTCGCCGCGGCTGCGACGGCCGCTCCCGCCATCATTTTCCCCAGATGGCGTCTTGCGAGCTCTCGCACATCTTCCCCCTGTTGTCCCCGCTGCCCCACCTGTGGGCGGACGGGTATGCGTGGTCTTCCTGTAAGAGGGGCCCAATTCCTAGGTGGTTCCGTCACTTTCGGGAAGACTCTGGCGGAAGTCGCCCGGGGCATCCGGGCCGGAAGTGGAAGAGTCGTACCCATGCAGGTCTGGCCTGGACAGGCGTATCCACTCGGTGCCACTTACGACGGCGCCGGCACCAACTTCGCGGTCTTCTCGGAGGCCGCCCGGCGCATAGAGCTGTGTCTGCTGCACGACGACGGGTCGGAGACCGCGGTGGAGCTGCGGGAGACCGACGCCTTCGTGCGGCACGCGTACCTGCCCGGCATCATGCCGGGCCAGCGGTACGGTTTCCGCGCGCACGGCGCGTACGTCCCGGAGCGGGGGCAGCGGTGCAACTCCTCGAAGCTGCTCCTAGATCCGTACGCGCGCGCGATCAGCGGCCGGATCGACTGGGGCGAGGCGGTCTACGGGTATCCCTTCGGGGCGCCCGACAAGCGCAACGACCTGGACTCGGCGCCGCACACGATGTCGTCGGTCGTGGTCAACCCGTACTTCGACTGGGGCGACGACCGTTCGCCGCGCACGGAGTACCACCACACGGTGATCTACGAGGCCCATGTGAAGGGCCTCACGATGACGCACCCGGCGCTCCCGGACGAGCTGCGCGGCACCTACGCGGCGCTCGCCCACCCGGCGATCCTGGAGCACCTCACGGAACTGGGCGTGACCGCGCTCGAACTGATGCCGGTCCATCAGTTCGTCAACGACCACCGGCTGGTGGAGATGGGCCTGAACAACTACTGGGGCTACAACACGATCGGCTTCTTCGCCCCCCACAACGCCTACGCCTCCTGGGGCGACCGCGGGCAGCAGGTCCTGGAGTTCAAATCGGCCGTACGCGCGCTGCACCAGGCCGGCATCGAGGTCATCCTCGACGTCGTCTACAACCACACGGCCGAGGGCAACCACCTGGGCCCGACGCTGTCCTTCAGGGGCCTGGACAACGCCTCGTACTACCGCCTCGCGGACGACCGGCGCTACTACATGGACACGACGGGCACCGGGAACTCGCTGCTCATGCGGTCGCCGCACGTCCTCCAGATGATCATGGACTCACTGCGCTACTGGGTCACCGAGATGCACGTCGACGGGTTCCGCTTCGACCTGGCGGCCACGCTGGCGCGGCAGTTCCACGAGGTGGACCGGCTGTCGTCGTTCTTCGACCTGGTGCAGCAGGACCCCGTGGTCTCCCAGGTGAAGCTGATCGCCGAGCCGTGGGACGTCGGCGAGGGCGGCTACCAGGTGGGCAACTTCCCGCCGCTGTGGACGGAGTGGAACGGCAAGTACCGGGACACCGTCCGGGACCTGTGGCGGGGCGAGCCGCGCACCCTCGCCGAGTTCGCCGGGCGGCTGACCGGCTCGTCCGACCTCTACCAGGACGACGGCCGCCGCCCGCTCGCCTCCATCAACTTCGTCACGTGCCACGACGGCTTCACCCTGCGCGACCTGGTCTCGTACAACGAGAAGCACAACGACGCGAACGGCGAGGACAACCGCGACGGGGAGAGCCACAACCGGTCGTGGAACTGCGGCGTGGAGGGCGACAGCGACGACCCCGGGGTGCTCGGTCTGCGGGACCGTCAGGCCCGCAACTTCATCGCCACACTGATGCTCTCCCAGGGCGTGCCGATGCTCAGCCACGGGGACGAGCTGGGGCGCACGCAGAACGGCAACAACAACGCCTACTGCCAGGACAGCGAGCTGGCCTGGGTGCGCTGGCCCGAGAACCCCAAGAACCCCGAGAACAGCGAGAAGGGCTCCCTGCTGGCCTTCACGCGCGCGATGGCGCGGCTGCGGCGTGACCACCCGGTCTTCCGCAGGCGACGCTTCTTCCACGGGCGGCCGGTCGAGGGCACCCACGACGAGCTGACCGACATCGCGTGGTTCACGCCGGAGGGCGGGGAGATGACGCGGGACGACTGGGGCGCGGCCCAGGCGCGGGCCCTGTCGGTGTTCCTGAACGGAAACGCGATCTCGGAGCCGGGCCCCAGGGGCGAGCGCATCTTCGACGACTCGTTCCTGCTGATGTTCAACGCGTCGCCCGACGCGTTGGAGTTCCTCGTGCCGGTCAACCACGGCCGGCAGTGGGAGGTCGTCGTGGACACGGCGCTGCCCGAAGGGGTGCCGCTCGGGACCGGCGCGAAAGTGCAGGCCGGTGACCGCCTCACGCTCCTCGACCGGAGTCTGACGGTGCTGCAGCGGCCGGCGTGACTCCCGGTCCCGCGGGGGCCTTGACGAGGAGTGCGACGCCGAACGCGAGGGCCGCGGCCACGCTGCCGACCGTGAACGCCGCGGCGGGGCCGTGGGACTGGGCGAGGCGGCCCGCCACGGCGAGCGTGACCGCCTGCCCGCCGACGAAGGCGCTCGCGGCGAACGTCATGCCCTCGGCGAGCCGTTCGCCGGGCACGGCGCGTTCGGTGAGTCCGAAGCCGGTGATCAGGTTCGGCGCGAAGACGGCGCCGAACACGGTCACCGCCACGTAGAGGCCCGTCATGCTCTGTGCGTCGATCAGCAGGAGGGACAGGAGCGCGGCGGCGGCCGTCGCGACCCGCCAGCGCAGCGCGAGCCCGAAGCGCTCCGGCACGGCGGCCATGGACAGGCCGACGACGGCACTCATGACACCCATGGCGGCGTAGACGAGGCCCGCCTGGTCCTCCTGGCCGAGCTTCTGGGTGAGCGCTGTGATCCCGGCCCCGCAGCCGCCCAGGAGGACACCGAGGAGGACGAGGCCGAGGCGCACGAGCCCGACCTCGCGCGGCATGCGGGGGCGCCGGTCCCGCGACCCTTTCGGGGCGGGGGCAGCCACGGGGCGGACCGCCGTCGCCGTCGGGTGCAGCGCGAACGCCGTGCCGCAGCCGGCGACCAGGAGAGCGGCGGCCCCGAACGCGTACGCGGGGTGGCCGACGAAGGCCGCGACGCCGATCAGGGCGGGCCCGATGACGAACGACAGCTCGTCCATGGTGCTCTCCAGCGAGAGCACCGTGTTCACGACGCGCTCGTCCGCACCCCCGCGGCGGACGAGCGCGACGCCCCGGGCCCTGGCCAGCGGACCGATCCCCGGCACCGTGGCCCCGGCGAGCACTGCGAGCGCCACCAGGAGCGGCGTGGAGAGCCCCGCGAGGGCGCCGAGCGTGTAGCAGGCGATCGCGAGGGCGTTCAGCAGCGAGCTGCACAGCACGACACTCCGCTGCCCGCGCCGGTCGGCGAGCCGGCCGACGACGGGCCCCATGGCCACCTGGCCGAGCGCGAGCGCGCAGGCCACGGTCCCTCCGGTCGCGAGGGAACCGCTCGTCCTGGTGACCAGCAGGACGCTGCCGAACAGGATCACCGCCAGCGGCAGCCGCCCGAAGAACGAGATCACCGGGAGCAGTGCCCCGGTGGCCCCGAGCACCTCGCGGTATGTCGCCGACGTTCCCCCCACTGCCTGTGCCATCGTTCGAAGCTATCGACGGCGCCGGTGACATATGCATGCGGCGATGACACGAAAGACGCCGGGGCGGGTACGTAGGTTCGCATGACGCGCATGACACCGGACCATCACGGGGGCGAGGTCCCCGCCCCGCCCACCGCCACCTACCGGATGCAGCTCCAGCCGTCCTTCCCGTTCGCCGCGGCGGCCGGAGCCGTCCCGTACCTGGCCTCGCTGGGTGTCTCGCACCTGCATCTGTCGCCGGTCCTGGAGGCCGTCCCCGGTTCCACGCACGGGTACGACGTCGTGGACCACGCGCGCGTGCGGGACGAGCTGGGCGGTGAGGAGGGGCTGCGGGCGCTCGCGCGCACGGCGCGGGAGCACGGGCTCGGCCTGATCGCCGACATCGTGCCCAATCACATGGCGTCGGCGGCCGGTCTCAACCGGCCGCTCCAGGAGGTACTGCGGGACGGGCCGCACTCCCCGTACGCGCACTGGTTCGACATCGACTGGGAGGCGCAGGACGGGCGGGTCCTGCTGCCCGTGCTCGGCCACCGGCTGAGCCACGAGCTGGAGCACCTGGAGGTGGACGGCCGTGTGCTGCGCTACTACGAGCACGCGTTCCCGCTGCGCGAGGGCACGGAGACGCTGCCCCTTCCGGAGCTGCTCGACGCGCAGTGGTACCGGCTCGGCTGGTGGCGCCTGGCCCGCACCGAGCTCAACTACCGGCGCTTCTTCACCATTTCGGACCTGATCGGGGTCCGCGTGGAGAACCGGGAGGTGTTCGACGCCACGCACGAGAAGATCGTCCAGCTGCTGCGCGAGGGCGTTCTCGACGGGCTGCGCGTGGACCATCCCGACGGTCTGGCGGACCCCGGCGGGTATCTCAAGGACCTCGCCGACGCGGCCGCCGGGCGCTGGACCGTCGTCGAGAAGATCCTCGGCGAGGACGAACAGCTGCCCGCCGCCTGGCCGGTGGCAGGCACGACGGGCTACGACGCGCTGCGCCGGATCGACGGCCTGTTCACCGACCCGTCGGGCGCGGCCGAACTGCTCGGCCTGTTCCGGCGCTTCACGGCGGCGCCTGCCGACCGGGGCGGCGACTGGGAGGCCACGGCGCGCCGCGCGGCGTACAAGGTCGTCACGCACGAGCTGGCGGCCGAGGTGGACCGCCTGACGCGCGAGGCGGGCAGGTTGTGCGCCGCCGACGCCTCCCTGCGCGACCACGCCCCGTGGGCCCTGCGCGCAGCCGTACGCGAACTCCTCGTGCGCCTCGACGTGTACCGGCCGTACGTGACCGGGGGCGCGGACCCCGAGAGCGTGCTCACGCCGGGGGACGCAGAGGACGCGAAGGGGGTGTTCACCGTCGCCGAGGAGGCCGAGGCGGTGGACACCGTGCGCGAACTGGCACTCGGCAGGTGCGGGTCGGGTCCCGACCACGAGGCGTTCCGGGCGCGGTTCGCGCAGACGGCGTCCGCGTTGCGGGCCAAGGCGGTCGAGGACACGGCGTTCTACCGGCACGCGCCCCTCCTGTCGGCGACGGAGGTCGGCGGTACGCCGCAGAGCCCGGCCGTGGACCCCGAGTCGTTCCATGCGTACTGCGCGCGCGTGCAGCGCGACTGGCCGTACACGGGCACCGTCCTGTCGACCCACGACACCAAGCGCAGTGCCGATGTGCGGGCCGGGATCTCCGTGCTCACGCAGTGTCCCGGGCGCTGGGCCGACCTGCTCGTGGACGCCACCGAGCGGACCGCGCGCGAGGGCGGCGCGAGCGCGCCCGACGCCCAACTGGCCTGGGCGGCCTGGCAGACGGCGGTCGGGTTCGGCGACCGGGACGGCGAGCGGCTCCAGGGCGCGATGCTCAAGCACGTGCGCGAGGCGGGGCTGCACACGAGCTGGACCGAGCCGGACGCCGACTACGAGAAGGCGGTGCGCGACTTCGTGACGGCGGGCCCTTGCGGGCCGCCCGGAGAGGCCGTCACCGCGTTCGCGGACTCCTTGCGGCCCCATGTGCGGGCGAACGTCCTGGGGGCCGCTCTCGCCCACCTGACGATGCCGGGGGTGCCGGACGTCTACCAGGGGACGGAGCGCGAGTACCGGGCGCTGGTGGACCCCGACAACCGGGCGCCGGCCCGCTTCGACCTGGAGCTGCTGGAGCGGCTCGACTCCGATGAGGGGGCCGTGCCCGGCGAGCTGACCGACGAACTGTCCGGCGATCTGTCCGACGAGAAACTGGCGCTCACCGTCGCCGCGCTGCGGCTGCGCCGGGCGCACCCGGGGTGGTTCGGCGGCGAGTCGACGTACGAGCCGCTGGCCGCCCGGGGGGCGGGCGCCGCGCACTGTGTGGCGTTCGCGCGCTCCGGGGAGGTCGTCGCCGCCGTGACCCGGCTGTCCCTGCGCCTAGCGGAGGCGGGCGGCTGGCGCGACACGGAGCTACCGCTCCCGGAAGGCCACTGGGTCGATCTCCTGGCTCCGGGAAGGGAGTTCACCGGCCACGCGCGCGTGGACGACCTGTTCACCCGGCTTCCGGTGGCGCTCCTCGTACGGGCGTAGCCGGTCGACCGAGCAGCATCAGCAGCGACTTCGGGCCGCGGCCGCACCAGCGGTGAGGCACTGGATGTCGCCTTCTTGACAGGTGCCGCGCAGCGTGGGGTACTGCGGGGAGCACCAACGGGGGTGAGTCACCTGACGGAGCAGCGCTACCCAAATGTGGCCGAACTGGTCCAGTCAGCACGGGAGCTGGCGGCTCACCGACCCGACCTGTGCGTTCTACGCCAGGTCGGCACCTCACGCGCGGGCCGGCCGCTGCACCTGTTGTCGGTGGGGCACGACCACCGCGCGGTGCTCGTGGTCGCCGGGGCCCACGCGAACGAGCCGGCCGGTGGCTCCACTCTGCAGTGGCTTGCCGAACGTGTCCTGCTGGAGCGGGAGTTGCGCACCGACTGCTCCTGGCACTTCCTGTTGTGCGCCGACCCGGACGGCGCGGATCTGCATCGCACCCCGGCGCCACGCGACCTGCTCGACTACCACCGGAACTTCTTCCGTCCCGCGGGCCCCGAGCAACCCGAGTGGTCGCCCTCCGTGCTGCCGCCGGACCGGCTGCCGCCCGAGACGCGGGCCCTGACCGGAGTCATCGACGAGCTGCGCCCCTTCCTCCAGGTGTCGCTGCACGGCACCGACCTGGGCGGCAGCTGGGTGCAGTTGACGCGCGACATACCGGGGCTCGCGGAGCCGTTCGCCAAGTCGGCGGCGGAGCTGCACATACCCGTGGAGACGGGGGCGTCGGACGCGGCGGGCTGGCCCGCGGCGGGCCCCGGCGTCCATGTGATGCCGGAGCCCGGCGCCGAGGCCGCGTTCCCCAGCCTGCCGGACGACGCCCGGCACAGCACCTGGCACCACGCCCACCGCTACGGCGGCCGGACCGCGATCGTCGAGGTGCCGATGTGGGCGAGCGACCTCGTGGACGACCCGGCGCCGCACCCCGCCCCCGACCGGGCACTGCGGCGCCTCGCGCAGCGGCTGAGCCGGGACACGCTCCTGGTGGAGGAGATCCTCCAGTCGGCGCTGCCCCGGCTTCCCGAGGTGGACGGGCCGCTGATGCGGGCGGCGCGGTGGGCCGTCGCTCTGGTGCCGGGCCTCGCGGACGACTGGCTGAAACCGCCGCCGCCGGACGCCACGATGGCGTACGTGGGGAGCATCGACGCGTTCTCCAGACGGCTGCCGCTGCGGGCCGCCGCGATGCTCCTGCGGGTCCTGAAGGAGGCGGACGACCCGGACGCGGACCGTCTTGAACAGCTGGTGACGCACTGGTGCGACGCGTTCGCGGAGCGGTTCAGGGCGCGCTGGGTGCCGCTGGAGCACCAGGTCGAGCATCAGGCGCGTACGACCGTCGCGGCGGTGCGGCACACTCTCGCGGCGGGCGACTGAATGCGAACTCCCGCTCATGTCACGGGAGTTGTCCGGCGGCTGGTGCTGCGCCGCAGACGTTCCGCCGATGGCTATCGAGAGGAGACAGCCACGTGCATGATCTCCGCTGTCCGCCAGGCCGGGCGCCCTCCGACAGCCGGCAGGGCTACGCGTGCACGGCGAGCATCACGCCGCGGGGTGGTGTGAGCACGTACCCGCTCCTCCGACACACACCGATCGTCAGGATCAAGCACCAGGCCCGGTCGACGAGACGGCGCCCATCGGCGGAACTGGGAAGCGGCGGGCGCCACTGCTGGTCAGCTCATCCGCTCCACAGCGTCCTTGGACTCCTTGAGCCCTTCGCCGGTGAGCTGTCGGTACACCTTGATGGCCTCGATCTTCTTGCCCTGCCGGATCAGTTCATGCACCCGCTCCATGCCGGGTATCTGCGGCCCTTCCACACCGAGGTGGCTGAGCAGCAGATCCACTTTCTGCTCCAGCCGGGCAAGCCGGCGCTCGACACTCACGATCTTCCCCGACGGGGACGACAGAGAGAGCTGGGCAACGAGCACAAGGACAGCGGACAGCAGTACGAATTCCATACTCGAACCTTATGGCTTCGCGACGGAACTCTTCCGCGGCGCAGCACTAGTCGGCGGACAGCCGGAACGACATCCGGCCGAAGGCGACCTGGTCGCCGTCCTGGACGACTGCCGCCCCGACGACCCGTCGCCCGTTGACGGACGTGCCGTTGGTGGAGCCGAGGTCACGCAGCACCCACATGCCGCCCTGCCTGCTCAGCTCGGCGTGCACGCGCGAGACGGTCTCGTGGCTGAGGCGCAGCCCGTTGGCCGGGTCGCGCCCGATGCGCAGCGGGTACGGGCTGTGCGGCTGCGGCAGTTGAAGCTTCGGGAGCCGCTCGCCCTGCCACGCCCCGCGCAGCCGCACCGTGAACCCCGAGACCGCCGCCACGGCGCCGAAGACCTTCCGGGACCAGCGGCCCTCGGTGCGCAGGTCGGCGGTGAGCGCGGCGAGTTCGTCGGACCGGCGGGCGGCGAGGGCGAGTTCCATGCGCCGTACGAACGTGTCGTGCGACAGCCTGCCGAGCGCGGCACCTTCGCGGAGCTCCCGCAACGCCCTGTCGCGCTCGGCGTCGGACAGCCGCGCGGGATAGGTCTGGTGCTCGTACGAGGAGGCCACGTACGTGATTGTCGGGCAGCGCGGCCGGGGTGTCCAGAATACGGCGAACTTGAACCCGCCCCCCGGTGCGGCCTTGACCAGCAAGGATCGTAACTGGGCGCGCTGGAGGGGAAATCCGGGCGCGCAGGGCGCTTGCCCGCTGCTACGTTCGGCGGCCCGGACCGCCGCCGGGCGCGTTCGCGTAGACCAGGAGAGTTCTTGACTACTGCACCGCAAGGAAGCCCGCGCCCGACGCACGGCGACACAGATCTGGTCGTCCGCGCACTGACCGAGGAAGACGTACCGCTTTTCCGTACGTTCGACGATCCGGGCCTCGTGGGCCGCGTCATCACCGGCGTCGGCTATCGCACCGTCGCCGAGGGCGGCGACTACCGCCCCGAGTGGACCTGGGTCGCCCTGCGCGCGGGTCGCGTGGTCGCGCGGGCGGCGTGGTGGGGCGGCAAGGACGACACGGAACCGGTGAACCTGAACTGGTTCGACGTCCTGGAGGACGACGTCGAGGCGGGCACCGAGCTGCTGCGGCGGGCCCCGTACGACGTCGAGTACGAGCTGATCCTGCCCGCGGGCTGGCGTGAGGACCCGCGGACGCGGGCGGCCGCCGAGGCGCGGGCGGAGGCGGTCACGCGGGCCGGGAAGAAGCTCCTCGTGGAGCGGCTGCGCTATCGGTGGACACCGGAGAACGGCCTGCCGGAGCGTCCCGGCCGCCTGGAGTTCCGGGCGGAACCCGACGACGAGGTGATCCTCGACGTGCTGCGCCGGGTCCACTCGGCGACGCTCGACGCGCACGCGCTGCGCACCGTCGAGGAGTCGGGCCTCGACGCCGCCGCGCGGGAGGAGCTGGACTTCTTCCACTGGTGCCCGTCACCGCGCGAGTGGTGGCAGCTGGCGTACACCCCGGAGGGAGACCTGGTCGGCCTGCACATCCCCGCCCACAACCCCGGCGGGCCGTGCATCGGGTTCATCGGCGTGGTGCCGGAGCAGCGCGGCCGAGGCTACGCGTACGACCTGCTGGTCGAGTCGACCCACCTCCTGGTGGAGCACGGCGCCGAGTTCGTCGCCGCGGCGACGGACGACGGGAACTTCCCGATGGCGGCGAACTTCACGAAGGCCGGGTACCCGGTCACGGAGAAGCGCATCAATTTCGTCTGAGGTTCACCGGCCGGTTCGGCCGGCGGGTCCGATCCGGCGAGGAATGCGCGGAACCCGCTGCGAATCCCAGCGGATCGATCTCCGCTGACGCAGGATGGACGGGTCGTCACTGTCGGCAGACAAGGGGGAACCGTCCGTGCAGTTCGAGGTGTGGGCACCACAGGCAGAGCGGGTCGCGCTCCACTGCGAGGGCACCACGCGCGCGTTGGAGCGCGACCCGGACCGGGAGGGGTGGTGGACGGGCGAGGCGGACGCGCAGGACGGTACGCGCTACGGGTTCGCGCTCGACGACGGGCCGGTGCTGCCCGATCCCCGGTCGCGCCGCCAGCCGGACGGGCCCGACGGCCTGAGTGCGGTCGTCGACCACGAGCGGTACACGTGGCGCTCGGGGTCGGGGCCGGGGCACGGCCTCCCCGGCGCGGTCCTGTACGAGCTGCATGTGGGAACGTTCACGCGCGAGGGCACGCTCGACGCCGCGGCCGAACGCCTGGGCCACCTGGTCGAGTTGGGCGTCACGCATGTGGAGCTGATGCCGCTGTGCCCGTTCCCCGGGCGGCACGGCTGGGGCTACGAGGGCGTCAGCCCCTGGGCGGTCCACGAGCCGTACGGGGGCCCTGAGGCGCTGAAGCGCTTTGTCGACATGGCGCACGGGCTCGGGCTCGGCGTCGTCCTCGACGTGGTCCACAACCACCTGGGCCCCTCGGGCAACCATCTGCCCGCGTTCGGGCCGTACTTCACCGACACCCACCACACGCCCTGGGGCGCCGCGGTCAACCTCGACGCCCCCGGTTCCGACGAGGTGCGCGCGTACCTCGTCGGCAGCGCACTCGCCTGGCTGCGCGACTACCGGATCGACGGGCTGCGCCTCGACGCGGTGCACGCGCTGCGCGACACACGCGCGGTCCATTTCCTGGAGGAGCTGTCCACGGCCGTCGACGCCCTGGCGGAGGAGCAGGACAGGCCCCTGTTCCTGGTCGGCGAGTCGGACCTCGGCGACCCGCGCGTGATCACCCCGCGCGGCCACGGCGGCCTCGGGCTCCAGGCGCAGTGGAGCGACGACTTCCACCACGCCCTGCACACGGCGGTGACGGGCGAGTCCCAGGGCTACTACGAGGACTTCGCGAAGGCGCCGATGGCCGCGCTCGCCAAGACCCTGAGCCGGGGCTACTTCCACGACGGCACGTACTCGACGTTCCGGGGCCGGCATCACGGGCGCCCCGTCGACCGCACCCGCACCCCCGCGCACCGGCTGCTCGGCTACGCCCAGACCCACGACCAGATCGGCAATCGCGCGCAGGGCGACCGGCTCTCCGCGACCCTCTCCCCCGGGCTCCTGGCATGCGCGGCCACGCTCGTGCTGACCGGGCCCTTCACGCCGATGCTGTTCATGGGCGAGGAGTGGGCCGCAGGCACCCCGTGGCAGTTCTTCACCGACCACACCGACCCGGCGCTCGCGGACGCCGTACGCAAGGGCAGGCGGCGGGAGTTCGCGTCGCACGGGTGGGCCGAGGAGGAGATCCCCGATCCTCAGGACCCGGCGACCCGTGAGCGTTCCTGCCTGGACTGGTCGGAGCCGGACAGCGGCACTCACGCGCGCGTGCTGGCCTGGTACCGCGAGCTGATCGCGCTGCGCCGCGGCCGGGCCGACCTGACGGACTCCGACCTGGCGGCCGTGCGGGTGGCGTACGACGAGGGCGCCCGCTGGATCGCGTACCGGCGGGGAGATCTGCGGGTGGCGGTGAACCTGTCGGACGAGCCGGCGGCGGTGCCGGTCGGCCGGAACGGCTACCGGGTGCTCGCCGCGTGGGAGCCGGTGGGGCTGCCCGGCGAGGACGGTCTGCTCACCGTCCCGCCGCAGTCGTGCGCGGTGCTCGTCGGGCCGTAAGACGGCCCGTCAAAGGCTTCAGCCCGCCTCCGGGTCCTTGTCGGCGAGCTCCGTCACGAGTTCGAGGAGGATCGCCTCCCATGCGCGCTCCAGCTGGGTGCGCAGCAGCGGCACGGGGCTGTCGTCCGTGCCGTGGAGGCGCTCACCGAGGCGGACGAGTGTGTCGCAGCGGGCCAGCCACAGGCCGCGCAGGCTGGCGCGGGGGCCGTAACCGGCGAGGGTCGCCGCGCGGACGGCCGCGCGGGCGCCGACCGCGATGCTCAGGCCCGCGATGTCCTCGGCCGGGTCGCCGAGGACGGCGTCGGTCCAGTCGAGCACTCCGCGCACCCTGCCGTCGGGCGTCACGGTGAGGTGTTCGCCCTTGAGGTCGTGGTGGACCACGACGGCGCCGGGCTGCGGGGCGAGCTGCGCGGCGGCCTGCGCGGCCAGCTGCGCGAGGCGCGCGGGTTCGAACTCGCCGTCACGGCCGAGGAGTTCGGCGGACCGAGCCGCCTCCCGGCGCAGCATGTCGAGGGAGCGCGGCGGCGTCCTGACGAGGCCGAGCGCCTCGGCCCGCGCCGCGGGCACCTCCCTCAGCCCGCCGAGCAGCCCCGCGAGATCCTCCTCGCCGGCCGCGGTGACGTCGACGACGTCGCCCGAGGCACCCTGCAGCCGGGTGTCGAGGGTGTAGGTGCGCCCGCTCGCCCACTCGCCGGAAGCGAGAGAGGCGGGCACGGCGATGCCGACGTGCTGGCGCACGAGGTCGCGGAGCCTGATCTCGCGGCGCTGACGGGCGGACGACGGCGCGTCGAGGGCGAGGCGCAGCACATAGCGGGTGCCGACCCACCAGGTGGAGTGCTCGCCGCCTTCGGCCACGGGACCGACGTCGAGCTGCCCACCGTCGGGGAGGAGGGCGTCCAGCAGTCTGCGTACGGTGTCCTGGGTGGGCGGGGCGTCGGACATGGCGTCTAGCTCACGATCGCCATGTCCCGTGGCGTGCTGTTCAGCCTTCGTCCGCCGTCCTCGGTGACCGTCACGATGTCCTCGATCCGTACGCCGAAGCGGCCCGGCAGATAGACGCCCGGCTCCACGGAGAAGCACATTCCGGGAACGAGGGGCTGTTCCTCGCCCTCGATCATGTAGGGCGGTTCGTGCGTGGTGACGCCGATGCCGTGGCCGGTGCGGTGGATGAAGTACTGGCCGTAGCCGAACTCGGTGATCACCGCGCGGGCGGCGCGGTCGACGTCCTGGCAGGCGGCGCCCGGCTTGACCGCCGCGCAGCCCGCCGCCTGCGCCTCGCGCACGACGTCGTGGACACGCTGCTCCTCGGCGGTCGGCTCGCCGACGTGGACGGTGCGGGAGGTGTCGGAGCCGTAGCCGTGCTTGAGGCCGCCGAAGTCGAGGACGACCATGTCCCCGTTCTCGATGACTCGTTCGCCCGCCTCGTGGTGCGGGTTGGCACCGTTCGGGCCCGATCCGACGACGGTGAAGTCGACCTGGGAGTGCCCGAACTGCCGTAGGAGATCGGCGAGATCGCCCGCGACGTCGCTCTCCCTGCGGCCCGCGAAGGGCACCGTCTTGATCTCCTCGTACGTGGCGTCGGCGGCCTCGCCCGCGGCCGTGAGGCGTGCGAGTTCGGCCGCGTCCTTGACGGCGCGCAGCATCGGCAGGGCCTCGGTGAGGGAGGCGTACGACGTGTCGGGCAAGGTCTTCTGCAGCCCGATGAGGTGCATCGCCCACGCGTTGTCGCTGATGCCGAAGCGCCCGGAGCCGTCGAGGAGGGGCGCGGTCACCGCGTAGGGGTCCTTGCCGTCGGTCCAGTCCCGCAGGGTGAGGGCGTCCGCCCCCACCGCCTTCGCGGCGTCTGGGGCCTCCAGGGTGGGCACGACGAGTACGGGGTCCTGGCCCGGGGCGAGGACGAGCATCGTGAGGCGCTCGGTGTCGGCGGTGGGCGCGTAGCCGGTGAGCCAGACCATGTCGGGGCCGGGGGCGACGAGGACGCCGGCGAGTCCCGCGTCGGCCGCGGACCGGGCGGCGCGCTCCATGCGGGCCTTGTAGTCGTCGGCCGTGAACGGCGCGGGCGTGGCGGTCATCCGGTCCTCCGGGTGCTCCGAGCTGAACCTTGCTTCTCCGAACAGGACGTACGGGCAGCATCCTGCCCGGCCGACGGGCCTGACGCGAGTCTGTTCCCACATGCGCGCGCCGCCCGGCCAGACCGCTCCCTAATGCCTATTCATTGCTCAACCATTACATCTAATGGTTAGATCGACAGCATCCGTTAAGCCCCTTCTCCGGAGGACGTACGACCATGCTTGTACTGGCTCAGATCAGCGACCTGCACCTCGACGGGACCCCGCGCGCCACGGCGCGCGCCCGGCGCGTGATCGACCACCTCCGGGCGCTGCCCGGCCCGATCGACGCCCTCCTGGTCACCGGCGACATCGCGGACCACGGCGCGGAGTCCGAGTACGAGGAGGCGGCGGAGCTGCTGGGGCTGCACGACGGCGACGCACCCTTCCCCGTCCTGACCTGCCCGGGCAACCACGACAGCCGGGCGCCCTACCGCAAGGCGCTGCTGCGCGAACCCGCGGCCGAGGGACCGGTGAACCGCTCCCACCACGTCGGCGGCGCCGTGGTCCTCATGTGCGACTCCAGCATTCCGGGCGCCGACGAGGGCCGGCTCGACGAGGAGACGTACGGCTGGCTGGAGGACACCCTCGACGGGCTCGACGGCGAGAGCCCCGTCCTGCTCGCGTTCCACCATCCGCCGGTGGCGCTGCACCACCCGCTGCCCGACGCCTACCAGCTGGCCCAACCGCGGGCGCTGGCCGCCCTGTTGGAGCGGCGGCCGGAGATCGCCGGGATCATCGCGGGCCACGCGCACACCCCGGCCGCCACGGTGTTCGCGGGCCGCCCCCTGGTGATCGGTCCGGGCGTGACCTGGACGCTGCGGCTGCCCTGGGAGGGCGAGGATGTGGCGGACCGGGACGCCCCGGTGGGCCTGGCCTTCCACATCCTCGACGACGAGCAGAGGCTCACGACGCACTTCCGGGTCGTGTGACCCTCGGCCGCCCGATCCGAACGGGCGACCCTAGGTCACCACTCCAGGAGTCACCGCCAACACCTGGCGCGCGCCCGACTCGTGCCGGACCGTCAGCGTGACCTGCCGGCCCGGACGCGCGGACTCCACCGCCTGGGCGAGGGCGCCCGCGGAGTCGATGCGGGTCTCGCCGAAGGCGGTCAGGACATCGCCGCGGACGAGACCCGCCGTGTAGCCGGGACCGGGCACGTGCACGCCCACGAGCAGCGCCCCCGCACCCTTGGCCGCGTCCACCACCTCGACGCCGAGCGCCGCCCGCACGGGGCGCGCCGACGGCGACGGCAGCCCCGTGGGAGCTGCGGACGGCGCGGGCACCGCCGGAGGCCGCGGCGCCGCCCCCGCCTGCTGCTGCATCTCGGCCAGCTTGCTCATCCCTATGACGGCCGCGCCGACCGTGCCGAGGCCGACGCCCGACAGCACGAGCACCGTCCCGAACAGCAGCCCGAGCAGCAGGGTGACGAGGCGCCTGCCACGCCGCCGTGCCGCATGCGGGCGGCGGCCGCCCGGACCCTTCCCCCGGGCGGCGGCCGGCGCCTCACGACGCGGGGCTCCGGGCATCGACTTGGGGCGCAACGCGGTCTGTTCCATAGCCCACCTCCGGCCAAAGCTCTACCCGTCCGCACCCGGCGCGACGATCCCCGAACGAGTGAGACTGAACCGGGCATTTCTGGCACCCGGTCAGCCTCCGCACCCTCCGTGTCCGCCGTCACCCCACAGGAGTCACCGCACCCCACGACGGTGTCGTGAATCCCGGGTTCCGGGTGAAGAGGTTCGGCAACCGTCCCGGCACGAATCCATGTGCGCGCCGGGCCAGGTCGGCGGCTCCGTAACGGCGGCATTCAGCGTGCCAGTTGAGGATCCCGGCCAACCAGTTCTGCAGCTCCGCCACATAGCCGTCCATGACCGCCCGGCCTTCCCGCGACAGCTTGAAGTCGTCGTACAGGACGGGGAATTCATGGGCGGCGACATGCTCGAACTGCTGCATGCGCTGCGTCATCAGGTCGTGCACGACGCCGAGTCCGGTCGGGTAGTCGCAGCCGAAGAAGTTCTGCACGACGAGGATGCTGTTGTGGATCTCTCCCTCGTACTCGATCTCCTTCTGGTACGAGAACACGTCGTTCAGGAGCATCGCGTAGTCGACGGCCGCGTTCTCCAGGGAGCGGACGGGGCCGCTGCGGTAGACCTCGGGCGGCACGGCGGGGCCGTGGCCCATCCGGCTCAGGCTCATGGTGAGGTCGGCGCCGAAGGTGGCGCGGCGCATCTCCAGGTAGTCGACGGGATCCGGGATGCGGTTCTGGAGCTGGTTGGACAGCTCCCACACCCAGCTCTCCGTCATGACGTCGATGGACGCCTTCAGGGTGCGCCGCTGCTCGGTCGTCATGCCTGCGGCGGTGCGGACCCACAGGTCGGCGAGGCCGCGCTCCATCGCGTTCACCGGCGGCGGGATCTCGCCACCCTCGACAGGCATGCAGGCGGAGAGCCGTTCGGTGCACAGTCTCGCCGCGGCGAGGTCACGCCGGTGCCCGAACACGAGCGGGTAGTAGTCGTCCCCGTACGTCCCCCAGGCCAGCCAGCCGGCGCTCAGGTCCAGGGCGTCCTGGCCGCCGTCGGGGTCGATACCGGCCGAGCACAGGGGCAGGTCGTAGGCGGCCAGCTTGTCCTCGTCCCAGATGCCTTCCTCCAGGATGCCCATGGCGTGCGCCCAGGGGGTGATGCGCCGGCGGGCCTCCTGAAGGCCGGGGTTCAGCCGGAGCCGGAACGGCATGTAGAAGTCGGGGAGCAGGGAGGGCCCCACCTTCTGGTACGGCACGTGCGTGTAGGCGCGCAGGCGTTCGGCGCCGGCCGAGGCGAGCAGCGCGCCGACGTCCGCACCGGACGTGCCGATTCCGGTGGGCCCCGCCAGGGGGTCGCTCCCGGTCGCCCCCTCGTTCATGTAGCGGCTGGAGCGCAGGTGCCATTCGTGGCCGCCCGACTGCCAGTCCTGCAGGCCCCGCGTGTACGCGGCGACCGCGGCGACCTCGGGCGGCGTGAGCCCCTTCTCGACGGCGAGGGCGGGCACTTCGGTGAGCGCGGTGTGCTCGAACTGGTGGAGGCGTGAGGTGAGGATGTCGTTGACGGTCTGCGCCGCCTCCTGTGTCGTGCACCCGAAGAAGGTCTCCAGGACCAGCACGCCGTTGCTCAGCTCGCCCTCGTCCTCGACCTCGCGCTGGTACGAGAAGAGGTCGTTGCGCAGGTGCACGGCGTCGGAGAACGTCTCCATCAGGACGCGCAGCGGCCTCGACCCGGCGACAGCCGCGGGCACTTCGGAGGTGGCGTACTCGACGAGCCCCGCCGACCAGGGCGCGCCGCCGACCTTGCGGCGCATCTCGATGTACTCGACGGGGTTGGAGATCCGCCCCTCGTTGATGTTGGACAGCTCCCACATCGACTCGTTGAGGAGGTGTTCGGTCGACTCGGCGAACCTTCTGCGCCAGTCCACCGACATGGCGGGGACGGTGCGCGCCCAGAGGTCGGCGAGGCCCGCCTCGACCGGGTTCTGCGGCTCGGGCACGGGGGTCGACAGGTCCATCGGCATGAACAGGGGCAGGCGGTCCAGATAGGCCTTGCCGCCCTCTCGGTCCTGGGTCCGCTTGAACGTCTCCAGGAAGTGGTCGTCGAAGAAGAAGACCCACACGTACCAGTCGGTGACGAGCGACAGGGCGGCCCCGTCGCAGTCGGGATGGGTGTACGCGCACAGCAGTCCGTAGTCGTGCGCGTCGAGGTCGCTCTGCTCCCAGATGCCGGACCCCTCCAGCATGCCCATCTCGCGGGCCCACCGCGTGGAGTGCGCCCGCGCCTCGTCGAGGTGTGGATTGAGCCGCGCCTGGTACGGCATGTAGAAGTGCGGCAGTTCGAACGGCTGCGTCATGGCCCGGCCCTACCCGTGGCCCTCGGCGGGCATCCGGACGGCGGCACATGATCGCACCATCGCGTGAACCTTCGACTGAGCGGCCCCGGGGCGGGGAAAAGGGCGGTACCCGATCCCACCCGATCCCCCTCTGAGGAGTCCTCGGTGAGCCAGGCCACGGAGCCGTTGATCGTCGTCGGTGTCGACGGTTCGAAGCACTCGAAGGACGCCCTCCGCTGGGCGGTGCGGCAGGCCACGCTCGTCGGCGGCCGGGTGCACGCCGTCATGAGCTGGGAGTGGTCCACGAACCCCTTCAGCCTCAGCGGGCCCGCTGACGGAGACACGGCGGCGGGCGGCCGCGAGCTGCTCTCCCCCGAGGAGACCTCGCGCGCCAAGCTCATCCACATCGTCACGGAGACGGTCGGCGAGAACCCGCCCGTCCCGGTGCACAGCCGCGTCATGCAGGGGCACGCCGCGAAGGTCCTCGTCGAGGCGTCCGGGGCGGCCGAACTCCTGGTCGTCGGCACCCGCGGCTACGGCGGTTTCAAGGGGGCGATGCTCGGCTCGGTGAGCCAGCAGGTCACGCAGTACGCGCACTGCTCGGTCGTGGTCGTGCGGGACAAGTCCGCCGCCTGACCCGGGTGGTGGGCCGTCCCCGTCGGCCGCCCGACGGGGTGTCAGCGGGGCGTGCCAGAGTGCCCCCATGGACGATGCCCGAGAGTTCCCACGCCAGTACGCCCGTACGCGCCGCTTCGCCCTGGGCGCGCCGAGCCGGTTCACGGTCTCGGCGGACGGCGAGCGCGTCCTGTTCCTGCGTACGGGAGGCGGCGCCGACCCCGTGAGCGCGCTGTGGCTCTACGAGGACGGTGCAGAGCGCGTCCTCGTGGACGTCTCACGCACCGCGCGCGCGGGCGACGTGCCGGCCGCCGAGCGCGTGCGCAGGGAGCGGGCGCGCGAGAGCGCGGTCGGGCTCGTCTCGTACTCGGCCGACGCCGAGTGCCGCACGGTCGTGTACGCCCTGTCCGGTGCGCTCTGGGCCGTCCGTGTCGCGGACGGCGTCCCGTTCCCCGTGTCGGCGGCGGGCCCGGTCGTGGACCCGCGCCTGTCCCCCGACGGCCGCTCGGTCGCGTACGTCACCGGTGGCGCCCTGCACGTCGTCACGCTCGACGGCGAGGACCGGCGGCTTGCGGCGCCCGAAGGCCCGGACATCACCTACGGGTTGACCGACCACGCGTCCTCGGAGTCGATGGGCCGGGCGCGCGGTCACTGGTGGGCGCCCGACGGCGGCGCGCTGCTCGCCGCGCGCGTGGACACGTCGCGCGTGCAGCGCTGGTATCTCTCGGACCCGGCCGACCCTTCGGCGCCGCCCCGCGCCGTGCGCTATCCGGCGGCGGGTACGGCCAACGCCGACGTGTCGCTCCATGTGCTGCGCCTGGACGGCTCGCGGGCCGAAGTGGACTGGGACCGTGGGGCGTTCGAGTACGTGCCCGTCGCCGGGTGGGACGCGCACGGCCCGTTCGCCGCGGTGCAGAGCCGCGACCAGCGGACGCTGCGCACGCTGGCCGTGGACCCCTCGACGGGCGCCACCCGTGTCCTCGACGAGCAGCGCGACGCGGCCTGGGTCGAGCTCGTCCCGGGCGCCCCGTGCCGCACGGCGTCCGGCGCACTGGTGACCACCCGCGACGAGCAGGACACGCGCCGCCTCGTCGTGGCCGGGAAGCCGGTGACCCCGGTGGGCCTCCAGGTCCGTCAAGTCCTGGGCGTACAGGGCGAGTCGGTGCTGTTCGAGGGTGGTGACGAGCCCACCGAGACCCATGTGTGGACCTGGGCGCCCGACGCGGGCCGCGTCAGGCTCACGGACACGCCGGGCGTGCATACGGCGGTCTCCGTGGGCGGCACCACGGTCCTCGTGAGCCGCCGGGAGGACCGTACGACCGTGGAGGTGACGCGGAAGGGCGAGCCGGTCGGGGAGATCGCCTCGCTCGCCGAGCGTCCCGTCGTCCCCACGCGGCCCGTCCATCTGCGGCTCGGCGAGCGGGAGTTGCGCAGCCAGCTGTTCCTGCCGTCGTGGCACACACCGGGCAGCGGCAAGCTCCCCGTCCTGGTCAACCCGTACGGGGGCCAGCACCTGCTGGTCGCCACGCGCGGCCTCGGCTGGCCCGCGCATGTGTCGCAGTGGTTCGCCGAGCAGGGCTTCGCGGTCCTGGTCACGGACGGGCGCGGCTCCCCGGGGCGCGGTCCCGCATGGGAGAAGGAGATCCGCGGCGACATCCTGACGCACGCGCTGGACGACCAGGTCGCGGCCGTGCAGGCGGCCGGGGCGGAGTTCCCCGACCTCGACCTGACGCGGGTCGCGATCCGGGGCTGGTCGTTCGGCGGGTTCCTCGCCGCGGGCGCCGTCCTGCGCAGGCCCGACGTCTTCCACGCGGCGGTGGCGGGCGCGCCGCCCACCGACCAGCGGCTGTACGACACCCACTGGAAGGAGCGCTACCTCGGCCATCCCGACGAGGAGCCCGAGAACTACGAGCGCTGCTCCCTGATCGCCGACGCGCCCCTGCTGCGCCGGCCGCTCCTGCTGGTGCACGGGCTCGCCGACGACAACGTGGCGGTCGCGCACACCCTGCGCCTGTCGGCGGCGCTGCTCGCGGCGGGCCGCAGCCACCAGGTGCTGCCGCTGCCGGGCGCGACGCACATGGTCACGCAGGAGGACGTCGCGGAGAACCTGCTGCTGTTCCAGCTCGACTTCCTGAAGAAGTCCCTGGGCCTCTGACCACCCGCCGGGAGACGCGTGCCTACCAGTGCGCGGGTCGGCTCAAGGTGGCCGGGATCCTGGTCGAGCCGTCCCCGCGGGCCGCGTTGACCTGCGCCTGCGTGAGGAAGATGCTGCCGGTCAGGTCGGCGCCCTGAAGACGCGCGTCACGGAGGTCGGCCCCTATGAGGTCGGCCTCGCGCAGGTCGGCGCCGGTGAGGTCGGCCGCTATCAGGTAGGCGCCGCGCAGGTTGGCGCCCCGCAGATCGGCGCCCTTGAGGCGGGCGCCCATCAGGTCGGCGCCCCGGTGGTTCTTCTTGCGGCCGGGCACGGCCGCCCGTACGAGCTCGCTGACCTTCAGGAGCGTCTCGCTGACCTCGCCGCGGAGGGCGGGTACGTCGGCCGCGGCGAGGGTGGCGGCGTCCGCGCGGGTGAGCTCCTCTATCCCGTCGAGGGCGCGCCGCACCTCCTGGTGTGCCGGGCGGGCCCGGTCGAGCTCCAGCGCCTCGGTCAAGTACCAGAGGAGTTCGTGCAGTTGGCGCATGACGGGGAAGACGTCGAACATGGCGCGCGCGGTCCCGCGCGACGTACGCCAGTCCTCGCCGCCGAACGTGACCTGTGACACCTGCTGACCGGCGCCGAAGCAGTCGAAGACCGTGCAGCCCGCGTAGCCCTTGTCACGGAGCGTGGTGTGGATGCCGCAGCGGAAGTCGTCCTTGAGGTTGTGGCACGGCCGGCCCGCGGCCTTGTCCGCGGCGAAGTCGGAGGACTTGGCGAAGGGCAGCGCGACGCAGCACAGGCCGAAACAGCTCCCGCAGTCGGCGCGCAGGTCGAGCCGGCGGCGGTGCCCGGCCTCAGGGACGGCGCCGGGGCCGGAGCCGTCGGTCGCCACGGTCTCAGGACGGGTTTCGCGCTTCTGGGACAACGGGCCCGGTCTCCTACGTGTATGTGGTGTCTGCGGGGTGGCGCGCCCCATACTCCCTGATGGCACGGGCGGCGGTCCGGCGCGGGCCCGGGTCACCCGCCGGGCCCGGTACCGTGGGGGAGGAACGATCTCGTGGGCCTCCTGGCGGGCTGCGTGAACCCAGGAGGAAATCAGATGACGACGAACCGCGGACGCAAGCACGTGATCCGGCACCGGATGACGTCGACCGGAGAGTCGTACGTCGTCGCCGCGAAGAACCTCAAGGCGATGAAGGACATGGGCGCCACCGCGGAGGCCGTGCGCACCCAGCGCTGGCGGCCCGCGGACTCCCTCGACGTCCCCTGCCCCTGCGGCGGCACGTGCGAGCCCGGCGAGAAGTGCGACCGCTGCCACGCCCGCCACCGCCACGTGGGCCGCGCCCCCGGCAGCCTCACCGACGTAGAGACGTGGCTGGACAAGTACGACTGCATGGGCTGCGCGTCCTCGTACACGCTGACCGTCGTCCTGCCCGGCCGCCCGTGGGGCATCGCCGAGACGGTGGTGCAGGGCGGCAACGCGGAGCCGGTGGTCCGGGCCCGCGTCTTCCCCGGCGTCGTCCACCCGCTGATGCGCCCGGAGACGCCGGCGGAGGACTGAGCCTCCGCCGGATGCCCGGTCAGCCCGCCTTCGGTGCCAGCTTCAGCGAGATCGAGTTGATGCAGTACCGCTGGTCCGTCGGCGTGGGGTAGCCCTCGCCCTCGAAGACGTGCCCGAGGTGCGAGCCGCAGCGGGCGCAGCGCACCTCGGTGCGGACCATGCCGTGCGAGCGGTCCGCGATCAGCTCGACGGCGTCCGTGTCCTTCGGGTCGAAGAAGGACGGCCAGCCGCAGTGCGACTCGAACTTCTCGCCCGAGGTGAAGAGCTCCGCGCCGCACGCGCGGCAGGAGTAGACACCCTCGGTCTTGGTGTCCGTGTACTCACCGACGAAGGCGGGCTCGGTGCCGGCCTGGCGCAGTACCGCGTACTCCGCCGGGGTCAGCTCCGCGCGCCACTCCTCGTCCGGCTTTTCGACGTCGTACGACATTCAGCTCAGTCCTTCACTTGGCAAGGCGATCAAGGATCTGCGGGCCGAGCTCCGTGACGTCGCCCGCGCCCATGGTGAGAACAAGGTCGCCCGGCTTGGCCATTCCCGCGATCACGTCGGGCACGGTCGCCTTGTCGTGGACGGCGTCCACGTCGGCCCCCGCCGCGCGGGCCGCGTCGATGATGAGGCCGCTGGTGATGCCGGGGATCGGGTCCTCGCGGGCCGGATAGATGTCCAGGACCACGGACGCGTCGGCGAGGGCGAGGGCGGCGCCCATCTCCTTGCCGAGCTCCTGGGTGCGGGAGAAGAGGTGGGGCTGGAAGACCACGAGGATCCGGGAGTCCCCCGCGGCCGAGCGCATCGCCTCGAGGTCGGCGGACATCTCGGTGGGGTGGTGCGCGTACGAGTCGATGACCTGTACGCCGTTCTCCTCGCCCTTGAGCTGGAGGCGGCGCTTGACGCCGGTGTACGACTTCAGCGCCGCGGCCAGGTTGCGGGAGGGGATGCCGAGCGCGACGCCGGCGGCGAGTGCCGCGACCGCGTTCTGCGCGTAGTGGCGGCCTGGGACCGAGACGGTGAAGGTGAGCAGCTTGCCGTCGAGGAGGACGGTGACCTCGCTGGTCAGGCCACGCGGGGTGATCTTGTGGATGCGGACGTCGGCCGCCTCCGACTCGCCGTACGTGACGACCTTGAGGGACGTCGTGTCGCGCAGCCGGCGGGTGAGCTCGACCGCGCCGGACTGGTCCGCGGCGATGACGAGGGTGCCACCGGGGACGATCTTGGAGGCGAAGGTCTCGAAGGACTCGTAGATCTCGTCGATCGACGCGTAGTTGGCGTGGTGGTCGAGCTCGACGTTGAGGACGATGGCGACCTCGGGCGCGTACTTGTGGAAGCTGCGGTCCGACTCGTCGGCCTCGGCGACGAAGATCTCGCCCTCGCCGTGCAGCGCGTTCGAGCCAGGGGCGTCGAGGTCGCCGCCGATGGCGTACGAGGGGTCGAGGCCCAGGGAGGAGAGCGACACCGCCAGCATCGACGTGGTCGTCGTCTTGCCGTGCGTACCGGCCACCGCGATGGGGCGCAGGCCGTCCATGAGGGAGGCGAGCGCGTCGGAGCGGTGGACGACCGGGATGCCGAGCTCGGCGGCGCGGGCCAGCTCGGGGTTGTCGGCGCGGATCGCGGAGGAGACGACGACGCAGGTGGCGTCCGGCGCGAGGTGCGCGGCGTCGTGGCCGATGTGGACCGTGGCGCCGAGCGAGCGCAGCGCCTCGGCCGTGGCGGACTCCCGGGAGTCGCTGCCGGCGACCAGGGCGCCGCGCTGCGCGAGGATCTTCGCGATGCCCGACATTCCGGCGCCGCCGATGCCGATGAAGTGCGGTCGGTCCATGGCGGTGGGCAGGCCGGGTGCCATTGGTTTCTCCCTGGGACGGTGTGCTGCTGCGTGCCCACTGCGGGCAGGCTCAGCCTACTTTCTCCGCGCGCCCGGCCCGCGCAACCCTGTACCGCCCACCACGAGAGGCCCTACACCTTGCTGTACGAGAAGAGCTTCAGAACCGGGACGCCCACCTTGTGCCGGGCCCGCGAGGCCCAGTCGCGGTGGAAGAACTCCTCCACGTAGTGCGGGTCGGTCAGGACGATGACCTCGTCGGCGCCGATCTCGTCGACCAGGGCCTTCAGCGCGTCCAGGGGGTGGTCCTCGACGAGGCGGCCCTCCGCCTGGCAGCCGGCCTGGTGGAGCGCGGTGAGGGAGACCTGGAGAGCTTGTCCGCCGGTCTCCGCGGCGTCCTTGCCCTCGGGTACGTCTCTTTCCTTCGCCGCGTCGTCGAGCTCTCCCATGGCGACGTCGTCGATGGCCCGCAGCAGGCGGTCGGCCTGGTCGCCGCGGGGCTGGAGCAGCACGTGGAAAGCGACTTCCTCGTCACCGTGCAAGGTGGTGACGAACTCCACGTCGGCGGACGTCAGGGCCTTCTCGATCATCAATACGCTCGTGAACACGACAGGCGCCCTTCTTCTCTCCTCCGTGGGCCGTCGACTCTCGACCGGTCCCTGCGGAAACCATCCTGCCCCGTGACCGCACGGGGTCTGCGAGATTTAGTGTGCCCAGCGGAAGAAAAACGGAACGGCATATTCCACTGATTGTCAGCTCCGACGGTATCGGGTGAACAGGAACCCGGCCTCTTCCAGTACAGAAGCCATCTCGAAACGTTCGGGGACGGTCAGGGACGGTCCGCCGGCAATCCGCTGCGCGTCTCCGGCGGTGAGCATCGGCGACAGCGTCAGGCAGAGTTCGTCGAGCACCTGTGCGGCCACGAACTGGCCGAGGAGACGGGGTCCGCCCTCCGTGAGGAGCCGGGTGAGCCCGCGCTCCGCGAGCGCCCGGACCGCACGCTCCGGCTCGACCTCGGTGCCCTCGCCGGCGATCAGCACCTCGGCGCCCGCCTTGCGCGCGGCCGCCATCCGGTCGGGCGGCGCTCCGGCGCCGGTGACCACGAACGTGGGGACCAGGGGCGAGGTGAACAGCGGAAGGGAGAAGTCGAGGTCCAGGCTCGCGGTGATCACCGCGATGGCCGGGGCGGGGCCCTGTCCGGCCGCCTCCCTGCGCGCGGCGAAGGCCTCACGCGCGCGTGCCGGGCGATAGCCCTCCAGACGGACCGTTTCCGCACCGACCAGTACGGCGTCCGCGAGCCCGCGCAGGGTGCCGAAGATCCGCATGTCGGCGGCGCACGAGATGCCCTGCGAGCGGCCGTCGTGCTGGGCGGCACCGTCGAGCGTGGAGACCATGTTGGCGCGCAGCCATACGTCCTGCCCGGCGGGGTACGCGTAGGCGTCCGCGAGCTCGTCGAGACTCCACTCACGGGGTTCGTGGGCCGCGTGATCTGCTGTTTCGTACGTCACAGGGAACAGGCGTCGCATGTCACGCAGTGTCCCACGGCGTCTAGAGTTGGGTGCTGTGTCGTCCTCCACCACCACCCCGGCCCAGAGTCCGATAGCCGATGCGGCCCCGCTGTCCCTGTGCGCCCGTGAGCCGGTCGTCCCGGCGGACCGTCTGGTCGCCGAGATGGTGCCCCCGCCGCGCTTCGACTCGGTCCGCTTCGAGACGTACATCCCGGACCCCGACCAGCCCAGCCAGACCGAGGCGGTGCGGGTCCTGAGCGGCTTCGCGGCCGGGCTCGGCGGCGCCCACGCGAGCGGTTCGGGTAAGCGCAGGTGGTTCGCCAAGAAGCCCGCGGCCTCCACTGGGCCCCGCGGCGTCTATCTGGACGGCGGCTACGGCGTCGGCAAGACCCACCTCCTCGCCTCCCTCTGGCACGCCACCCCGGCGGCCCCCGAGCAGAAGGCGTTCGGCACGTTCGTCGAGCTGACGAACCTGGTGGGCGCGCTCGGCTTCCAGCAGACCGTGCGCACCCTGGGCGAGCACCGGTTGCTGTGCATCGACGAGTTCGAGCTGGACGACCCGGGCGACACGGTCCTGGTCTCGACCCTGCTCGGCAAGCTCGTCGACGCGGGCGTCGCACTCGCCGCGACCTCGAACACGCTGCCGGGCAAACTCGGCGAGGGCCGGTTCGCCTCCGCCGACTTCCTGCGCGAGATCCAGGGCCTGTCCGCCCACTTCCGCCCCCTGCGCATCGACGGCGAGGACTACCGCCACCGCGGCCTGCCCGAAGCGCCCGCCCCGTTCTCCGACGAACAGGTGACGAAGGCGGCGTACGCGACCCCGGGCGCCTCGCTCGACGACTTCCCGCATCTGCTCGACCACCTCGCGCGCGTGCACCCCAGCCGCTACGGCGCGCTGACGGACGACCTCGAGGCGGTCTGCCTCACGGACGTGCAGCCGGTCCCCGACCAGTCGACGGCGCTTCGGCTCGTCGTGCTCGCCGACCGGCTCTACGACCGTGAGGTCCCGGTGCTCGCCTCCGGCCTCCCCTTCGACCGGCTGTTCAGCGAGGAGATGCTGAACGGCGGCTACCGGAAGAAGTATTTCCGTGCGATCTCCCGGCTGACCGCGCTCGCGCGGGACGCCAAGGGGATCGTGGGCGAGTAAGGCGCGCGGGCTCCCGCGCATGTGAGGCGCGCGGGCGGGGATGGTGTGCGACGGCCGGGACATGAGCGACAGGCCGTCACGCGCGTGGTTCCGGTGAACCCTGCCGCGTGATACACACGACCGGGTCACCGTTCCTGTCCGCCAGCAGGAGGTTGCCCCATGTCTGAAGCACGTGCCGCACGTACCGCTCAGTCCTCCGCAACACGACGTCAGGTCCTCGCGCGCAGCGGCGCTTCCGTCGCCGCGATCGCCTTCGCCGGAAGCCTCTCCGAACTGTTCACGGGCACGGCCGCCGCGCAGAGCCTCGGCAAGCAGGGCTACGGCCCGCTGGTGCCCGACCCCGCCGGACTGCTCGACCTGCCCGAGGGGTTCCGCTACAAGGTCCTCTCGCGCGAGGGCGACCCGCTGCGCTCCGGCGAGGGCAGGGTGCCCAGCAACCACGACGGCATGACGGCCCTGAAGGGCAGCCACGGCCGGGTCCACCTGGTCCGCAACCACGAGAACCGCGTCACCGCGAAGATCGCCGTACCGGCTGTCGAGGGGCTCACCTACGACCCGATGGGCAAGGGCGGCTGTACCGCGCTCACGCTCGACCGGCACAACAACGTCCTGTCCGAGCGCGTCGCCATCGCCGGCACGGCCGTCAACTGCGCGGGCGGGCCCACCCCTTGGGGCACCTGGCTGACGTGCGAGGAGACCGAGGACAAGGCCGGCACGAACGGCTACACCAAGGACCACGGCTTCATCTTCGAGGTCGACCCGGCCGACCCGCGCCGTTCGGGCGCCGTGCCCCTGACCGCGATGGGCCGCTTCCAGCACGAGGCGATCGCGATCGACCCGAAGCGCGGTGTCGTCTACGAGACCGAGGACGCCTTCGAGAAGCCGTTCGGCCTCTTCTACCGCTTCCTGCCCAAGAAGCCCGAGGGCGGCCTCGGTTCCCTGCGGGCGGGCGGAACGCTTCAGGCGATGCGGGTGCCCGGGGTGCCCGACCTCTCCGTGATCCAGGAGACGGGCGCGGCCTTCGACGGCATCGAGTGGGTCGACGTACCCGACCCGCTCGCCGCGCGGACCCCCGTCCGCCTCCAGGACTTCGGCCCGAAGGGCATCACGCACGCGCAGAAGCTGGAGGGCTGCTACTGGGGCGGCGGCAGCGTCTACTTCGTCTCCTCGTTCGCCCACAGCGCCGAGGGCTCGGCCGCGGACCACTTCGGGCAGATCTGGCGCTACGACCCCGCGAGGCGCCGCCTCACGCTGGTGATCGTCTTCGGTCCGAGCACCGACGTCCAGCTGCCGGGCGAGGAGCCCGACAACATCTGCCTCGCCACCGGCGGCGGGCTGATGGTGTGCGAGGACGGCGAGGGCGCGCAGCACGTCTTCGGGGTGACCCGCCGCGGCGACGTGTACGCGATGGCGCGCGGGCGGCAGAACATCGGCACGGCGCGGGAACCGGCGTGGGGCGAGTTCGCGGGCGTCACGTTCTCTCCGGACGGCGACACGATGTACGTCAACTGCTACACGCCCGGGACGACCTTCGCCGTGACGGGCCCCTGGCACCGGTAGCGCAGGGGCCCGGTCCATCGCACGATCGAGGGACCTGACGGGAAGGGGTGCGTGGTGGCCAAGGCCGACAAGGACACGAAGCGGAACGGCAAGGGCGAGGGCGAGGCGGCCAAGGGCGCCGGGAAGTCCCGCGGCAGGGTCGCCGCAGACCGGCCCGTCCCGCTTCGTGAGCTGCTGCGCATCCCCGCCGGCAAGCCCGTGAGTCTCGCCTCCTACGACGCGCGGGCGACGCCCGCGGGCCCCTCCGGCAAAGCCGCAGGCCGGGAGGCGATCGCCCAGATGGGTGAACACCTTGCCGACCTCCAGGAACGCCTGTGGGCCTCCGGTACGGCGGGCGACCGGCGCCGGATCCTGCTGATCCTCCAGGGCATGGACACCAGCGGCAAGGGCGGCACGGTCAAGCACGTCATCGGCCTCTTCAACCCCTCCGGCTGCCGCATCAAGGCGTTCAAGGCGCCGACCCCCGAGGAGCGCGCCCATCCGTTCCTGTGGCGCATCATGCGAGCGCTCCCCGAGCCCGGCGAGATCGGCATCTTCGACCGCTCGCAGTACGAGGACGTCCTCGCCGCCCGCGTCCGCGGCCTCGCCCCGCGCCGCCGGCTGGGCGGCCGCTACGGCCAGATCAACCGCTTCGAGCAGTCGCTGGCCGAGGACGGCGTGACGGTCGTCAAGTGCTTCCTCCACATCTCGTACGAGGAGCAGCGCGAGCGGCTGCTCGAACGGCTCGACAACCCGGACAAGCACTGGAAGTTCACCATGGGCGACATCGAGGACCGCGCCCTGTGGCCCGCGTACCAGGAGGCGTACGAGATCGCGCTGGAGCGCTGTTCGACGGACGCCGCGCCCTGGTACGTCGTGCCGGCTGACCGCAAGTGGTACCGCAACTGGGCTGTCAGCAAGCTGCTCCTGGAGCATCTGGAGGCGCTGGACCCTCGGTACCCGAAGGCGGACTTCGACGTGGCCGGGGCGCGGGAGCTGTTGCTGGCGCAGGGGTAGGCGGCTGCGCCGTCGCGTCCGGCAGCCGGGCGGCGCACAACTGCGGCCGGCCACCTGGCGTGCCGTCCCGGCGCCTTGGGAAGGGTCCTATGGGTTCCGTCGCGGGACCCGTAGGACCCTTCACGGCTCCCTCTCCGGGAGCCCGCCCCCTCGGGACAAGGACACGGGACACATGGAGCGACACGCAGCCTGGGAGTTCACCGACGACCGCGGGCATGTGGCGGCCGCGGGGGACGTGCCGTTACGGGTGGTGGCCTACATACAGGCCGGCGCCACACTGTGGGACCACGGGATCCGGCCGGTGGGAATCTTCGGTTCGTTCCACGACGGGGATGTCGCCGACCCGGCCAAGGCGGGGACGCTGCCGCTCGGCGAGGTCCGTTACCTGGGGGCGGGCCAGAGCGTCGGCCTGGAGGCCGTGCTCGCGGCCGAGCCCGACCTCGTCGTCGCCGTCACGTACGGCGGCGGTCAGGTGTACGGCGTCGATCCCGACGTGGCGAAGCACCTGGAGGAGCACGTCCCGGTCGTCGTGGTCGACGTCGGGCAGGGCCGTTCGCTCACCGCGGTCCGGGAGCGCTTCGCCGAGCTGGCGCGCTCGCTCGGTGCGCGGGACCGAACCGGGACCGAACTGGAGCGCGCCATGCGGGAGTTGGAGCAGGCCGCGCGGGACAACCCGGGACGGGTGCTGGCCCTGTCGCCGGGAGGGCCGGACAGCGTCCATCTGGCCCGGCCCGCCAAGTGGCCCGACCTGAGCGCGCTGACCGCACTCGGCGTGCGGACCGTCGAACCGCCGCAGGGGCCGGGCGCCAACTGGAACACCGCCGGTTGGGCACAGGCCGCCGCGCTCACGCCCGACATCGTGCTTGTGGACTCCCGTGCGAACGCCGCCCCGCGCGAGGAATACGCGGCGGACCCGTACTGGCAGCAGGTCGCGGCCGGGGCGCGCCTGCTCCCCTGGAACCCCGAGCTCCCGGCGAGCGAGTCCGCGCACGCACGGTTCTTCGGCCAGGTGGCAAGGGCGCTGCGGGACACCTGAGCCCCGGCCTTCCCCCGCCTGGCCCGACGCCGCACCGCTCTCACGGCATGGTGCGCAATTCATCGCATTAGTACGTTTAATGTCGCCGCGTGATGACCTACGTACGGAGATTTGCACTGGTCTGCGCCCTGGGCGCGCTGGGGGTCGGAACCGCCGCGTGCGGTGGGAGCGGTGGCTCCGCCGGGCACCCGGAGGGGGCGGTGGTGAACGCGTCCGTCTCCGCCGGGTCCTCGCGCCCGCCCACGCTCGCGCCCGGACCCGCCGGTCTCACCCCCGTGTTCAAGAACGCGCCCCACCCGCGGGACCGCACCGTCGCCCTCACCTTCGACGCCGACATGACCGCCGACGAGGGCCCCCGCGCGGCGGCCGGTGAGCACTTCGACAACCCGGCCCTGATCGCGACACTGCGCCGGCTGAAGGTGCCCGCGACCGTGTTCATGACCGGGCGGTGGGCCGAGGAGTACCCGGCCGAGGCCAGGTCGATCGGGAGCGATCCGCTCTTCGAGGTCGCCAACCACTCGTACAGCCACTACGCCTTCACCGGTAAGTGCTACGGCCTGCCCACCATGGCGCCCGCGCAGATGCGGTCGGACGTGGAGCGCGCCTTCACCGCGTTGCGCAAGGCCGGCGTGAAGCGCACGGTGCCGTACTTCCGCTTCCCGGGCGGGTGTTACAACCAGGAGGTCCTGCGGACGCTGGTGCCGGCGGGCGTCACGGCCGTGCAGTGGGACGTGGTGAGCGGCGACGCGTTCGCGACGGACTCGGACGCGGTGGCGCAGCAGGTGCTCGACGGGGTGCGGCCCGGTTCGGTCGTCGTCATGCACTGCACCCGCAGCGCGGCCCCGGCGACGGAGCGAGCGGTGCGCGCCGTCGTGCCGAAGCTGCGGGAGCGCGGGTACCGGCTCGTGCGGGTGTCGGAGCTGATCGGGTCGACGGCGGGCCGCTAGCGGAGGCGACCGGGGGCTGGGTCGGGTCCGATTAGGCTGGCCGCATGGCTGCTGACTACTGCGACGGTACGAGCCACTGGGACGGTACGAGCCCGGACACCAGCCCGGAACCGTTCGCCGAGTGCGTGCTGTGCCGCAAGCCCACGGAGTACCCCGAGTCCCGCAAGGGCGTGACGCTGTGCCCCGTCTGCGAGTGGCAGGAGGCGCAGCGCACCGCCTGCTCAGGGTGATCGCGGCTGGCGCGAAGGCCCGCGAAGAACCGATCTTCCGCCTGGCAGACTGGTCCGGTGAGCAGTGACGACCAGACCCTCCCGAACGACGCCTCCGGCACCGACACCTCTGCCGAGGTGCCGCAGGACAGCCCCTTCCGGTCCGAGCGGACCGCGCGTGACGAGTCGCCGCAGTTCGTGCTGCCCCTCGTGGCGCGGATCGAGAAGGCCGCTCCACCGGCCCGCACCGACGCCCTGGAGACGGCGGCCCGCGCGGTCCTCGTGATCCTCTCCGACGCCCGCGCGACCGGCGACGGCGAGTGGGCGCAGGTCATGCGCGACTGGCAGGACGCCCGGATCCGCAAGGTGGTGCGGCGGGCGCGCGGCGCCGAGTGGCGCAGGGCCGAGGCGCTCGACGGCATCACGGTGACGGGGAAGTCGGCCGAGGTACGGGTGTTCCCGCCGGTCCCGCTCGACGGCTGGCCCAAGGATCTGGCGCGGCTCCAGGTGTCGGGGACGGAGCTGGACGACCCGGAGCCCCCGGCGGACCCGGACCTCACGGCGCCGGTCCTGTGGCTGAGCCCCGACCTCGACATGACGGCAGGCAAGTCGATGGCCCAGGTGGGCCACGGCGCGCAACTGGCCTGGTGGGAGCTGTCGGACGAGCAGCGCGCGGAGTGGCGCGACGCCGGTTTCCCGCTCTCCGTACGCACCGCGGACGCCGAGCGCTGGCGCGAGCTGACCACGAGCGGCCTTCCGGTCGTCCGGGACGCCGGCTTCACGGAGATCGCCCCCGGCAACACGGTCGTGGCCGAAGGGGGCAGTCACTTCTGCCCCCTCCCGCGCGCACGACGGCCGTAGCCGGGCCCGCCCGCCTGCGCCGGACCGGCGCAGGCGGGCAGGCGTAGGCGGGCAGGCGTAGGCGGGCTGGCCGGTCAGGCTCTCAGGACGCCGGGACCTTCAGCTTGTCCCAGCTGGTCTTGCCGGGAATGCCGTCCGCGTCCTTGCCCTTGAAGCCGAGCTTCTGCTGCCAGGCCTTGTAGGACTTGCGGTCGGCGTCGGTCCACTCGGGGCTCGGCCCCTCCTCGTAGTGGTCGCAGCCCTCGGCGACCAGGCGGCGGCCCATGGCTGTGATGAGCGCGGACTTCTGGCCGTTGTGGAAGAAGGCGCCGCCCGGAAACGGGGCGTGCTGCGGCTTGGACGGCGTGGGCTTCGGGTCGGGCCCCGGGTCGGAACCCTGGGACTTCCCGGCGAGCCGGTCGGCGATCCGCTTGCGCATGCCGTCCATCGTGAAGCCGCGCGGGTCCTGCTTGCCCGGCTGCCACTCCTTGTGGCCGATGACCGACCGCTCGCTCCAGCCGTGGTGACGGCAGATCGCGGCGGACACCTTCTCGATGGCCTCCTTCTGCGCCTCGGGCCAGGGGTCCTTGCCGTCGCCGAGGTTGATGCACTCGAAGCCGTAGAAGTGCCGGTTGCCGTCGGTGTCGGCCTCGTTGTCGTGCGGCAGCTTCGACTCGTTGACCACGGCGCGCAGGACGTCGCTGTCGCCCAGCCCCGCATGATTGGCGCGGCCGTTGCCGACGAGGTGGATCTCGCCCTTCTTGTCGATGACGCCGTGACACAGCGGCCCCGGCAGACCCGAGTAGCCGTTGTAACAGATGTTCACGGAGGCGTCCGTGCCCGAGGTGACGGTGTGGTGGATCATCACGCCGTTCAACGGGCCCCAGGGACCCTTCGTATTGCGGTTGTGCGAACGCCAGTTGCGCACCTCGTGGACCTTCAGACCCTCCTTACGCAGGATCTCCACCAGCTTGGACGCACTCAGAGGTGTGGCCATCACTCGTCTCCTTCCACGGCGGACTCCGCCTCTGCGGTGGTCTGCGACCTCCCGTGCGAGGGGCCTTCGGCCGCGAGCTCCTCACGGTGTGCCTGTTCCTCCGCCGCAAGGGTCGCCTCGTCCGCGGCCGGGATGCTGATCGCGAGGGGGCCGAAGGCGAGGCGCAGGTCGACGGCGCTCTCCTCGCCCTTGACCAGGGCCAGCGGGGCGAAATGCCGGGCTATGCCGGCCGGCCCCTGGAGCAGCGGGCGGCGCGCCGCGTCCGCCGGCCATTCGACACTGCCGGTGGCGGTGCGGGCGGGGACGAGCCAGTGGTCGCCGGTCCGGTAGGTGCCGCCCTTGGCGAAGTACACCTCGACACCGTCCTCCAGGGGCAGCCACTCCCCCTCCGTGACGGGGACGGCGCCGCCCTTCAGGGCTGCGGTGCGGCCCTTGCGCTTCGGGCCCTCGCGGTGGTCCCAGCGGCGCAGGAACGGGTGCAGGTGGGGCAGCCGGCCGACGCCCGGCTCGGGCTCGGCGGACAGGCGGACCCGGCGGCCCGGCAGGTCGAGCTCCTCGACGCGCAGCAGGGGCAGGGCTTCCAGGCGGGAGGCGTAGGCGGTGTCCGTGAACTCGACGAGGTCGCCGACGTCCAGGTCGAGCTTGTCGTCGTGACCGAGGGACGCCAACTGCACCCAGGCGCCGTCCAGTTCGTCGACCGGGAAGACGACCGAGCCGTTCTCGCGGGACCACTTGAAGGTGGCGTCCTTCGCCTCGCCGCCGGCGTGGACCTCGACCCGGTACAGCTGGTTCTCCGGACCGCGGTAGCGGGCGTCGGGCCTGACCAGGCACGGGTCCTCGTCGGCGTGGTCGGGCCGCTCGCTGCGGGCGGCCAGCCGGGCGGTGGCCGCCCCCTGGCTCTGCGCCCACTTGTCGAAGGCCGCACGGACGACCTCCTTCGACGGGTCGGCGTCCTCGATCGCCAGCGCCGCGAGGGACAGCGGCAGCACCTGCCAGACCACCTTGACGCGGGCCGCGGTGTCCGGCATCGCCGCGCCGAGGGCGACCTCGCGCAGCGCCGGGTCCTCGGCCGCGTTCACCGACCGCTCCCACACGTTCAGGTAGACCACGAAGGGCGACTGCGCGGGCGAGGGCAGCCGGTCGCCGGGCTTCTCCGGGTCGCGGAAGGCGTCGGGCTGGTCCCAGTAGGTCCAGTACGAGGGCGGGGCCGCCGCGTCCGTTGCGTCCTCGGCGTTCTCTGCGTCCTCGTCCGGCACGGGCGTACCGGGCGCCGGGCGGCCCGCGTCGAGCAGGATGCCGTCGACGTAGTAGCGGCCGCCGTGGATGTAGAGGGTGTCGATGTCGTGCTTGCCGCCCACGTACTCGATGCGGAAGCCCGCCGCGTCGCGCGGCCCGCCGTAGCGGCCGATCAGGTCCGCGGCGAGGCTGCGGGCCTGGTGGAGCTGGATCGCGGTCTGTTCGTTGGCATCGGCGTCGAGCTGGACGCGGCCCTGCTGGGCGACGACCGCGGAGTAGTGCCGCTCGGGGTGGAAGGTGAGACGGGAGAGATCAGCGTGCATGAAGGGGGTCCCCCTGGTTCAGGAAAGTGCGGGTGGGTCGTGCGGCGGCACTGCTCAGGTCACGAAGACGATTCCGGCGTCCGTGCCCGCGGGCGTGTACTGGGCGAGCCGTGCGCGCAGACCGTCCTCGCGCTGCGGCCGGTACAGGTCGTGGAAGGCGCCCATCTCGCCGCCGTCGTCCGCGCCGCGCCGGATCTCCTCGGGGACGGGGGTCCCCCCGCTCGAGCGAAGCCGAGAGTGGGGGAGGTCGGCCAACTGCCCGTACCAGGGCGTCCCGTAGCGCACGGCGGCGAACAACGGCTGTACGCCGGGGGTGAGATCGGGCTGGCAGCGGTGCCGTCGTGGCGTGCGCGAGCCGGTGGGGACGTACGAGTACCGCAGGCAGCCGATGCCGCGCCGGGCCACCCGCAGCCTGCCCGTGAAGACCGAGTTCTCGGCGATCTCCACCGCGTGCGTGTGGACTTCGCCGATGACGGTCGCGCGGTGCACGTGCAGCACGGCGTGGGCGAGGCGGCAGTCCGGGGCGGACAGGGCCTCGCGGTCGTGACCGGTGGCGTCCAGGATGCTGTCGCGGAGGTGGATGTCGAGGGGGTCCTCGCCGACCTCGTCGCCGATGACCTCGATGGTGCCGAGGACGCTGTGCTCGATCTGGAGGCAGGCCGTGGTGCGGTCCAGGACGATGCTGGGCTCGTCGGGCGAGTGCGGCTCGCACCCGGGCTCCAGCGACCAGCCGGGTACGAGGGTGGTGTGCCGTACGACGACGGCTCCCATCGGCCCGGTGACGTTGATGCCGCGCCCGGCGACCAGCAGCCCGTCGAGGACGATGCGCGGCCGCTCGTGCGGGGCGCAGTCGTCCGCCACGGCACGGATGTTGAGGGCGTCGGGCCGGTTGCTGTACCAGTCGAGCAGGCGCATCACCGGCCGTGTGCCCTCGGCCGCCCGGACCTCCAGCCGGTCGCCGGGGTCGAGGTCGAAGTCCAGCTGCTCCTGGTAGGCGCCGCTGTGCGTGATCTCGATGATGCCGTCGGGGCCGGTGCGGCCCGCACGGCGGTCGTGCTGCCAGGCCCGGTAGGCGTCCATGATCTGCCGGTACGGCTGTCCGGGGCCGACCCGGTAGAAGGCGGCGTCGGGCCGGTCCACGCGGTCGGGCCGCTCGTACTCGCCGCCGCCCATGTCGGCGCCTGACGCGTAGTGGTAGTCCACCCACACGCCCTGCCGGGGCGCCGAGCGCGCACCGAACGCGATCCGCCCGAGCTCCGGGTCGACGGCGACCTGGCCGCGCTTGGGCCGGTAGCGCCAGTCGGACAGGTCGGCGACCACGATGTCGGACGGCGGTACGGGCTTGTCCTCGCCGTCGCGCCGGACGACGAAGCTCTTGCCGGGTCCGTAGTAGTCGAGGAGACGGTCGTGGAGCAGGCGGCGGGTGATGAACGCGGGGACGTGGTCGACCGTGGCGATGTGGGTCGGCGACGGCTCCGGGACCGGCTCGGTGACCAGGGGACTGTCATGGCCGAGGATCGAGAACGTGTAGAGGTTGCGGGCGCGGTCGATGCAGTACGCCGGCGAGGACGTCAGCGAGTACGCCTTCAGCCGCCACACGAAGAGGCCGACTCCCGCCGGGGTCCAACCCCCTTGCCTCCGGGACGAGTCGGCGCGGCGGACGTCGACGGTGCGGGCGGTGCTGTCGAAGGGGCCGCCGGTGAGCGCGAGCGCCGAGCCGTCCCGCAGGTCGAGGAGGCGCCCCCTCTCCCCCGCCGCGTCCCGGTACAGCTTCACCGACTGGTGGTGAGCGACCAGCCGCGACAGCTCCACAGCCCGCGCGGGCCAGCCCGCGACCTGCTCGGAGATCTCCTCCAGCAGGTGCAGGGTCCCCTTGCGGCGCCGGGCCGCGACCGTCGCCGCCACGTCCGCGCGCGGCGCGACGGCCTCGGCCAGCGCGGCACGCCCGCCCTCGTGCAGTCCCGCGGTGAGGACGCGTTCGTAACCCGGCAGGGTGCGGTATCCGACCAGGTCGCCGAGGTACGGCAGCACCCACGGGGCCGCCGTCTCGACGAACAGGTCCTCGTAGCCCTGCTCGACGCCGTCGCGGACCCGGTCGAGCTGTTCGGCGATGACCGCGAGCAGCGCCCGCAGCGGCTCGCCCTCCTCGGCGTCGCGCAGGAGGTGCCAGCGGGGCAGGAGGGCGGCGAGGCCGTCGGGTTCCCGGTTCGTGGTGAGGGCCGTCGAGTCGAACTGGACGTCCGCTGAATGCGCGGTCATCACTTGACCTCCGTCAGGATCAGGGTGTCCGCGGCTCGCGGGGACAGCAGGGCGAGCTGGGCGGGGCGGATGCCGCGGAAGACGAACACCGACCGGCCCTTCGCCAGGCGCCGGGTGTCGGTGATGTCGGGGTTGAGGCGCAGGAGTTCGGCGAGCGGAATGCCGTAGCGCGCGCAGACCGCCGACAGGGTCTCGCCGTCGGCGTCACGGACGGTGTGGATCTTCTCGTCGTACGTCGCCCCGCGCGCCGGAACACTCGACCGCGGCGCGCCTGGGTCGGTGAGCAGGCCGGCGAGCTCCTGTGGGGTGGCGGACGCGGGGACGCCGTTGAAGACGTCGACGTCGACGTAGTCGACACCCGGCACGGTGTGGGCCGCCGCGAGGAGGTCGGAGAGCCGGGCGGGCCTCCCCAACTCGCTTCCCTCATAGCCGAGTCGGCGCAGCAGTACCTGCCGCAGCCGCGGTTCGACGAATTCCCAGGCGTGGTCCGGAGCGACCTTCACCCTGGCGGCGACGAGGAGCAGGACCAGCTCGCGTACGTCCACACGGACGGGCAGGTTGGCGTCGCCGTACTCGGTGAGCGCCCCGCGCAGCGCGCGCAGGGTGGCCGATTCCCGGCCGTCTCCGTCCAGGGGCACGTCGTCGGTGCCCGCGACCGTCACGTGCAGCACGCGCCGCCGCCCGTCGAAGAGTTCGCGTGCGGCGGCCCGGCCGATGCCTGCCCGGGAGCGGGCGAAGTCCTCGTAGTCGGCCGCCGAGACGAGCCGGTCGAGGGCGGAGACGGCCAGCGGGACCGTCCGGCGGGTCAGGCCCGGACCGTCCGCGTCGGCGCCGCCCGTCGCCGGGCGGGGGTTCGTGACGGCGGTGACGCCGAGCGGGCGGGTCAGGGGCTGGGTGAGGCGGTCGGCAGGGACGTTGGCGGCCTTGCCGGTGCCGAAGCGGTAGCGGGCGTGGACGTTCTCGTGACCGCTGGGCAGCCGGGCCCCGTGCACGCCGTCGCCGAAGGTGACCGTCGTCCGGCCGTCGGAGGCGGTGCCGGTGATGTAGATCCGCTCGCGCGGGCCGCGTCCGGCGAGGCTGTCGACCTCGTGCCACAGGACGCCGTCGATCCGGATCTCCAGGACCGGTGTGGCGCCGAGGGGGTTGTCGTCGGCGAGCCAGGTGAGCGGGGACTGCCAGAGGGCGAACGTCTGGTTGACGCGGTCCGAGTCGCCGCTGCCGATGGCCTCCTCCCGGCTCTCGCCGTGGGTGGCCTCGACGACGTTTCCGAGGATGCGGACCGTCTCGCGGCGGTAGCGGTGGGCGAGGTCGGCGGTCAGGGTGAGGTGGGTGTGGACGTGGTCCCCCGGCAGGTGCGGGTCCACGGTCGCGTCGGCGGCGGCGATCGTGACGACCTCGGTGGCGGTGACGCCGACCGTCCCGGGGATGTCGCTGCGCTCACCGGTCACGACGAGGGTGCGTCCTGCGCCCAACCCGTCGTACAGCTCGGCCAGTTCGACCTCGTTGCCGTGGACCTCCTCGCCGAGCGGCTCGTCGGCCAGGCGCAGCGGCGCGCCCGCCGCGTGCACGGTGGTGTCGCGGATGTGCGACAGCAGGACGTCGAACTCGTCCAGCCACGGATCGGCAAAGGTGAGTTCGGTGCCTCGGCCGTTGATCCCGTAGTTGGCGTACGCCGCCGTACGCACCGCCACGACCTGGGTGGTGACGAACGCGAGCGCGGCGTCGCCGGGTATGCCGTCCTCGGCCCCCTTGGCGGGGCGCTGGATCGCGACCCAGCTGCCGACCGTGATGCCGGTGTGCACGGTGTCGAGCTGCAGCACGCGCCGGTTGACGGGCGCGGGCTTGCCGGCGATGACGATCTCGACCTTGGGCTCGCTGCTGCCCACCCCGTAGCGCAGGCTCACCTCGTACGCACCGTGGGTGATCTGCTCGGTGGTGCCAGGACGCAGGGAGATCTCCTGCGTGGCGCCGTTGTTGATGCCGACGTGGATCAGGCCGTCCTCGTCCGGACGGGACACGAACAGGGTGCATTCGGGCAGACCGTCGCGCAGGCGCGCGGTGACGCCGGGCTCCTGGGAGTCGGCGGGGACGGCGGTCCCCCCGGTCGATCGGGTGCGGGAGTGGGGGAGGTTGAGCCAGTTCAGTTCGCGGTCCTGGGGGGAACGCGTCGACAGGTCGACCTGGCCGGGGCCCAGTGCGAAGGTGATCTGCCCGGGGACGGGCAGCGGCACGGCCCGCTGGTCCGAGCCGTTGCCCTCGACGTACTGCAATTCCGCCCGGACCGGCTCCTTGCCCGCGGTGTCGTGGACGACCCGAAGGCTGGTCAGCACGGCCCCGGTGAGCGGCCAGTCGGCGCTGCGGATGACCCGGCCGTTGTCGTCCTGGACGGGCTTGAGCGGGGCCGTGGCGCCGAAGGGGGCTGCGGTGACCCGCATCGCGAGCAGGTCGCGCAGGAGCTGCGCGCTGCCGGGGGCGACGGCCGCCGCCCTGCGCCAGGCCGGGTAGAGGCCGGCGAGGCCGGGGTTGAGGGCCGCGAGGAGGCGGGCCGTGTCCGTGCCGGGGCGCCGGGGACCTGAGCCGGAGGGCGGGGCGGGGGTCTGGGCGCGGAGGGCCGGGAGGACGGCGGCCAAGGTGCGGAAGGCGGCATCGCCCGGGTCGGCGGTGCTCCTCGCCTTGGCGGCCACCAGGGTCTCGGCGGTCTGTGCGGGCGCCAACTCCCTTGCCCGCTCGGCGAGTTCGGCCAGCACCGCCTCCAGCTGCTCGAACCAGCCCGCGACGTCCTCCCACGGAGTGGCCAGCACCTGCGCCTCACCGAGGCGGGCGACAGGCTCCGCGAGGGCGGCCGCGAGGCTCTCGGGTGTCTTCACGTCGTCCAGCGCCGCCCGGAGCGGGGCCAGTACCTGGTCCTCGAAGTCCTCGATCAGCCGGCTCACCGGCCGCGGGTTCGGGACCTCCGGCGTAGGCGGTTCCTCCCCCGGCACGCCGGGAGCCGCGGGCTCGGCGATCCACCGCCGCACCTCGTCGACCAGCTCCTTCAGCGTGGGCGGTGCCGACTTCTGCAGGGAGATCGCCGTGATGTCGTCGTCCCGGTCGACGCGTACGTCCGCGACGGGCAGCAACTTCCTTTCCCCGCCCGCCTGTTCACCGAAGACGAAGAGCAGCTGGTCACCGGTCTGCAGGGAGTTCGCGGTGCCTTCGACGAAGAGTTCGGAGCGTCGCTCCAGATCCTGTGGGGTGACCAGGGACGGCCGGCGCCTGCGCACCTTCAGCTCGTTCCAGTCCCAGCGGGCCGTGAGGTCCCGGCTGGTCTCGAAGGTCACGGACTCCTCGTCGGCGGAGGCGGGCACGCCGTGGGTGCGGGCGCCGCGCGGGATCAGCACGGGCAGCGTCTCGGCACGCGGGTCGCGTTCGAGGGTGTAGGCGAGGTGGGTGGTGGCGGCGACGCCCGGCCGCGGGCGGTGGCCGACGAGCCGGCCCAGCAGGGCCGGCGACCGGTGCTCACCCGCCGTGCGCAGGTAGGCCTCGTCGGCGATCCGCTCGGAGTGGAACGTGAGGAGGTCGCCGAGGACGGCGGTGGCATCGAGGAGGCCGATCGCCGGGTCGTCGGGCGTACGGACGGTCAGGCCCCCGAGCGCCGGGTACGCCGGTGAGGCGAGCCGGTCGAGCAGGGCGGCCAGGAACGAGCCGTACTCGCCGACGCGGTAGTCGAGGGCGGTGCGGCCGGGAGGGTTGTGCGGCGGGGCGGGCGCGAGACGCTCGTCGTGGCCGCCGCACGCGCCCCCGCAGGAACAGGCCTGACTCATCGGGCACCTCCCAGGGATATCGCCAGGTGGCCGTTCTCCGGCCGGTCCGGGTCGTTGTCGCACGTGGCGATCTCCAGCGGGCCGAGCCGCAGCACGCCGTCCTCCCTCTCTCCTCGGTCCTGCTCGAACAGTCGCCGCAGACGGTCGACCTGGACGTTCTGCACGCCCGGCACGGCCGCGGCGACGGCGACCAGACGGCTCAGGCGGACGGGTTCGCCGAAGGTCAGCGCGTCCGGGTGGAAGAACCCGAGCCGTCCTCCGGAGAGCCGGCCGCTGCCGAGGACCCGGTACAGCTCGGTCAGGATCTGCCCGTGCTGATGGCCGGGCGCGGCGCACACGCTCAGCGCGATGTCGAGCGGCACCAGGCGGGCGGGCCCGACCACGAGGTCGTGGCCGATGCGCCGGTACGCCCCCAGGGACTCCTCGACCCGGGCGAGCAGCTCGGCCGGCGGCTGTGCGCTGCCGTACGCGTCGATCGCGACGTGGGCCTCCTGGACACTGCCGGTCCAGCGGATCTCCGCCGCCGCCCGCTGCACACCCGGCAGGGCACGGGCGAGGTCCGCGTAGTCCTCGGCGGTGACCGCGCGCAGGCGGGTGCGGCGCAGGTCGAGCGGGGCCAACTGGCGTGCCTGCTCGACGGTTTCGGGCTCGACCCCGCCGGTGGCGGGCAGCGGGTTGCGGACCACGGTGGCCCGCGGCTGTTCACAGTCGCTCTGGATGACCAGGTGGTTGATGGCCTCCGCGCCGACGTTGCCGGCGATGCCGCCGCCGAGCCGGTGGTGCAGGGCGAGCCTGCTGCCCGGTGTCGGCCTGGCGCCGTGCCTGCCGTCCCCGAAGCGTAGGGCGACGCGCCCGTCGTCCTCCAGCTCCCCGACGAAGTGCCGGTCGCGGGGCCCGCTGTGGAGCAGGTCGCGGCGTGGCAGCCAGGTCAGATCGCCGTCCTCGACGCGTACGGCGGGCAGCGCCCTGCGCGGGTCCTGGCCGAGCGCGGCGGCCGCGGACCCCCGCAGCACGGGCTCGTCGGGGTGCAGTCCTGCCGCGTACGCCGGGCCCCAGCTGTGCGCGATCTCCCAGGCGATGTGCCCGTCGAGGACCGCGCCCGCACGGGCCCGGGACGCGAGGATCTCCGCGCGGCGCAGCTTCGCGCCGAGCAACTCGTCGTTCCTGTGGAGGAGTTCGCGCAGGGCGCGGACGGGATGCGTCCGCAGTTCGAGCCGCTCCAGGACCTTCAGGCCGTAGATGACGGCGAGTTCCTCGATCTCCTCGTTCGCGAGCCCGTCGCGGTCACGGGCGCTGCGCCACAGCTCGACGAGCCGCTGTCGCACCCGTCCCGCGATCGCGGCGATCCGCTCGGCCTGCCCGGCGGCCACGACCTGCGCGTCCGGGAACGGCACCGCCTGGACCACCGGGGAACGGCCGAGTACGGGGCGGAAGCGGGGGGCGATCCCCGGGTAGACGGATTGCGCGAGCAGGGTGCGCAGAGCGGCCGTCTGGGCGTACGCCGTGCCGGGTGTCACCCGCTCGTGCCGCTGCCCGGCGCGCTCGAGCCCGAGTCCGGCGCGGACGGTCGCCGCCTCGCCCACCACCTCGAACAGCTCGCGGACGTCGTCCGGTACGAGTGCCTGCCCGTCCGCCGCCCGGTCCGTGAGGGAGTTGATGAGCCGGGCCGGTGCGTTGCCCTCGTTCCGGTCGCCGCAGCCGAAGGCGGGAGGGTCGCAGGGCGCGACGACGGCCGGATCGGGCGGCACGGTGGCCGTCTGCGGGAGTCCGGTGAGGGTGCGGCCGTGGTCGACGAGGACGGCGTTGCCGCGGGCCAGGCCCACGTCCTCGACGGGCAGGCAGTCGCGTCCGCCGCGCGTGGTGAGGCGGAGCGGGAAGCGCAGGGCGTCCTCGGCGGCCCAGGTGACCTCCAGGACCGGCTGGTCCTCGATGCGGTCGACGCCCGGGGTGACGGAGGTGAGGCGTACGGCCTGGCGGTGGCGGGGGTCGGCGTCGCCGGGGGTGCCGGTGCGCGGGCCCTTCACCTCCTCCAGGACCAGTACGTCTCCGGGTCTGAGGGCGAGGCGGCGCTCCCGGCAGGTCTCCGGGTCGTCCCACTCGTCGCGCAGGGTGGCCGAGGTGGCGCCCGAGGGCAGGGTGCACACCTCGCCGCCCCAGGTCCACAGGCGGATCCTGTTGTGCGCGACCTTCAGTTCCAACGGGTCGGCGGCGACGACCGGTTCGAAGACCTCCACCGAGCCGCGCTCGTCCAGGTCGCCGAGGTCGCTCTCGTCGATCACCGTGCCCGGTTCGGGCCGGTCGTGCGGGTCGAGGGTGCGCACGTCGACAGAGGCGAAGCGGAAGGTGCCCGGAGCGAGGGTGGTGTCACCGGCGGTCTGCACGGTGACATACGCCCGCGCGGTGCAGCCGTCGTTCATGGCGTAGTCGATGAGCCGGACGTGCCGCCGTACGGAGACCCGGCGGCGCGCGGTGTCCAGGTAGGCCTCGGTGGCCACCGCGTCCTGCTGGTAGCTGATCTGGTCGCCGGTGTACGCGAGCAGCTCGACGAGGGTGACGCCCAGGTCGGCGGGGTTGCGCTCGACCCAGTCGGGGGTCGTGAGCGCGAGCCGGTCCAGGAGCAGCTTGCGGATGGTGTCGTAGTCGCGGGCCGTGTAGTCGACGACGGGCGCGGCCGGGAAGTCCGGTACGCCCTCGCCGTCGCCCTTGCAGTCGAAGGGAGTCGGGCAGTCGGCCCGGAAGGAGAAGGAGGCGCGGTGGTAGCGCTGGTCGAAACCGCGGAAGGGCTCGGTGCCGGGCCGCCCGTACGGATCGGCCTCGACGAGCGAGAACACGTACGGCGAGGTGTCTCCGGCCCGGTCGAGGGTGACGTAGAGCCGGTCGTCGAGCTCCGGGTCCTCCTCGCGCTCGACGCTGACGTCGACAGCGGTGATGCCGGTGATCCGGCGGCCGCCGTCGATCCGGACGTTCTCCGGCCCGAGGCCGTGCGGCGCCTTGCCGAGGAACAGGACGGTGAGCAGCAGCCCGTCGTCACCGACCTCGACGGAGTCGACTCCGTTGAGCTGAGCGGCTCTTACCTTGACGCGGCGGGAGGTGGTGGTAGCGGTGGTCACGCCGCCCTCCCTTCGAAGACGTCGTCCGCGCGGGTTCCGGTGACGCGCAGGACGTACGACAGGTGGACCCGTACGGCGTCGTCGGCGCTCTCCACGTCGAGGGCCACCACGTCGATGAGGTCGCCGAGCCAGCGCTGGAGCGAGGCCTGCACGGACAGTTCGAGCGTGCTGACGAGTTCGGGGCTGTTCGGGGCGAAGACCAGATCGAGGAGCCCGCAACCGAAGTCGGGGCGCATCACGCGTTCGCCGGGGCTGGTGAACAGCAGTTGCTCGATCAGGTCGTGGATGTGCTCGCCGCGGGCGGCGTGCGCGGTGCGTCCCCGGCGGTCGGCGCGGAAGGGGAACGCGATGTCGCTGCGCGGGCGGGTTCCCGGGCTCGTCGGGCTCATCGGACGGTCACCTTTCGCTGTGCGGCCTGGACGACGGGCGGCCCCTGCGGCACGAACGCCGCGGTGAAGCACTGGGCCGCGGAGGTGTCGAGCAGCACGGGCGCGCCGTCGACCGTGATGCCGGTGCCGTCGGCGGTCCAGCGGACCGAGACGCAGGGCGTGCGCACACCGGCGACGGTGTGCGGGCAGCCGGTGACGACGTACGCGTGCGTGGCCGACGCGACGGCCACGCCCCCGATGCGTACGCCGCCGGAGGGTGTGGTGGCGGCGGTGACCCGGCCGCCGTGCGGGCAGCCGATCACGGCGCCGGCGTCGAGCAGACTCCCGGACACTTGGTGCTTCCCCCGTCTTCTATCGCTTCGAGAGCACGGTCAACTGGCCCTCGTTGATGGTTACTTCGTTGCCGCGGAGTACGACCTCGGCGCCTGCGCCGGTCGCGATGACCACGGCCTCCCTGGTGATGCGGATGTACGCGCCGCCCTGGGCCTGGAGCAGGATCCCCTGCTCGGCGCCGGCGGTGTCGTTCATAACGAGCTTGTGCGCGGCCGGTGTCTGTACGACGACCGGCTTGCTGGGCGAGTTCGCCGCCAGCTCACGGCGCGCGTCGGGCGGCAGTTCCTCGGCGGCGCCGTACCAACACCCGGTCCACACCGGGAAGCTGGGGTCGCCCTGCTCGAACTCCACCCACACGCCCGCGCCCGGCGGCGGCACCACGAACTGCCCGGCCTCGGGCCCGGTGAACGGCAGGCACGGAAGCGCCCAGGTGGATGCCTCGTCACCGAGGACGTCCGGGACCTCGACCGTGATGCGGCCGATGCGCAGCGGATCGTTGTTGTTCACGACCCGCCCGCGGAACTTGCCGAGGTAGCGATTGCCGTCTGCCGCCATGCTGAACTGCTCCTGATCAAGGGGTTGTCGTTACGGTCGGACGTAGTCGCTGCGCGCCTCCAGCCCCTCCCTGGAGAGGGTGAAGTTCTGCTGGAACGAGCCCGGGCGCAGGTTGTGCGTGACGGACTTGACGTAATAGTCGCCGTCGTAGGCCCGCCCGGAGCCGCGCACGCCGACCAGCTGTCGGGGCTGCAGGATGTACCCGTGCCGGTTGACGTCGAGCGAGCCGGACCCGGAGACGACGTCGGCGGAGACGGCGGCACGGGCGAGGAGTTCGGCCTCGGCCTGCTCGCGCTGCTGCTTGGCCGTCCCGGACAGGGTCCTGCGCTTGAGGGCCGGGGTGGGCCGGCGCCCGAGGGGCGGGCGCAGCGGGCTGATCGGTGGCTGCGGAAGAAGGGTCGACTGCCGGGTCCCCGGATCCTGCCACCGCGCCTGCGGCTCTTCGCGCGCCGTCCCGTCGTAGGCGAACGTCAGCTGGTCCACGGTGCTGTTGGCGTCCATGTTGACACTGAGGGCGTGCTGACGGATGCCGAGCCGGACCTCGGGGCCCCAACGGGCGGAGGACTGGCCGGGGTTGGGGCCAGGCTCCAGGTAGAAGGTGTAGCCGTTGGCGCGGGCCAGATCGGTGACGTACTGGAGGTCGGTGCCGGTCTGGTAGTGGACGCGCAGGTCCTGGTGCGGGGGCTGGGCGATCTTCTCTGCGTAGACGTCGGGCCGGATGCCGTAGTCGGAGTACCGGCGCAGGATGTTGAGGACGCGCTCGGAGGGCGGCAGGTTGGGATACCGGGCGGTGCGCTCCTCCAGGTCCATCAGCAGCGTCAGGTCCTCGCCGGTGACGGTGAGGGTGGAGTGGCCGGGCTGATTGCTGGCACCGACCTCCTGCCGCACGATGAGCCCGTCGAAGAGCACGTCGGGGGTGCCCCGGACGCTGACCGTGACGATGATCCGCGTCTTCGGGTCGAAGAACCCCTCGGGCAGGAGCCGCTGGCTGATGATCCCGCTCTTGGTGAGGTCGAAGGCGATCTGAAAGCCGCTGCGCTCCCCCGCGGTGGCCGTGATCTGAGCGGACAGCAACGCCTCGGTCACCTCGGCCGGCACGGGCCGGGCGAGCTTCGGCCCCATGAGGAGCGTGATGTGGACGGGGCCCTGCCCCACAGGCTGTTCAGACACGCCGGTCCCCTCGGGGCGTCCCGCCGGCGACCGGGATCTCGACGACGCGCCCGGCCTCGTCCGTCAACTCCCTTGGATCCAGAACCGGGTTGGCGTCGGCGATCCGCCACCACTGGCCGGGGTCCCCGAAAACGCGCTGGGCGAGCAGATCGGGGCGCTCGCCGGCGCCGACGACGTGGTCCTGCGTCTCCTGCGCGTCGAGCGGGGGCAGCAACCGGCGCTTGGTGTAGCGGACTTCGGTGCCGTCCTCCTGGCGGTGGATGCCGATCTCGGCGTCGTGGTACCGGCTCGTCCGCGGATACGGATGGGAGCCCGGTATCGCCCCCAGCGCACTCTCGTAGGACTCGATGTCTGCCATGGCGGTGCTCCTCAGCCCCTTCCGCTCAGTACGTCTGCTCCCGGCAGCCCGAGGGCCCCGAGACTCCCGCCCCGCGCGGCGGCGGCGAGCCGTTCCTTCTGTGCGAGGTGCGCCATGTACAGATCGGCCCCGCGGTGCCCTGCGGGCAGGTCGCTGACGGTGAGGATCTTCATGCCGATGCCGAGGGAGGCCCGGATCGGGTTGAGATTCACGTCGAACGCGGACTCGTTGACGGACAGTTCGGTGAGCCGCACGGGCATGACCCGCTTGCTCCCCCACGTGAACAGGGTCAACGGCATCTCGATCGGGCTGATCTCGATGGTCCCCTTCTGCGACAGCCGACTCGCTGCGCGCAGCTGGGCGGTGGTCGGCTGCACGAGCATCTCGAGGGTCGCGAGCTGCGGGTGAATGCCATCGGGCGCCGCGATCTCCAGCTGATCGGTGGCATCGATCTCGGCGGTGAACTTCCAGGTCTCCTGGGCCGGCCCCTTGAGACGCAACGCCTCGTTCCGGTCTCCCCCACCACTGCCCCCGCCACCACCGTCACCGCTGTCACCGGCGGTCTGGGGCGCGATGCTGCGCTCCAGGGTGTCGGGATTGAACTGCAGCACGATGACGCGCTGGGGGGTGCCGCGGTCGGGGTCGACCACGACTATGCCGGAGCGGATGGGTTTGGGGATGTCTGCGTAGCGGGTCATGAGCCGCCCCTCTGGAAGTCGTTGATCAGGTCATGGGCGGACTGCCGGACGCGTTCGTCGGGATCCCGGGACTCCATCTGGCGCAGCAGGTCGAGCGACTGCGGCCACTCCAGGTAGGTCATCGACCAGGCGGCGGCGTTCCTGACGAAGGGGTCGGGATCCTGTGCTGTCTCGGTCAGCACCTGGAAAAGCTCGGGGTCGAACTCGGGTCCGGCCGCGAGCGCGACACGGAGGACCGCCGGAATCCTCTCCTGCGGGTCTTGGGCCGCCCGAGGGCCCGCCACCACCTCTTCCCTCGACATGACCGGCACGAAGACGGACATCCGGCGTGCCAGGTCCGCCACCAGTTCGCCGTCGTCGCCGAAGACGATCAGGGCGCATGCCTGCGTGGTCGAGTCCTCCACCATGCTCAGCCACAGGTTCGGCGCCGGCGCCCAGGTCCTGAAGACCATGTAGGCGGCCGACTCCTCGCCCTCGTTGGTCTCGACGAGCCGCCATTCGCCCGCGCTCGTCACCATTTCCACGGCTTCCCGCCCCGCGGGAGGGCGTACCACCATCCGGATGTCGTCCTGCTCAGCCACGCCTCAACCTCGCTCTGAATGCCGCGTCATCGGGAAGCCCGAGTAGGCCCCGCATCTCGTCCCAGACCCTCACAAGGAATTCGCCCTGCGCCTTTCGTTTGTCCTGCTCGTCGGAGAAGTCGAGGTCCATGGCCTCGGCCCAGATCTTCATGGAGGCGGCCGTTCTCGTCAGGACCTCCTCGGCGGCACCCGTCGGCTGCGGCTCGACCTTGTTCCTGACCTGGCTACCTACGGACTCCCACAGTCCGTTCGGGCCTCTCCCGCTCTCGATGCCGAAGGCGTTCCGGACGAACTTGGGGTTCAGCTTGAACTGGGCCGCCATCCGAGACATTTCCGGCTGTTTCGAGCTGAACATAGGGTTACTCTCGTTGACCTGAGCCAGGTTGCTGGGTATGACCAGGCCGGACGTGGTGAGGGACTGGCGCTTGAGCTGGTCGTCGAAGTACGTGTCGAACCCCGCACCGCGCCGAAGCCCCAGGAGTGCTTCGAGGTCCCGGCCGGCGGGAGCGCCGCCCTTGCGCGCATCGGGGCCCGTCGTGCCGTAGTCGCCCTTGCGACCGGACAGTGGCAGCCCGGCGAGAGAGTCGGCGATGTGCTGGCCTCCTCGTGCGGAGGCGGACGCCACACTCAGGTTGGGGATCGCCGAGAACGGCGACCGTCCGGGCTCGATACGACCGAGCAGCGTGCCCATCAGCCCGTACCGGTTGAGCTTGGCGATCTCCTCGGGGGCGAGGTCCGAGGCGTTGGCCCCCCACAGCCCGCTGGTGCGTCTGCCCGACTGGACATCGAGCACGCCCTGTCCGGCCTCCTGGGCGCTGCTCTCTCCGAGTGCGGAGACCTCGTCCGCGTAGGCCGGCGGAACCACAGTGTTCGCTGGTGTCAATTTGACGTTGCCGAAGGTGGGCTGTTGCTGGTTCAACCCGAGCATGGGCGAGTGCGCCTGAGCATTCGGCCCTGCCAGGGTCAGGATCTCGTGCGTCTTCGGCACCATGGGCGACTGGCCGTAATTGCGCAGCATGCCGAGTCCGGACGTCCCGGCGCTCGCAGTCCGTCCCGGCCGCTGGGAACGGGTCGGCGCGCCCATCGCATCGGCCTGGTCGCGCGTCCCCTGCATGTCGGTGAGCTTGGCGACCATCGAGTCGAGGGCGTCGGCCAGCTCGGTGCCCTCCATGCTGAGGCCCTTGGCGACGTCGACCGTGGGGTTGAGGCGTGCGTCGATGTGGAAGCGTCCGCCGCCCTCGACGCCCAATTCCGTAAGGCGGTACCAGAGCCGCATGCCCGCCAGCGCGGCGCGCAGGACGGGGCGGCGTACGCCCTTGTCCAGCATGCGAGTCACCCGCGGGCGGATGCGCGCCGCGATCTTCTGGAGCCGGGCTTCCTTCGCCTCCTTGGACCTCTCCTCCTTGCGTCGCCGATCCTGGTTCTGCTTCCGCTGCTCGTGCTGGCGCCTCTTGTCGTCGCGCAGCCGGTCCTTCTTCCGCTTGAAGAAGTTCCGCAGCTTCGACGCGCCGTTCTTCAACGCCTTTCCGACCTTGCTCTTCTTCAGCTTCCTGCCTAGGGTCTTCGCGGCGTTCTTGGCCTTCTTCATGGCGGACTTGACCGCGCCCTTGGCCTTGGCGAGGGCCTTGCCGACCGGGGACTTGGGCTTCTTCGGCCTGGTCGGCTTGGGGCCTTCTGTCTCCTTCTTCTTCTTGGACGGCGCCTGAGACTTGCTGTCGGGTGTCTTGTCCTTGGCCGACCTCGCAGGCTCCGGCTTCGAGTCCTTCGGCCTCGCCTCCGCCCCCTCCGGCTTCTTCGCCGGTCCCTTCGGCGTCGCATGGTCCTTCGGCTTCACCGGAGACTTGGGTTCCGGTGACGGCTTGCCCGTGGGCTTGTGTTCGGTGCCGGGACGGGACAACGCCTGGCGGGCCTTGCGCATGGCGCCCCGCGCCGAGTTCACCGCCGCCCCCGCCGCCTTCTTCGCGCCGCCCCCGACCTTCTTCAGGCCGTCCATGATCTTCTGGGCCATGCCCTTGAGCCGTTTGCCGACGCCCTTCGTCGCCGAAGACAGCTTCTGGAGAAGGAAGTTGGTGATCAGGTCGAGGAGGGCGACGACACCCGCGGCGACGGCCTCCGCGAACAGGCAGGCCGCCGGCCCCGCCTTCACGGCCTTCAGGTACGCCCAGAACTTCGAGAACGCGGACAGGATCGAGCTGATGCTCTGCCAGGCCGACATCAGGCCCTGGACGATCGTCAGGATCGCCCCCGCCGCCGGCACGATCATCGAGACGACCTTCTCGATGACCAAGGTCGCGATCATCATCGGCAGGGAGGCGATGATCGCGTCCCACGCCATCTTGCCGATCTGTTTGATCGACACGCAGCCCTTCACCAGGACGTCGATCACTGCCTTGCCGAGGCCGAGGATGCCCTCGACCTTGGTGTCGAACCATCCCTTGACCGCCACCTTGATGGCGCCCCAGAGGTGGTCGGTGATGCCGGTCTTCGCAGAGCTGCCGGCCTTCGAGATCCAGCCGCCCGGGTCGGGCGCGATGTCGGCGACCAGCGCCGCGAACTTCCCGAGCGCCTCGATCGCCGCCTGCGCGAACTTGATCGCGCCCATGATGACGGCCTGGTAGGCCTTGATGACCGCCTTGACGCCTGCTTCCAGGACGTCCAGCAGCTTGTTCAGGCCGGCCGCGAGTGCGTCCAGCAGGCTGTTGACCGCCTTCTTCAGGCTGTCCGCCAGCTGGTTGACCTTCGCGATCGCCGCGTCCCGCAGGCCCTCGATCGCCTTGCGGAAGCGGTCCCGCAGCTCCGGGAAGGCCGCGAGGAGCACGTCCCCGATCGCGATCAGGACGTCGGCGAGCGCGTTGATCGCGTTGATCGCCAGATCGCGTACGAAGTCGATGGCCTGGTTGGCCCACTCCTTGAACTTGTCGATGATCCCGTTGACGGCCTTGCGGGCCGCGTCGAACACCGCGGTGACCGCCGCGAGCAGACCCTTGAAGAAGTCGGCGACCTTGTCGGCGATCCAGCCGAACAGGCCTCCGGAGGGCTTCTTCTCCTCCTTCTTCTTCTTGGCCTCCTTCTCGGCGTTCTCGCGCTCGGTGTCGATCTGCGAGTTGTCCTTGTCCTTGCGCGCGCCGACCTCCTTGTCCTTGTCGTCGCGCGCCTTGACGATCTCCTTGTTCTTCTTGCCGTGTTCGTCGTCGGACTTCTTGTCCGCGTCGTCGACCTTCTTGTCCTGCTCGGTCCGCCAGTCCTCGCGCTGCTTCTGCGTCTCGCGCGCGACGCGGCCGCGTTCGCCGGTCTGCTGCTGGGTGTTCCGGTCGACCTCGCGGTCGATCTCGGTCTGCTTGTCCTGCTTGGCCTGTTGCTCGCCCTGCTGGTGCTGCTTCTCCTTGGAGCCGAGGTCGCCCTGCGCCTTGCCGGCGGCGCCGGTGATCTCGGAGCCCTTTTCCTGCTTGGCCACCGCGCCGACGCCGGCCTTCGGCGCGGGCGTGGCCGCCAGGGCGCCACCCTTGCCGCCGCCGGAACCTCCGGACGCCTTGCCGGTGAGCTGCTCCCGCGGCGCGTTCGGGAAGATCTGGTCCTCTCCCATGGGCTTGGCCGCGTCGGCCCGGCCTGTCGACTGCAGGTCGGACTGCTTGTCCTTGAGCGCCTTCGCCTGGTCGTCCGTGCGCTTGGGGTCGCTGGCGCCCTCAAGTCGGATCTTGGGGGCCGGGCCGACGGTCTTGTTCTCGAGTTGCGGGTCGGTGGTCGGGACGGCGTCGGCCGCGGCTTCGACGCTCTTCGCCTCGGACTCGCTGAGCCCCTTGTCGGGCACGGCGGGGGCGGGCGGCGGAGGCACGTTGTCCGTGGGCTGCTTGCCCTCGGCCTTGTCACCGCCCTTGGCCTTCTGCTTGTCGCCCTGGTTCTCCGGGCCGAGCTTCTCCACCTTGCCGGTGACCTGCGGCGCCGCGGGAGCGGCCTGCGGCGGCGCCGAGCGCGTCTGCGGCGCCCCCGAAGGACGTTCCCGCGTCGGCGGGGCCGCGTCGAGCCGCTTCTGCTCCTCACCGATCTTCTTGTCGGCGGCCCTGTCGACCCCGGGCATGGCGGCGGCCGCCTGGTCGGGCGCCAGCTTGCTCACGGTCTGCACAGCGGCCTTGGGGTCCTGCCCCGAGACGTCCGGCGGCTCCTCCTGCTTCTGCTCGGGCGCGGCCTCACCACCGCCGCCCCCACAACTACCCTGCCCGCCCTCGTCCTTCTCGGGCGCGGGCGCGGGCGGCGCGCAGCCGCCGCCGTCCTTCTCCAGGGACGCCTCGGGCCGGGGCGCGGCCGTATCGGCAGCGGTCTGGCCGGGCCCGTCGGTCTGCTCGGCCGCCGGGCTCACCGCCGCCTGCGCGACGGACGGCGCGGCACCGGGTCCGGCAGCGGTCGTCGGCCCGGTCTTCTCCGCGGCGCCCACGGGTCCGCGCGGCACGGCGCCGGGCCCGGTCTCCTTGGGCACCCGGCTCTTGGCCGCCGGCGCCTCGCGCTCGGACCGGGGCGGTTCGGCTCCGCGCCGGGCGGCGGGCGAGGGGTCGCGGTCCTCGACCGGGGTCTTGGGGGTCTGCGCACCGGCGGGCCGGGACACGGCCGCCGCCACCGGACTCACCACGGTGGGGGCGGGGCCCGCCGCCGACCGGGACTCCGCGGTCGTACGGTCCTGCCGGCCCCTCTGCTCGTCCTGTGTGTCCTTGGCGTCCGGCTGCTCGTCGCCGCCCGCCTCGGTGCCCTCGTCCTCCGGCTCCTTGGTCTGCTCCTTCTCCTGCTGCTGTTCCGGGTCGGGCTTCTCGGCCTCGGGTTCGGGCCGCTCCTTGTCCTGGGTCGCTAGATCCGGGCCGACCTCCTGGTCGAGCGGCTTCTCGGTCTCCTGGAGGTCCTTGGTGCCGCGGTCCTGGGCCTGCGCGGCGGGCCCGTTCTCGGGCTGCGGGGCCTCGCCCTCGACGGGACCCTCGTCCTGGCCGGGGGCTTTCGGCTCGGGCCCGGCCTCGTCCTCGTCCTGCTCTCCTTCGTTCTTCTCCCGCTCCTGCTCGATCTTCTCCGCCTTCGTCGGCGGAGGGGTGGGGAAGGAAGGCAGCGACGGTTCGGCGGCGCCCGGCTGGAGCTTGTCCGCGGTCGGTACGGCGGACAGGTCGAGGTCGGCGTCGGGCAGGTGGTCCTCGGGTTTGATCGCGGGCTCTTCCCGCGCGCCCAGCGCCAGGCCGCCCTCGTCCTCGCCGCCCGCGACCTCTTGCTCGGCGCCCGCTTCGAGGCCGAGCGGCCGTTCCTCTTCCCGCGGCTCGGCCTCGGCGCCGCCGTCCTCATCCTGCTCGTTCAGGCCGTGCTCGGACAGTGCGGAGTCGGACCGCTCGGCCCGCTCGTCGACCTTCTCGGGGCGTACGGGGCCGGGCTCGGCCCGCTGTTTCGGGTCCGGTTCCGCGTTCTTCGACCCGGCGCCCGGCTGGGTCTGGTCGTCCCGCTCCTTGCGCTTGTCGGCCCCTGGCGCGCTCGCCTGCCGCGGATCGGCCTCCTCGCGGTCGCGCTGCTCCTTGCGCTCCTCCTTGGCCTGTTCGGCGCCTTCCTGCTGCCCCTGGGCACGCTCGTCGGAGGCCTGGTCGGTGCGTTCGCGGTCGGCGGCGCCCTGCTCGTCCTCCTGCTGCTGCTCCTCCTTGGCCTGCTGCCGGGAGGCGTTGCGCTCGTCCTCCTGCTCCGTGCGCCGGGCGGCGTCCTGCTCCTCGGTGGCGGCGTCCGAGCGGGCCCGGCTGCGGTCGCTGCCGCTCTTCTCGTCGCGGGCCTTGGCGTCCTGCTGCTCCTCGCGGGTGCCGGAGGCACGCCGGTCGGCGGATCCGCGGTCCGACTCCTGCTTCTTCTGCCACTGGGTGCGTTCGACGCCGAGCACCTCGAAGAGGTCGGTCTCGGGCAACGGTGTTTCGGCGGGCTGGAGTTCGACCGGGCCGGGGCGGGCCTGCTCGGCTATCTCCAGGAGACGGTCGTACTCGGGTGTCAGCAGGCGGTTCTCGAGGCGGTCGACGACCGCGTCCTCCAACTCCTGTGACATCCGCGCCAGTTGGAGCCGCACTCGGCCGGAGGCGTCGGTGGGGTCGCCACGCAGACTGCGCAGCACATTGCCCGCGAGCCGGTCCACGAGGGTCGCCGGGTCGACGGCCTCGGCGCGCATCCGGTCGGCGTCGACGGTGGCGTAGCGCAGCCAGCCGGGAGTGGCCTGCCCCTCCTCGACCTGCGGGGCGGACTCCTCCCGCACGACCGCCTGAGCAGCTGCTTCCGCCTCCCGCTCGATAGCCTGCTGCGGCAGGCTCACGGCGCCGAGCTCGCGGCCGGCCCGCAGCGCGCCGAGGCCGTGCGGGTTCTGCACCGTGTGCTGCAGCTCGTGGGTGAGGAGCCGGCGGCCCTCGTCGGTGCCGGGCCGGTAGGCGCCCTCGCGGAAGAAGACGTCCTGGCCGACGGCGACCGCGTCCGCGCCGAGCAGCTCGGTCAGCTGCCCCGCGTCCCGGCCTGTGTGCAGCCGTACCCGGCCGAGATCGTGTCCGAGCTGCTCCTCCAACTCCCGTCGCAGACCGGGGTCGAGAGGCTGTCCGGCGCCGCTGACGATGTTCTTCGGCTCGGGCGCACGGGACTTGGCGGCCCGCTCCTTTCGCTTGCGGCGCCGCTGCTCGGCGGTCTGCTCCGAACGGGCGTCCTGGGTCTGGGAGCTCACCGGCTCACCTCCCCGTGACCGCTCAGTCCCTCGTGCACGGCACGCGCCAGCTCCTGCCCGAGGCGTCGCGCGGACAGTCCGGCGGGCAGCGGCGGCAGCCCGGACAGCGCGTCGACCCCGAGAGAACCGTCCGCCGCCAGGGGTACGCCGTGCAGCCGCACCAGCCGGGTCAGTTCAGCCTCGAACGCGGCCGAGACGCGCTCCGGGTCCGCCCGGAAGCCGTCGAGTACCAGCTCCCCGATCTCCACGCGGATCGCCGAGGGCTCCTGGCTCCGCGAGTGGCTCCGTGACTGGCTCCGCGAGTGGTCCCGTGAGACGTTCACACCCATCCGCGCACCTCCGAGGGCGTCAGCGAGCGCTCCAGCTTCAGGTACTCGGTGCGGGCGGCGGCGAGCATGTGCCGCATCTGCAGCCGGTCGCCCTCCTCGGCGGCCAGGAAGGCCCCGGACAGGGCGATGTTGCGGATCGAGCCGCCGGCGACGGTGAGCTGGGCGAGCAGCGACGCGTCGATGTCCTTCACCGGGGCCTGCGGCGGCAGCACGCGGCGCCAGATCTCGGCGCGCTCGTGCTCGGCGGGGAAGGGGAAGTCGACGACGAAGCGGATGCGCCGCAGGAAGGCCGTGTCGAGGGCGTTCTTCATGTTGGTGGTCAGGACGGCCAGACCCCGGTAGGCCTCCATCCGCATCAGCAGATAGCTGACCTCGAGGTTGGCGTAGCGGTCATGGCTGTCCTTGACCTCGCTGCGCTTGCCGAACAGTGCGTCGGCCTCGTCGAACAGGAGCAGCGCGCCGCCGCGTTCGGCGGCGTCGAAGACCCGGCGGAGGTTCTTCTCGGTCTCGCCGATGTACTTGCTGACCACCTGTGACAGATCGATGACGAACAGGTCGAGGCCGAGTTCCTTCGCCATGACCTCGGCGGCCAGCGTCTTGCCGGTGCCGGAGCCGCCCGCGAACATCGCGGTCACGCCGAGGCCCCGGCGCAGGGTGGCCGCGAACCCCCACTCCTGGTGGACGGTTGCCCGCTGCCGCACATGGGCGACGATCTCGCGCAGCACGCTCGTCTGCCGCTCGTGCAGCACCAGGTCGCCCCAGCCGGCCTGCGGCGCGATCCGCCGCCCCAGCTCGTCCATGCCGATCCGCGCCTCGTCGAGTCCGGCGCGCCAGGCGAGTTCGGCGGCGTCCAGCTCGTCCTCGTTCGGCAGCCTGCGGTGTACGGCGGCGGCCGCGGAACGCACGACGTGCGGCGGCAGCTGGAACTGGGCGACCAGGCCCCGCAGTTCACTCTCGTCCAGGTCCGCTCCGTCGAACGCGCCGGTCCACAGCCCGAGTTGCTCCTCGTCATCCAGTCGCGGCACGACCACCCGGGCCCCGTAGGACCGTTCCGAGCGCAGCGGATCCTCGCTCGACACCACCACCGGTACAGCGGCCCCGGCCAGGAACGACTCGGTCGCCGCCCGTTGGTCGCGGTCCAGTTCGCCGACCTCGACGAGCAGCGCCGAGGGCAGCAGGACCGCCTCGCGCTGCCACAGCCGGGCGAGCCGGTCGCGCTCGACCGCGTCGGACGGCACGTCCTCGGCGCTCATCGAGTAGAGCCCGAGGCCCGAGCGTGCGGCCGCCGCGGCGGCGAGGTCGGCCCGGCTGCGCAGGTCCCCGCCGGTCACTTCGACGAGCGGGGCCTCGGACTCCGCCGCCGTTGCCCAGCCCTCGGCGAGCCGGCTCGCGGCCAGGTCGTAGGACGGCGTCAGTTCCTGAGGCGCCGGTGTTCGGCGCAACTGGCCGTGCAGCCGTGCGTCCAGATAGGGCGAGCCCAGCAGGAAGTGCAGGATGCGCTCGTCGAGGCGCAGCCGGGAGGTCGTCAGCCGCGACTCGTCGTCCAGCTCGACGATCCGCCAGCGCCTGAGCGGCGCCACAGGCGTCAGGGCACTCCAGTGCGGCTCGGCCAGCGCGGCCAGCGCGAGCGAGAAGGTGGGGTACGTCCGCTCGGGGTCACCGCCGGCGGCGGCACACCGGGCGGCGGCCGTGGGCTCCAGCTCGTGGGCGGCGGCGAGGAGTACGAGGTCGCGCTCGAAGGGCGTGATGCTGAAGCAGGAGACGAGGGCGTCGAGCGGGGCAACGCCGGGGCCGCCGGGCGCGGTGGCGAGTTCGGCCCCGGGGGCACCGCCGCTCTCCTTCTTGACGCGCGCCGCGTGCGCGTCGACGCGGGCCAGGACGCGCCGGATCTCCGCGGTCAGCGTCGCACCGCCCGGCCCGGCGTCCGCCGCACTCTGCTCGTACGTCCCCATGTCCTCACCTGCCCCCGTCGTCTCCATGCCGTGTCACTCCTGCGCGGGCTTGGCGGCCCGGGGCGCTGTCTTGCGCGTGCGCGCCGGGGCCTTGGCCGGGGATTTCGCGACGGCCTTCGCCGGGGCCTTGGCCGCCTTCTTGGCGCTCGGGCGGGTCGGCGGTTCGGCCTCCTGCTTCTCGGCATCGCCTGGCGAAGGCGTATTTGATGTCTCGTCAGGAGTCGGCCCGGCCCCCGGAGGGACCGGCGCGCCGGGCGCCCCGAACGGCAGCACCCGCACCTCCGGCCGCTCCACCGGCTTGCCCGCCACCGGAGTCTCCCGGCCGTCGATGAGGACGAGGGCCGCCTGGTAGACCACCGACAGGGTGTAGGGCGTCTGGTAGAGCATCCCCCACAGCTTCGACGTCTCGTCGACGTCCATCACCGTCGGCGTGAACCGCACGCGCTGCGCCGACTCGGCGAGGTTGCTGCCCGCCAAGTAGGGCCGTTCTCCGGCGAGTTCGATGATGTCCTTCGGCAGGACCGGTATCTCGTGCAGCGCGCGCACCACGGAACCGATCAGCCGCTGCCCGACGAGTTCCGTCTCGTCGCCGTACGCGGTGATCAGGAAGTGCAGGTCGAGTGCCGCGACAGGCCGCTTGACCAGCGTGCCGTCGGCCGCACGCGTCGGCAGGTCGTTGTTGCGCTGCGAGGTGTCGGGCGTGACCTGGTACAGGAACACGGAGATGGTGGGCTCGGTCGGCGGGTCGGCCGGCGGCTTGCGCGGCTCGACCTTGACGGCCATGTCGATCTCGGGTCCCAGGTTGGACTCGATCAGCAGGGCGAGGGCCTGGGTGACATGCGCGAGGGCAAGTGCGTTGCTCATGGCGTCAGTTCCTCGGTTCCTCTCGGTCTGCTGGTCGTCGTACCGATCCGTGTCCGCGGTTCACTCGCGCCCCCGCGCCAGGTATTCCGCGAGACTCAAGGTCGCCCCGGCCCTCCCCGCGGCGGGCGTCCGGGGCCGGCCGGCGCCGGGTGCCCCGCCCGCCGTCACTTCGAGCCGCCCGATCTGCACCTGCACCACCTGCTCGGTGGCGCGTGCCGGCCGCCGGGCCGCGGCCTGCCGTACGGCGTCGCGCGTTGCCGCCGTATCGGCGGCGCTGGGGGGCAGCGCCGCCGATACGGCGTGGGGTGCGGTGTCCCTGCCCGAAGGGAGAGGCGCGGACACCGCGGTCTGTGCCGGTTCCCGCTCCGCGCGCACTGCCGCACGCCGCCCGGTGTCGGGCAGCAGTGGCGGCGCCGGCGTGGCGGACGTGGCAGGACGCGGCAACGGCGCCTCGGCGCGGGCCGCAGCAGCCGGACGCGGCGCCTGCGGCTCAGCCGCCCGCTCTGTGTGTACGACGGTGCGCTCCCGTTCCGTGTACGTCCGTGCCGCCACGACCGTCGGCGACGGCGCGTCCGGCAGTGGGGCGGCCGACGGCGTGGCCGCGGGCCACAGCAGCGTGTCCTCGTCCGGTCCCGGTGCGGCGGCCCGTACTGCCTCGACCCGCTCGAACGGGCCGGGCAGCCGGGGGCGTACCCGCGCCGCGGCCGGTCGCGCGGCGGTGTGCCGCGCGAGCAGCCGGTCGAAGAAGTCGGCGCGGTCCGGCGAGCCCCCGGGGGCCTCGGAGTCAGACATCCGCACACAGCTCCAGGTAGTAGCGGCGCCGCGTCGGGCTGAGCGCCAGGATCTCCGGCTCGCTCCAGCCGTAGGCGGTGGCGAGCAGATGGACGTCGAGCAGCACGTCCCGTGCCCAGGCGTCCAGTTCGGTCCACAGGTAGGAGGCGATGTCGAGCTCGGCCCGGGTGGCCTGCCCGCACTCGGGGCAGGCCACGTTGAGCGCCAGGTCGGCGCCGGGGTCGGCCGCCTCGACGGCCTCGACGATCCGGCGCTGTACCGGCGCGGGCAACTCCCCGGCCGTCACCGCCGTACCGTCGTGCACCGCCGAGACCAGGCATCGCGCGAGCAGTGCCGTACGCGGGTCCGCCGTCCGGGCCGCCGCCGTCAGGTCGGCGACGCCGGGCAGTCTGAACTCGACGTCCCAGCCGTCCTGTTGCACCCGCACGGCCGGCTCGCCGCGCCCGCCGAGTGACCCGGCGAGCTCCCCGGCGTCCAGGTCGAACTCCATGTCCTGTCCGCAGGCTTCGCACGCCATGCGCACCTGCATCCGCTCGCCGAACAGGGCCCGGCGCAACGCGAACAGGTCCGCCTCGCGCTCGCCCACCGGCAGTGCCGGCAGCCGTTCCGCCCCGACGTCCGGTCGTGCCGTGCGGTGCAGCAGCAGCGCCCGCCCGACCGGAGCCTCGCCGAGGCCCGCCTCCCAGGCGGCCAGCAGTTCGGCCGCCCCGGTGATCACCATGCCCACTCCGATTCCCCTTGCCGGCGGAGCGTTCAGGCCAGGTTGAGGAACGAGGGCTCCTCGGGCTCGGGCACCTCGTAGTCCCGCTCCCAGCCCTCGCACTCGAGCTTCAGCGACTGGATGGCCACCGCGTTGGCGTTGGCGTCCAGTTCGCCGAGGACCTGGTACTCGCTGGGCCAGGTCCGGTACAGCTTGTGCGAGACGGCGACCTGGCCGGCCTCGTTGAGGACCTGGATGACGAGGTCCTTGCGGAAGTCCGCGAGGGACACCTCCGAGCCGAGGCCCGCGCCGACCTGCCAGACCTTGTTGGCCCAGCGGTCGAACTCGGGGTCGTGGGTCACCCCGCGTTCGAGGGTGATGCCCTCGAACTCCGAGCGCCCCGGCGACTTGCGCGGGGAGGAGGGGTCACCGCCGTGGCGGTGCTTGACGACCTCCGTGGTCCGCTTCAGCGGACTGATCTTGCTGATGCCGGCGACCGTACGTCCGTCCCACAGGACCAGGAACTTGAAGTTCTTGTACGGGTCGAAGCGATGGGCGTTGACCGTGAACTCAGCCATCGATTTCCTTCAGCTCTCCCTGGATCCCGGGCCGCTAGAGGGCGAACTGCCCGGACGTCTGCTGGATCTTGACGACCACGAACTCGGCCGGACGGACCGGCGCGATACCGACGAGCACGTTGACGATCCCGTTCGCCACGTCCTCGTCCGTCGTGGTCTCGCTGTCGCACTTGACGAAGTACGCCTCCCGCGGCGTGCTGCCCTTGAAGGCGCCCTGGCGGAAGAGCGTGTGCAGGTACGAGGAGGCGGACAGCCGGATCTGCTGCCACAGGCTCTCGTCGTTGGGCTCGAACACGACCCACTGCAAACCGCGCTGCAGGCTCTCCTCGACGTGCAGCGCGAGCCGCCGCACGGGCACGTACTTCCACGCGCTGTCGAGGGCGTCGGCGCCCTCCAGCGTGCGCGCGCCCCACACCAGCGGGCCGGCCAGCGGGAAGGTGCGCAGGCAGTTCACCCCGAGCGGGTTGAGCAGCCCCGTCTCACGGTCCGTCAGATCGACGGTCAGCGAGTGCACTCCGACGAGCTGTGCCTCCGTACCGGCCGGCGCCTTCCAGACACCGCGCTCGGAGTCGGTCCGCGCGATGACGCCGGCGACCGCGCCGGACGGCGGGAAGGCGCGCAGCCGCCCGGTGAGCGGGTCGGTGAGCTGGAGGTGCGGGAAGTACAGGCCCGCGTGGTTGCCGCGCACGGCGTCGAAGGCGGACAGGCCCGCCCGCGCCGAGTCCACGCTCACCCAGGTGGCGGGCGCGTCGACGAGCAGGAAGATCCGCCGCTCCTCGCACAGGCGCTGAGCCGCGGACACGACGGTGAGCGCGTCCTCGGTCTTCTCGTACGACGCCAGCTCCGGCAGCGAGAGCAGGTTGACGTCGGCCACCCCGCGCAGCGCCTGGATGCCGGTCTTGCCTGCCTCGGAGCCGATGAGGTCGCGCGGGCCGGGGGCCTCGCCGTCCTCGCCGCCCTCCAGCGGGAACACCGGCGGGTTGACCGAGGCCTCCAGGCCCAGGTCGTTGGCGCACTCGCCCAGGAAGCGGACGACGTCCTCGGGGTCGGTGGAGCCCGCGACGACCTGGACGCGCCGGCCGAACGCGGTGACCTCGACGCCCGCGAAGGCGTGCCGGCCCGGCGCGTCGGGCAGCGCCCGCAGCTTGCGCTCCAGAAGCAGCGCCAGCTCGGCCACGGAGGACGGGGCCTCGCCGTCGCAGTCGGCGTCGTAGAGCTTGAACTCGCGCTCCACGTCACCGATCTTCACCGTCAGGTCGACGGCCAGATCGGGCAGTTCGTGGCCGAACGGCTTGGAGACGGTGCCGGACGGGTCGGGGCGCCCCTCGCCCACGGCCTCGACGCGGATGAGGCGCGACCCGGCGTTGATCACGGTGGGCGCGTAGGTTCCGCTGCCGGTGTCCATGGACAGGCCGGTGAAGCTCTCGCGGGCCTCGCCCCTGGCGTCGTGGACCCGCAGGTTGAAGGTCTCGTCGGGGCACGTCGTGTCGTAGTCGACGGCGACCCGCAGGCTGTTGCCCCACACGCCGGGTTCCTTGGCGTGGACCTCCAGCACACGGCTCTCGCTGCGGCCGTCGGTGGACTCCAGGACGGCGCAGGCGGTCTTGCCGCTGCCCGCCTTGGCGACCCGGACGATCACGGCGACGGAGCCGCCGTTGCCGAAGAACTGGTGCACCGCGTAGGCGAGCGGACTCTGCGCGCTCAGCCCTCCGAAACGCCGCTCGAACTCGGTGAATCCGGTGACGCGCACCGGCTCGTTCAGCGGGCCGCGCCGGGTGTGCCCCACGAACGCGGTCACCGAAGTGGTCACGGCGGAGATGGCGCGGGTGCTGCTGGGAAGTTCTTCGACGTGGACGCCCGGGTAAGTCGGCCTCGCGGCACTCACGGCATTCGTCGGCATTCCCCCTCCTATCCCTTCTCGGGCACCGGGTGAAAGGCACCAAGAGGCGACAGAGGGGGAGGTGTGGCAAAAGGCGGCATGCGGTGGTCTCCGGACGCGTCAAGCCGCGCCGGTCCGCACACCCCGAATCAGTTTCCCCCGTCAATGCCCCGGACGGACGGCCGCCCGGGTCAAGCACGCATGCTTGTGACTCCTGATGCTCAAGTGCCCATCCACCTTGGGGAGTTGGGCGTTGCAGGAGCAAGACATGTTTACGCCAGGCCGAAAGTCGGTTCGATGAAGAGGGCTCTGTGCGACCTGCACACGATGCGCACGTGTCGGAACAGGTAGTTCACGAATCTCACACAGCAGATGGTGCAGCGGGAGGCGACCCATGTCCTGATGTACTTCACAATTCCGGCGACGGCACGGCTCGGCGCCAGCTCACAGGTCCCTCCTGCCCTCGCGGCGTCAGGGAGACGTACGACGAACGCCATGGCCGATTCCACCGGGGTGAGGCCACGGAGCCGGGTGTCCCGCTCCGGGCGCCCGGCCCACTGCGCGCGCCGGCGCCGCGCGGAACCTCAAATGAACCTCTGAACGTCCCCTCCCCTGGGTTCGGCGGCGTCCGCCGGGGTCATGACACCGGCATCGCACGGCACACGGCCGGGGTGGAGGAGGGGAACCATGCAGCGGATCGAGCGTCTGGGTACGGGCATCGGCTGGCGTCCGGAGATCGCGGAGGCCGTGGAGGCGATGCCCGGCATCGACTGGGTCGAGGCCGTCGCGGAGAACGTGTGCCCCGGGCACGTCCCCGACTCCCTGCTGCGGCTGCGCGAGCGAGGCGTCACCGTCGTGCCGCACGGCGTCTCGCTCGGCCTCGGGGGCGCCGACCGGCCCGACGAGGGCAGGCTCGCCGACCTCGCGGCCCGCGCCGAGGCCCTCGGCTCCCCGCTCGTCACCGAGCACATCGCGTTCGTACGGGCGGGCGGCGCCCTCACCGCGTCGCAGCAGCTGGAGGCCGGCCACCTGCTGCCGGTCCCGCGCACCAGGGACGCCCTCGACGTGCTCTGCGAGAACGTCCGCATCGCGCAGGCCGCACTGCCCGTCCCACTCGCCGTGGAGAACATCGCGGCCCTGTTCTCCTGGCCCGGCGAGGAGATGACGGAGGGCCAGTTCCTGTACGAGCTGGTGGAGCGTACCGGCGTCCACCTCCTGATAGACGTGGCGAACCTGCACACGAACCACGTCAACCGCGGCGAGGACCCCGCGAAGGCGCTCGGCGAACTGCCGGTCGAGGCCATCGCCTACGTCCATGTGGCGGGCGGCTTCGAGCGTGACGGCGTGTGGCACGACAGCCACGCGCACCCCGTGCCGCGCCCCGTCCTCGACATCCTCGCCGACCTCGCGTCCCGGGTCTCTCCGCCGGGAGTCCTCCTGGAGCGCGACGAGAACTTTCCGGCTCCGCAGGAGCTGGAGCGTGAACTCGCCGAGATCAGCGGGACGTTGACGACGGCGCCCGCCGAAGGGCGCACCGTGCGCTTCCTTTCGGACAAGGCCACCCAGAGCACCGACCCGGCCCGGCAGCGGCTCGCCCTCGCGCAGGCCGCGCTCCTGTCCGCCCTCGTCGCGGGGACGCCCGCGCCGGAGGGGTTCGACCGGGCGCGGCTCGGGGTCCAGAGCCGGGCGCTGTGCGCCAAGCGGGCGGACGTCGTGGCGAAGGTCGCACCCGAACTGCCGGAGATCCTCGGCGCGGCCGCGTACCGCCCGGCGTTCCTGTCGTACGCGCAGTGCCGGCCCATGACGGGCGGCTACCGCCGGGACGCCCTCGACTTCGCCGAGCACGTGCTCGACTCCGGCGAGCCCGGGGGCACCGGGGCGCGGCGGGAGCTGGAGCTGTGGTGGCGGGAGCGGTCGGGGCCGACCCCGCCGGCCGCGCACCCGGGGGCGCGCCTGGTGCGCGCGGCGCGCTCCGCCATGCACCGGCGGCGTCCGGCTCTCCGGTCGGCCTGAGTGCCAACCGCCCACCCTCGTACCGCAGTTGGCGTATTCCCGGGGTTACCCGAGCCCGCGTCCGTGCGGCGGACTAGCGTGCGGTGCCGCACCAGGAGGCATCATGCGCACCCGATTCGTCAACGGCACCGGACTCATCGTCGCCGGGCTCGTCACCACGCTCGCCGCTCTCGTGTTCCCGGTCTGGTCGTACGCCGACCGCTCCGGCACGGGCGTGGACCTGCTCGACGAGGGGACCGAGTCGACCAGATACGGACCCCTGTCGGCCCTGGACCGCGAGTTCGTGACGAAGGTGCGGCTCGCGGGCCTGTGGGAGCTGCCCGCGGGCCAGCAGGCCGAGGCGAGAGGGACGAGCACGGCGGTGCGGACCGCGGGTGAGCACCTCGTCGAGGGGCACACCTTCCTGGACGCGCGCGTGCGCGAGGTCGCCGCGCGGCTCGGCCTCGAACTCCCCAACCAGCCGAACAGCCAGCAGCGGCACTGGCTGTCCGAGCTGAGCGCGGCGCACGGCGACGACTACGAGCGGAAGTTCGCCAACATCCTGCGCCGGGCCCACGGGAAGGTCTTCTCGCTGGTCGCCCAGGTCCGCGCGACGACACGCAACTCGCTCGTACGCGACCTGGCGGACGACGCGAACAAGACCGTGCTCGACCACATCAAGATCCTGGAGTCCACGGGCCTGGTCGACTTCGACGCGCTCGCGCGGGACGCCGCGGGCGCGAGCACGCCGCCTCAGACCCGCGCCCCCGCCCCGCCCGGTCCGGTCGCGTCCCCCGCGCCCGCGACACCGCTCTCCCCGTCCCCCTCCTTCTCACTGCCCCCGGCGGCCTCCCGGCCCAAGCCCTGACACGGCCGGGCGGCGTGACCAGGCACAACAAACGGAACGTCACATACCGACAACGCTCTGTCCATATGGTGAACAAGCCGTGGCGCCGCTCGAACACGTGACATAGAAAAACGCCATGTTCTGGCTTCTGTTCCTGCTCATGGCCTGCTCCGCGGCCTTCCTGTCCTGCGCGCGTCTCTGCCTCGCCGCGGTGTACGCCGCGCACAGCGAGTCGGCCGGCGACGGCGCGCACGAACTGACGCTGTACGAGGCCGCGTTCCTGTCGGGCGGCCCCCTCCGGGTCGCCGATCTGACCCTCGTCTCGATGGCGCGCAGCCGTCGGCTGCTGCTCGCGCACACCGGCTGGGCCACCGTGGTCGACCCCGTCGGCGGTGACGACATCGAGCGCTCGGTGATAGGTGCCATCGGGCCGGACGGGCAGTCGCGGATAGGGGCGGTACGCCGGGCTACGGCGGCCGCGGACGCGGTGCGGGCGCTGGCCGACCGGCTCGTCGCGGCGGGCCTCGCCGTTCCTGACGGGGCGCGTGGCGGGGTCGCGGCCGCCGTCCGTCAGGTGCGGGCCGCCGCGCTCGCCGTCGTGGCCCTGGCCGCCGTGTCGCTCACGATGCCGGGCGGGGAACCGGGCGACGGCGTGCTGGTCGCCGCGTGGTTCGCACTGCCTCTCGTCCTCACGCTGTCCTGTCTGGCGATCGCCCGCTTCGAGGTCCACCCCTACACGCGCTGGGCCTCCCCCACCGGGCAGCGGCTGATCGGCGCGCTGCCGAAGGCCGTACGCGACGGGGTCGGGGAGACCGCCCTGCTGACCGCCGTCGCCGTGCACGGTGTCCGCGCAGTATCCGACCCCGCGCTGCGCTCGGCCTTCGGAACGGCGCAACGGGGTCATTGAGCCGACACCGGCAGGCCGGTGCTTTACTTCGTCAACTGCCGCACGAAGTATCCCCTTTGTTCACGTCTGCTCCCGGCAGGCGGGTGACAGCCCCGAAAAGCCGCGCGAGACGGCCGCACGAGGGCCGGACGAAAGGGACCCACAAGAGCGATGAGAGCAGCCCCCGCCGTCTACGCGGCCGCCGGATCCCTGGTCCTGACCGCCCTCGTCGCCGCCCCGGGCCGCGCCGACACCCAGGGCCCGCCCGGTACGGCCGAACTGCGCGGCACGGCCGTGGCTGCCGCACGCGCCGCGGCCTCCCGTATCACCTTCGGCACCTGCGCCGCCGCCGAGTCCCTCCCGGACTACGTCAAGTGCGGCACGGTGTCCGTCCCCCTCGACTACGCCCACCCCGACGGCAAGCAGATCAAGCTCACCGTCAGCCGCGTGAAGGCCACCGGTAGGACGGCGCGGACGGGCGGCAGCCCGGTTCGCAGGCAGGGCGCCTTCGTCTTCAACCCCGGCGGCCCCGGCGCGTCCGGCATGTACTTCCCGCTCGTCGGGCTGATGCCGGAGTGGAAGCGCATCGCCTCGGCGTACGACCTCGTCGGCTACGCACCACGCGGCGTCGGCCGCTCGGCCCCGCTGTCCTGCGAAGAGCCGAAGCGGTTCGCGACGGCCCCCACCCAGGCGCCGACGCACCCCTCCGCCTCGTACAAGCTGGAGCGGATCGCGCAGGCCAAGGCGTACGCCCAGGGCTGCGCGAAGAACGCCGGGAGCGCGCTGCGGCACTACACGACGCTCAACAACGCCCGCGACCTGGACGTGCTGCGCGCCGGGCTCGGCGAGCGGAAGCTGAACTTCATGGGGTCGTCGTACGGCACGTACTTCGGGGCCGTGTACGCGACGCTCTTCCCCTCGCATGTGCGCCGCATGGTCTTCGACTCGGCCGTCAACCCCGACCCGAAGCAGATCTGGTACGACAACAACCTCGTGCAGTCGGTGGCCTTCGAGCGGCGCTGGGCGGACTTCCGGCGCTGGGTGGCCAAGCACGACAAGACGTACCACCTGGGCGCGAACGCCGCCGACGTGCAGGAGAGCTACGAGAAGGTCAGGGCGCGGCTCGCGACCGAGCCGGCGGGCGGCACCGTCGGGCCCGGCCAGCTCCAGGCCGCGTACCTCAAGGCCGGGTACTACGACGACTTCTGGGCGATGCGGGCGTCCGCCCTGTCGGAGTACCTGAAGGGCAATCCGAAGCCGCTCGCCGAGCAGGCCGCGCCGCAGACCGCGGCGGCCGCCGAGAACGAGAACAGCGCCGCCGTCTACACGGCCGTCGAGTGCAACGACTCGGCGTGGCCCACCGACTTCCGCGTCTGGGACCGCGACAACACGCAGCTCGCGCGCCGCGCCCCGTTCGAGACGTGGGACAACGCCTGGATGAACCTGCCCTGCGCGTACTGGCCCGCCCCCCGCCAGCAGCCCGTCGACGTACGGACCGCGCCCGGCGCGCTGCCCGCGACGCTGATCCTGGCCGCCGAGCGGGACGCGGCCACCCCGTACGAGGGTGCCCGTGAGCTGTGGCGCAGGCTTCCGGGGGCGGTCCTGGTCACGGAGCGCGGCGCGGGCACCCACGGCATCGCCGCCGGCGCCAACAAGTGCGTCAACAGCCACCTCGACGCGTATCTGCTGGAAGGCCGGATCCCGCTGACGCGCGCCGCGTCCTGCGCCCCGCACCCCGAACCGGTGCCGCTCGCCGTGGACTGACGGCGGGCACACGCGAAGGGGCCGACCGGTCGTCGAACCGGTCGGCCCCTTCGCGTACGAACCGCGTGCGAACTACGCGAGACCGGCGACCAGTTCGGCGACGCTCTTGCGGCGGCCCGTGTAGAACGGGACCTCTTCGCGGACGTGCATACGGGCCTCGGAGGCGCGCAGGTGACGCATCAGGTCGACGATGCGGTGCAGCTCGTCGGCCTCGAAGGCCAGGAGCCACTCGTAGTCGCCCAGCGAGAACGAGGCGACCGTGTTGGCGCGGACGTCCGGGTAGCCGCGGGCCATCTTGCCGTGGTCCGCGAGCATCCGGCGGCGGTCCTCGTCGGGCAGCAGGTACCAGTCGTAGGAGCGCACGAACGGGTAGACGCTCACGTAATTGCGGGGCGTCTCGTCGGCGAGGAAGGCCGGGATGTGCGAGCGGTTGAACTCGGCGGGACGGTGCAGCGCCATGTTCGACCAGACCGGCTCGAGGGCGCGGCCCAGCTTCGTACGGCGGAAGAGGTTGTACGCCTCCTGGAGCTGGTCCGCGGTCTCCGCGTGCCACCAGATCATGACGTCCGCGTCGGCGCGCAGGCCCGACACGTCGTACGTGCCGCGGACCGTCACGTCCTTCGCGGCGAGCTGGTCGAACAGCTCCTGGACCTCGTCGGCGTAGCCGGCCCGGTCCTCGGGGAGGACGTCTCGGAGCTTGAAGACGGACCACAGGGTGTAGCGAATGACCTCATTGAGGTCCTTGGCCTTCTTGCCTGCGTTCGGGATCTTGGCGGGGGCGTCGTCACTCATGAGGCTATTCTCCCGCGCCGCCGTGCAGACTCTGCACCGGGTACGCGGTGAGCTCCTCCACGCCCGTCAGGTCACCGTCCAGCTGGTCGACGGCCGCGTAGGCGCTCGCGATGCAGGCCGGGATGCCGACGCCGTCGTACGCCGCTCCGCACACGGCGAGCCCGGGGACCTCGGCGACGTGGCCGCGGATGCGGGCCACGCGCGCGTGGTGGCCGACGGGGTACTGGGGCAGGCCCTCGTGCCAGCGCGTGACGCGAGTCGCGACGGGCGTGGCGCGCAGGCCGGTGGCCTCCCGCAGATCGTGGCGCGACACCTCGACGAGCCCGTCGTCGTCGCGCGCGAGGTCCTTCTCGTCCTGGTAGCGGCCCACGGAGGTGCGTACGACGACCAGGCCCGGGTCCTCGGCGGCGACCCACCCCCACTTGTTCGAGGCGAACGTGGACGCCTTGATCGTGTGGCCGTCGACCGGCGGCACGAGGAAACCGGAGCCCTCGGGCAACTGCGCCTCGTCTCGCCGGAACGCGAGGGTGATCAGGGCCATCGACGCGTACTCGACGGTGCGCAGCTCCGCCGCCGCGGCCGGGGACTCGGTGTCGAGGAGCCGGGCGGCCTGCTGCGCGGGCACGGCGAGGACGACGGCGTCGGCCTCGATGACGTGGTCGTCGACGCGGACCTCCCAGCCGTCGGGGGTGCGGCGCAGGCCGTGGGCCGGGCTGTCGAGAAGGATCTCGCCGCCCCGCGCGCGCACCGACTCGGCGACGGCGAGCGGGAGCTGTCCGATGCCGCCCTCGATGCCCATGAAGACGGGGCCGGTCTGCTGGTTCCGCGCCGCGCGCTCCTGGATGGCGCGGACGGCCTCGGTCAGGGAGCGGTGGGCGCGGGCCGCCTCGAAGAGCTGGGGGACGGCGCTGCGCATCGAGATGCGGTACGCGTCGCCCGCGTAGACGCCGCCGAGCAGCGGCTCCACGAGCCGGTCGACGACCTCGCGGCCGAGGCGCTCGGCGACGTACGCGCCGACGGCGACGTCGTCGCCGAACTCCGTGGCGGGCAGGTCGCGGTCCTGCTCGATGCGGGCCAGGCCCTCGTCGGACAGGACTCCGGAGAGTGCGGCGGCGGTGCCGGGGACGCCCATCACATGGCCCTTGGGCATCGGGCGCAGCGCGCCCCTGGTCCAGAGCCAGGCCGTCGCCGTGCCCGGCGGCTGGAGCCGGTCTCCGAGCCCGACCTCGCGGGCGAGGTCCACGGCCTCGGGGCGCCGGGCGAGCATCGACTCGGCGCCGAGGTCGACCCGTACGCCCGCGATCTCACCGGCGCGCAACTTGCCGCCGAGGCGGCCCGACGCCTCCAGAACGGTGACCTGCGCGCCCGCCGCGAGCAGCCGGTGGGCCGCGGCGAGCCCAGCGATGCCACCGCCGATCACGACCGCCTTGGGGGCCTGTCCCGTTCCGGTTCCCGTGCCTGTGTCCGCTTCGCGCATGCCCCCACTGTCTCAGACCGGCGAGTCCCGACCGTGACCGCATCGGGACCGCTCGGCAACCACCGAAAGGGTCCGCCGGCCGTCAAAGGAGGCGGCCGGGGCCTGTCCTTGGGCCCGGCCGTCCACTCAACCTCCGGGGGTACGTCCATGCGGATATCAGGCACCAGCACCAGCACCAGCACCACAGGGAAGCGGCCGGGGCGCGGCGGGATGCGGGCGGCCGGCGCCGTCCTGCTCGTGGCGGCGCTGGCGCTGACGGGGTGCAGCGCCGGCGCCTCGGACAGCGGCGACTCCGCCAAGGCCGCGGGCGGTGAGGCGGCCGCCGCGGACCAGGGCTCCGCGAAGGAGGCGGGCGGAGCGCAGTCGGACGCGAAGTCGTCCCGGCGCGAGCCGCCCAAGCTGACCGGCGTCCACATCATCCGCACGGCGACGCTCACCGTGCAGGTCAAGGACGTCCCGCAGGCGCTCGCCAAGGCACGCACGGCGGCCGAGGACGCGGGTGGCATCGTCGGCAACGAGTCGACCGACCGCGACGGCCGGGGACATGAGCGTTCCCGCGTCGTCCTGCGCGTGCCGCAGGAGCGCTACGAGCAGGTCCTCGCGGACCTCTCGGGCGCGGGCCGCCTCATCGACCGGAACGAGAAGGCGCAGGACGTCACCGACCAGGTCGTGGACGTCGAGAGCCGTGTCAAGTCGCAGCGGGCGAGCGTGGCGCGCGTGCGTGAGCTGATGGACAAGGCGACGAAGCTGAGCGATGTCGTCGCCCTGGAAGGGGAATTGAGCTCCCGCGAGTCCGATCTGGAGGCCCTGCTCGCGCAGCAGGCGTCCCTCAAGGACCGGACGAGCCTCGCGACGATCACGCTGGCGCTGACCGAGACCCCGGTGAAACCGGCGGGGCACAAGGACGACGACCCCGGATTCACGGACGCGGTCGCGGGCGGCTGGGGCGCGTTCGTGACGATGCTGCGCTGGGTCGCGGTGGCCGTCGGCGCGGTGCTGCCGTTCGCCGTGGTGGGCGGCCTGCTGGTCTTCCTGTGGCTGCGTCTGGTGCGTCCGCGGCTGCCGCGCCGGGCCGCCGCCTCACAGCCGTTGCCGACGGCACTCGGCCCGCTGCCGGCCCACCCGCGGCAGGCGGAGCGCGACGAGCAGGAATGACCGGGGCGCCCCCGTAGTTTGGTGCGCATGAGCCCTACACGTGAGCGACTGGTGGTCATCGGCGGCGACGCGGCGGGCATGTCCGCCGCGTCGCAGGCCCGCAGGATGCGCGGCCCCGACGAGCTGGAGATCGTGGCCTTCGAGCGGGGGCACTTCTCCTCGTACTCGGCGTGCGGCATCCCGTACTGGGTCGGTGGCGAGGTGGATGGGCGCGACGAACTGATCGCGCGCACGCCCGAGGAGCACCGGGAGCGGTCCATCGACCTGCGGATGCGCACGGAGGTGACCGAACTCGACGTCGAGGGCGGGCGGGTGAGATCACGCGCGCTCGACACGGGGACGGAGGCCTGGACGTCGTACGACAAACTCGTGATCGCCACGGGGGCCCGGCCCGTGCGGCCGCGGATTCCCGGGATCGACGCGCCGGGCGTGCACGGCGTGCAGACCCTCGACGACGGCCAGGCCCTGCTCGACACGCTCGCCGCGACGCAGGGGCGGCGGGCCGTCGTCGTCGGCGCGGGCTACATCGGCGTCGAGATGGCGGAGGCGCTGATCCGCCGCGGGTACGAGGTCACGGTCGTCAACCGCGGGCCGGAACCGATGTCGACGCTCGACCCCGACATGGGCCGCCTGGTGCACGAGTCGATGACCGGCATGGGCATCACCATGGTTGACGACGCCGAGGTCACCAAGATCCTCACGGGCGACGACGGGCGGGCGCGGGCGGTGGCGACGACCACCGACGAGTATCCGGCGGACGTCGTCGTCCTCGGCATCGGCGTACGCCCGGAGACCTCGCTCGCACGCGCCGCCGGGCTCCCCCTGGGCGAGCACGGCGGGCTCCTCACCGATCTCGCGATGCGCGTGCGCGGTCACGAGAACATCTGGGCGGGCGGCGACTGCGTGGAGGTCCTCGACCTGGTCTCGGGGCGCGAGCGCCACATCGCGCTCGGCACGCACGCGAACAAGCACGGGCAGGTCATCGGCAGGAACGCGGGCGGCGGTTACGCGACGTTCCCGGGCGTCGTCGGGACGGCCGTGAGCAAGGTGTGCGACCTGGAGATCGCTCGCACGGGCCTGCGCGAGAAGGACGCGCGGCGGGCCGGCCTGCAGTTCGTGTCCGCGACGATCGAGTCGACGAGCCGCGCGGGCTACTACCCGGGCGCGGCCCCGATGACGGTGAAGATGATCGCCGAGCGCCGCACGGGCCGCCTGCTCGGCGTTCAGATCGTCGGCCTCGAGGGCGCCGCGAAGCGGGTCGACATCGCGGCGGTCGCGCTGACCGCAGGCATGACGGTGGACGAGATGACGGCCCTCGACCTCGGCTACGCACCACCGTTCTCACCGGTGTGGGACCCGATCCTGGTGGCGGCCCGCAAGTCGAGCGCGGCGGTCCGCAGGGGCTAGGGCCTGTCCGGGCCGGATGTGGGGGCCGTGTGACGGGGGCGGGAAGGATCCCGCCCCCGCTTTCCCTAGTGGGCGGTCTGCGTGTGGACGTACTCCACGAGGCGCGTCAGGGAGTCCGGGTCGGTGGTGGGCGGCACGCCGTGGCCGAGGTTGAAGACGTGGCCCTCCAGGTCCGCCGCCGCGTCGAGCACCTCGCGCGCCTTGGCCTCCACCGCCTCCGTCGTGGAGAAGAGGACGGCCGGGTCGATGTTGCCCTGGAGCGCCTTGCCGGGGCCGACGCGGCGCGCGGCCTCGTCGAGCGGGACGCGCCAGTCGACGCCGACCACGTCGGCGCCGGCCTCGCCCATCAGACCGAGGAGCTCTCCGGTGCCGACACCGAAGTGGATGCGCGGCACGCCGTACTCCTCGACGGCCTTGAACACCTTGGACGACGCGGGCATCACGGAGCGCCGGTAGTCGGCGGGGGCCAGTGCGCCGACCCACGAGTCGAAGAGCTGGACGGCGGAGGCGCCCGCCTCGATCTGCACCTTCAGGAACGCGGAGGTGATCTCGGCGAGGCGGTCGAGCAGGTCGGCCCACAGCTGCGGGTCGCCGTACATGAGCGCCTTGGTGTGCTCGTGGTTCTTGGACGGGCCGCCCTCCACGAGGTAGCTCGCGAGGGTGAAGGGCGCGCCCGCGAAACCGATGAGCGGGGTGGAGCCGAGCTCGGCCGTCAGCAGACCGATCGCCTCGGTGACGTACCAGACGTCCTCGGGCGTGAGGTCGCGCAGCCGCGCGAGGTCGGCGCGCGAGCGGATCGGCTGCTCGACGACGGGACCGACGCCCGGCTTGATGTCGAGGTCGATACCGATGGCCTTGAGCGGCACGACGATGTCGCTGAAGTAGATGGCCGCGTCGACGTGGTGGCGGCGTACCGGCTGCATCGTGATCTCGGCGACGAGCTCGGGCATCATGCAGGACTCGAGCATCGGAATGCCCTCGCGCACCTTGAGGTACTCGGGCAGCGAGCGACCGGCCTGCCGCATGAACCACACCGGGGTGTGCGGCACCGGCTCACGCCGGCACGCCTTGAGGAAGGCGGATTCGTACGTCGCTGTCGGCTGCTGGCCCGTGGGGCGGAGGTTGGCACTCACGTCGGAAAGTCTCGCACGGGCGCGGACCCCGCCGGGCGCGGGGACATCGAGGTGGGGGTGCCGGGTGTCTCTCCCTGCGCGAAGGCCGCGTTCCCCTTAACCTTCCCCGCATGGCTGCGGCTGAGGGAAGACTGTCGGACGACGCTGAGGGAATGAGTGAAGCGGAGCGGGAGGGGCGCAAGACGAAGGATCCGGTGGACTCGGCACCACCGCAGTTCCGCGCGGCGGTCGACGCCTTGCGTGGAGCGCGACTGCGCCCGGAGATCGAGGTGGACCCGACCAGGCCGCCCCAGCGCCTCGCGCCCCACGCGTACGCCCTTGAGGCCGCGGTGGTGGACGGCGACGACGACCTCGCGGACGGCCGCCTCGTCCTGCTGCACGACCCGGCGGGGCACGACGCCTGGCACGGGACGTTCCGCCTGGTGACGCTGGTGCGGGCGGAGCTGGAGCCGGAGATGGCGGCGGACCCGCTGCTCCCCGAGGTCTGCTGGTCGTGGCTGACGGGCGCGCTCCAGGGGCGGGGTCTCTCGTACGGGGAGCCGAGCGGCACGGTGACGCGGGCGAGTTCGCACTACTTCGGCGGGCTCGGGGAGCGTCCACCGGCGTCGCAGATCGAGATCCGGGCCTCGTGGACACCGCGTGAGGGGCTCGGCGGGGTGCCGGACACGGCCTCGCACCTGGCGGCCTGGTGCGATCTGCTCAGCCAGATCGCGGGCCTGCCGCCGGCCGGCCCCGGGGACGCGTCCGTGGTGACGCTGCCTCAGCGCCGGGGGCCGCAGAAGTCCTGACAGCGGTGCAGAGTCCTGCCTGCGGCGGTACAGGAGTCCTGAACGGCCGCAGAGAAGGACGCAGAGGACACAGAGGACACAGAGAAGGACGTCACGGCGTGACAGAAGGCCTGACGGGCGTGAAGAACAGCCATCGGCAGGCGACTTTCGGACTTTCGTCGCCGGTGATGCGGGGCAGGGACTGCCCGGATCGGGTGAATCGGGATCGGACCTCGAAGAGTTCCGGTCCCGTTGTGATTCGGTTCGATCTTCGGATGATCGATCGCGTGTCCGAATTGCACGAATTGTTACTCACTAAATCGTGATCTTTCTCTAAAGGCGGGCGGGTTTACTGCCGAAGAGGTCTGTGACCTTGAAAGCACGGTTCGCCCCGGCTTCATCCCCGAGCCGGTCCCGTCCCGCACCCCAGGAGGCCTGGTGTCCGTTCTCCTCGAGCAGCCCGCAAGCCTGGTCGCCTACCGCCCGAACAAGCCGACCGCCATGGTGGTCGTGGCCGACCCCCGCGTCCGTTCCACCGTCACCCGCCACCTGTGGGCGCTCGGTGTACGTGACGTCATCGAGGCCTCGTCCGTCGCGGAGGCTCGTCCCCGCATCGGCAACCCCCGCGACATCTGCGTCGCCGACGTCCACCTTCCCGACGGCTCCGGCCTGACCCTTCTGTCCGAAACCCGTGCCGCGGGCTGGCCCAACGGGCTCGCCCTCTCCGCCGCCGACGACATCGGTGCCGTACGCAACGCCCTCGCGGGCGGAGTCAAGGGCTACGTCGTCACCGGCACCCGTACCAACGTCGGGCTCCCCTCCCGCCCCGGCGCCGCCCCCATCGGGTCAGCCGCGGCCCGTATGCACCGCCGCCCCCCGGGTGCCCCGAGCCACCCGGGCGGCTACCGCGAACTGTCAGGCCGTGAGGTCGAGGTGCTCCGGCTCGTCGCCGAGGGCCAGTCGAACAAGGCCATCGGCGTCTCGATGGGCCTGTCCGCGCTGACCGTCAAGAGCCACCTCGCCCGCATCGCGCGCAAGCTCGGCACGGGCGACCGCGCCGGAATGGTGGCGGTGGCTCTGCGCACCGGCATCATCCACTGACCCTGACCGGTTTACGTACGTACAGCGCCCGTCGACGGAACGTTCCGTCGACGGGCGCTGTACGTACACAGAGGGAACACCGTCCCTTCCTGTTGCATCTGGGGCAGCTGGGGTTTCGCCTGTCGCCACCTGTAACTAGGGTGATTCCCACGGGGTGTGCTGTACGGGGAGGTCACAGTGGCGGCGGACAGCGCCGATCGGTTCGTCTCACACGAGTGGGGCGGGGCTGCTGCTGGAGCGGTGGCGGGCCCGTTGCCGTTCGCGGGCAGTGCCGCCTTCGGGCAACAAATGGCCGTCGAGTGCGAGACGTTGGCCGATGATGCACAGAAGCCGGGCCACACCGCCGCAGCGAGGGCACAGGGCAGCGACTTCGGACTCCGGGTGAGCCCGGGAATCGGCGTAGTCGTACTGCCCGACGCGGCAGTTGTCGTCCTGCGTGGCCGCCGCCGGAACCCGGCACCCTCGTACGCCTAACGCAACCCATTCAGCCAATTTCGTATGCGCACCAGCACTTAGGGTCCAACGCGCACGGGGGAGAGCAGCAAGCAATGGAATCGGCAGGACACGAGTCGACACAGATGCGACTCAACCAGATACCAACCGACCCCAGTGGCTCGGCCGGTCCTCCTGGTATTTCCGGCGGCCAGAAAGACCTGGCGTCGTCACCGGCCGAGAAGAAGGCCGCAGCGAAGGCCCTTCAGGAGCATATCGAGCCCGAAACCAAGCAGGCGGGCGCCTGGGCGGACGAGGAGACGGGCAGTGCGGTGAAGGCGTTCGGGCCCAAGGACGGGCACGGGTGGCTCACTTCGGGCGCCGTGAGCAAAGCGCACAAGACGTGGGGCGAACAGGCCACGAACCTCATGAACCGTCTGTCCTCGGAGAAGGGGGCACTGCAGAGCAGCAACACGTTGCTGACCGGGACGGACTTCGGAGTGCTCTCCGGGGTGCGCAACGTGTCGGTGCTCGACACATACTCACCGCCACCGCATCCCTGACAGACAGTCCGCTCGTACGCCTTCGCACTCAACGGGGACCCATGCCGACTTACCACGAGATAATGACGACCGACCTGTCCACGCTCACCACCGCTGCCGAACGCTGGGACGGCATGGCGGAGAAGTACCACAAGCAGGAGACCGCGTACCAGCGGGATGTGCACGGCATATCCATGGGCCGGACGTGGACAGGACTGAGTGCGGACGCCGCCAATCGGCGCTTCGACATCACGCTCAAGGAATTCCAGAACGCCCAGGTCGAGGCCAAGGCGATCGCCTCACTCCTCCGTGACGCGCACACGCAGTTCGTGGACCTTCGCAAGAAGCTGGAGACCGCCCGGGACGAAGCCGTGGCGAAGGACATGAAGGTGTCCGACCAGGGCGTCGTCACGTACGACTACAGCAAGCTCACCCAGAGCGAGCACCAGGCGCTGGCCCACGATCCCGACTACCAGACGAGCGTCCGCACGGCCGTCAACTCCTGGCAGCAGCGCATCGATCAGTGCGTGCAGAACGTGGACGACGCGGACAAGGGCGTCGAGGTCGCCTTCACGGCCGTCGTGATCGACTCCGACACCTCCGACGGCACGCTGAACGGCTTCAACGGCAAGGCGCAGGGCGACATAGAGAAGTACGAGGCTGTCGAGGCCGAGGACATCGCGACGCGCATCAATTCCGGCAAGGCCTCCGCGCGCGACTACCAGGAACTGCAGCGGCTCTTCCACGACAACTCCCACGACAAGGCGTTCAGCCAGACCCTCCTGGACGACCTCGGAGCGCGGGGAACGCTGAAACTGTCCAACGACCTCGAAAGTCTCGGCCACTACGACGACAAGAAGAACGCCGGCCGGTACAAGGACCTCGAGAACGGCCTCGCGACCACGCTGGCCACCGCGACCCGCGACCCGAACTCCGACTTCTACAAGCACTTTCGTGCGGACATGCAGAAGGTGGGGGTCGAGGAGTTCAAGGTGGACGGCCTCAGCCCGATTCCCAACGAGAAGGTCCGCGGCTACCAGAGCCTGGTCACGCTGATGCAGCAGGGACACGGCTATTCCGGGCAGTTCCTCGAGGACACCGCCGACGACGTCCGCAAGGCCGAGGAGTCGCACTTCGCCAAGGGGAACCTGGAATCCATCTGGGCCCTGCGGGACGATTTCAGCGGCAAGGACCGGGGCTGGTTCGCCAACGACCCGCTCGACGGCGTCCTCGGCATCATGTCCGAGGACCCGAAGACCAGCACCGAATACCTGGACCCGGCGCACAACGACAACCTCAAGTACCTGCTGCACGGGCGCGATTGGGACACGGTCGTCGACCACTACGCGACTCCGCCCGGCGGCACCACGACGGGCTTGCCGGTCATGGAGGAGGACGGCGACGTGCGCAAGGGCTTCGGCGCCGCCCTGGAGGCCGCCACGACCGGGGAGGCGCCGGGCGCCTACCACGCGGTCGGACAGCACAGCGAGCCGCAGGCCCGCATCCTGCAGGACACCATCAACACCCTGTACTCGGACAAGGCGGCGGACCACCTGCCGAAGAACCTGTCCACACCGCTGGCGCACGTCCTGACGTCGTACACGCCCGACACGCACGAGATCTACGCCGCCTCGGACTCGAAGTACGACATCGACTGGGACAGCACCGGCGAGGTCTGGAGTGACAAGGACGGGGCGCACATGGCTGTGGGGCACCAGCGCCTCGCCGCCGTGATGAGGGGCATCGCCGACGACGGGGAAGCCTTCGGCCACCTCTACGGGGCTGAGCAGCAGTATTCGCACCACGTCCTGGCGGATATCCCTCAGGACGCCGGCGACAGGACGATCCAGAACCGCGTCGTCGAGTCCTCACGCGCCATGGGCGCCTACGACGGCATCCGGTCGGACGTCATCTTCGACGAACGGTTCGACAAGACGCAGTGGGCCGCCGACTTCAACCATGGGATCGGCACGGGTTTCAGCACAGCACTGATGTTCAATCCCGTAGCCGATCTCGCCCCGGCGGGAGACCTCGCCTCGAAGGCGATCGACGTGTGGGCCTACGAGTCCAACAAGGAACACACCGCCGAGGCGAACGTCGAGGCCACCGAGAAGAACGCCAAGACCTACGACGCCGGGCTGCACGACGTGGATCACATGGTCAGGGCATGGGCCGACAGCCGCGGTCACGGCATCGACAGCGACTGGACGAAGTCCTTCGTCCACGCGGGGCAGGACCAGTACGACTTGGGCCGCAACCGTACGCTCGACACCCTTCGAGCCGACCGTTGACGCCCGGAGAAAATGGCACCCGACAGAATGAGCACGATGCGAACCAAGTCCAGGCTCCGACGTATACGCACAAGGTGGTGCGCGCCGGCACTCGTTCTGACTCTCGGGATCGTGGCCTTCGTGCTGTACAGCACCGGCACGTTCGACCAGTGGAAGGACGACCGATCGCTCGACCACGCCTGTGACGGCACCCTGGCCCAGGGCGGACTTCGCGCAGCTCTGCACTCGTCGCACCTGAGCGCCGGCTCCGAGGGAGACAGTGAATACCTGGCTTCCTGCAGTGTCCGCAACGCAGAGACCGGACCACAGCGCAGTTCCCTGGACGTGAAGCTGCGCTGGAGCACTGCGGCGCCCCCCTCCGCCGACCTCTCCTGGTACAACGAGGACTACAACGGCGTGAGGGGGCAGGCGGTGCCCCTCGGCCACGGCTGGTCCGGCATCGCCAGGTACCAGGGCGGCTGGCAGGTCATGGTCGCGCTCGACTGCCAGAACCAGAAGAACAAGGCTCTTGTCGCATACGGTGACCTGCGCGGGGAGACGAACAGCGCCACATTGGCCGGGCTCGGCCGGGTGACCACCGAGACGGCTCGGAAGGCAGCTGAGAAGCACGGGTGCCAGGTGAAGGCCGGCGAGCGGCTCACCAGCCTGCCCCCCTCCCGGCTCGGCACGCCTGATACGGCGAAACCCTTGAAGCAGGCGCAAGGTTCCTGCGCCCCATTGCGGGGGCTTGCCCCGACGGCCGCAGGGAACGGTGTACCCGAGGTCATGGAGTACCCCGCGGACGCGCAGACACCACAAGTGAACTGCTATCTGGCGACACCGGAGAAGAAGCCCGGATACGGCCTGTACGCCTACTACGGCGGCGCCGCCAAGGACTTCCTCACGAGCGAGGGCGACAACCTCAAGAAGGGCCGCGGCCCCACCTACAGCGACAAGGAATACGCCTGGGCCACCGCCAGGTGCCCCAGGTCCGCACAGCCCGCAGTGTTCGTGCTGTACCACCTGTACGACAGGGACACCGACACCTACCCCGTCGCTCGCTACTCCGCCCACTTCGCCGCATCGGCACTCAAGGCCTTCGCCGACCACGAGGCGACACTGCGCGGCTGCTCAGACGTTCACATGGCCTCCCGGCCTTAGGACTCGCCGCACGCGCCGTCGATCGTTCATGAGGGTCCGTCAGCTCACTGGCGGACCCTTTGTCGTGCACCTCACGGCGCAAGCCTCGACACGAGGGCCTCCCCATGCCTGTAGATCAAGCATGGATTATTGGGACTGACATGCATATTTCGGGCACTCTGGTGCGAGAACCCTCCCAGCCGCACCTAGCCCTGTCGACACGCGTTTTCGCAGGTCAGTTGACCAATGGCCAGAACACGCAGGTCAGGCACACGTACGTACAGATACCCTTGACAGGTGACCGACGCCCAAGAGACCGCAGCAGACGCTTCACTGCGAACCACCGGGGGCGCACCCCCGGACGACGGCGGCTCAGTTGCGGAGGTGCCGATCCCCCTGCTCGAGCCGCGCGAGGGCATCCCGCCGGTGATCGCCGACGAGGCCTCCCTGGCCGAGGTGGTCGCGGCCTTCGCCGCGGGCACCGGGCCCGTGGCCGTCGACGCCGAGCGTGCCTCCGGCTACCGCTACGGGCAGCGCGCCTACCTGGTGCAGCTGCGCCGTGAGGGCGCGGGCTCCGCGCTCATCGACCCCGTCGCGTGCCCCGACCTGTCCGCGCTCGGCGACGCGATCGCCGACGCCGAGTGGGTGCTGCACGCCGCGACGCAGGATCTTCCGTGTCTGCGCGAGATAGGGATGGTCCCCAGCCGCCTCTTCGACACCGAGCTCGCCGGGCGCCTGGCCGGTTTCCCGCGCGTGGGGCTCGGCGCGATGGTGGAGAACGTCCTCGGCTACGTCCTGGAGAAGGGCCACTCCGCCGTCGACTGGTCGACGCGGCCCCTGCCCGACCCGTGGCTGCGCTACGCCGCGCTCGACGTGGAGCTCCTCGTGGACCTTCGGGACGCGCTGGAGAAGGAGCTCGACCGGCAGGGCAAGCTCGACTGGGCGCACCAGGAGTTCGACGCCATCGCCTCGGCGCCGCCCGCGCCGCCCCGCAAGGACCCGTGGCGGCGCACGTCCGGGATGCACAAGGTGCGCCGGCGCCGCCAGATGGCCGTCGTGCGGGAGCTGTGGACCGCGCGGGACCGGATCGCGCAGCGGCGTGACGTGTCGCCGGGCAAGGTGCTCGGCGACGGCGCGATCGTCGAGGCGGCGCTCTCGCTGCCGGCGAACGTGCACGCGCTGGCCGCGCTGCCCGGTTTCGGGCACCGCACGGGACGGCGTCAGCTGGAGCAGTGGCAGGCGGCGGTGGACCGGGCGAAGGAGCTGCCCGACGCGGAGCTGCCGCAGCCCGGGGCGCCGCTCGCCGGACCGCCTCCCCCGCGGGCCTGGGCCGACAAGGACCCGGTCGCCGCGGCGCGGCTCTCCGCTGCGCGGGCCGCGGTCTCCTCGCTGGCCGAGACGCTGAACATGCCGCAGGAGAACCTGATCACGCCGGACACGGTCCGCCGCGTGTGCTGGGAGCCCCCGGGCGACCGCTCCGAGGCGGCGGTGGCCGAGGCGCTGCGCGGGTACGGGGCGCGGCCCTGGCAGGTCGAGCAGGTCACGCCACTGCTCGCCGAGGCGCTGAAGCAGACCGCCTGACCCGGCCGGCCCCGCACGGCGCCTCTCGTTCGTCGCGGTTTCGTACCGGTGGGCCCTCCTCGCTCGTATCTGCGGGGAGGGCCTGTCTAAGTTCACCCCATGATCACCAGGGGGTACGAGGCATGGGTGCGGGATTTCGAGGTCGAGCGGGAGCGCCGGGCCGCGGCAGGGGAACCCGCCTGGGAGCGGGGCGCGCGGGTGCATCCCGCGATCTGGCGGAGCGTGCGGCGCTTCCAGATCGGTGAGAGCGGTGACGGGGCGAATCTGATCGCGAAGGCCGACGGGGCGGGCGACGCCCCGTACGCGCGAGCCGTGCGGCTGTTCGTGGCCGAGGAGCAGAACCACGCCCGGCTGCTCGGGCTGCTGCTCGGCGCCGGCGGGGTGCCGCCGCTCGCGTCGCACTGGAGCGACACCGTCTTCGTCCGGCTGCGCCGGCTTCTCGGGCTGCGGCTCGAACTCCTGGTCCTGATGGTCGCCGAGGTCGTGGCGCTGCGTTACTACCGGGCGCTGCACGACGGCACCGACGACGCGCTCACGACACAGGTGGCCGGGGCGATCCTCGCCGACGAGGAGCGGCATGTGCCGTTCCACTGCGAGCGGCTGCGCGAGGCGTTCGCACGGGTGCCGCGCCCGGTGGGGCGCCTGGTGCTTGTGGGGTGGCGGGCGCTGCTGCTCACCGCGGCACTCCTCGTCGCCTGCGACCACGGCTCGGCGCTGCGCAGGTTCGGGGTGGGACGGGCGCGGTTCGTCCGTGACGTGGCGGCTTCGGCGGGGCCCGTGGTGCGCTCGATCCTCGATCGCGGGGTGTGACCTTCGCCGCTCCGGCCGGGGGGACTACACGACCCGGTTACCCGCAAGTAGCATGACGGTATTCGCAGCGCGTTTCCCGCATCCCGGGTGCGTGCCGCGCGGCAGTGCCATCCCGCATCTGGAGGAGAGCCATCGTGCCTCGTACCGTCAGGGACGTCGTCTTCGTCGACGGCGTCCGCACCCCGTTCGGCAAGGCGGGCCCGAAGGGCATCTACCACGAGACCCGCGCCGACGATCTCGTCGTGAAGGCCATCAGGGAGCTGCTGCGCCGCAACCCGGCCCTCGACCCCGCGAAGATCGACGAGGTCGCCATCGCCGCGACCACGCAGATCGGCGACCAGGGCCTGACCCTCGGCCGCACCGCCGGCATCCTCGCGGGCCTCCCGCAGTCCGTGCCCGGCTACTCCATCGACCGCATGTGCGCCGGCGCGCTGACCGCCGTGACCAGCACCGCGGGCTCCATCGCCTTCGGCGCGTACGACGCCGTCATCGCCGGCGGTGTCGAGCACATGGGCCGCCACCCGATGGGCGAGGGCGTCGACCCGAACCCGCGCTTCGTGTCGGAGAAGCTCGTCGACGAGTCCGCCCTGTTCATGGGCATGACCGCCGAGAACCTGCACGACCGCTACCCCACCATCACCAAGCAGCGCGCCGACGAGTACGCCGTGCGCTCGCAGGAGAAGGCGGCGAAGGCGTACGCGAACGGGAAGATCCAGCAGGACCTGGTCCCGATCTCCGTGCGCAACACCAACCCGGACGTCGGCGAGACCGGCTGGGGCCTGGTCACCGCCGACGAGCCGATGCGCCCGGGGACGACCCTGGAGAACCTCGCCGGGCTGAAGACGCCGTTCCGTACGCACGGCCGCGTCACCGCGGGCAACGCCGCCGGTCTCAACGACGGTGCGACCGCGTCGCTCCTCGCGTCCGAGGACTTCGCCCGCGAGAACAACCTCCCGGTGAAGATGCGCCTGGTCTCCTACGCCTTCGCGGGCGTCGAGCCCGAGGTCATGGGCTACGGCCCGATCCCGGCGACGGAGAAGGCGCTGGCCAAGGCCGGTCTGTCGATCGAGGACATCAACCTCTTCGAGATCAACGAGGCCTTCGCGGTCCAGGTCCTCGCCTTCCTGGAGCACTACGGCATCGCGGACGACGACGCGCGCGTCAACCAGTACGGCGGCGCCATCGCCTACGGCCACCCCCTCGCCTCTTCCGGCGTGCGCCTGATGACGCAGCTGGCCCGCCAGTTCGAGGAGCAGCCCGAGGTCCGCTACGGCCTGACGACGATGTGCGTCGGCTTCGGCATGGGCGCCACCGTCATCTGGGAAAACCCGCACCACAAGGACGCCGGAGGCGACAAGTGAGCACCACCACCGCTGAGCTCCTGAAGGGCGCCGCCGAGCTGTTCCCGGACGAGGTCGTCACGTCGGCGAACGTACGCCACCTCGACCTGCCGTTCGGCGCGGGCCGGTTCGCGCTGATCACGCTCGACAACGGCTTCGACCACACCAAGCCGACCACCTTCGGCCCGGCCTCGCTCGCGAACCTGAACGCCGCGATCGACCAGGTCGAGAAGGAGGCGGCCGAGGGCACGATCGTCGGCGCCGGCATCACCGGCAAGCCGTTCATCTTCGCCGTCGGCGCCGACCTCAAGGGCGTCGAGCTCCTCAAGAAGCACGAGGACGCGCTGGCCATCGGCAAGGGCGGCCACGAGGTCTTCAAGCGCCTCTCCGGCCTTGCCGTGCCGACGTTCGCGTACTACAACGGCGCGGCGATGGGCGGCGGTGTCGAGGTCGGTCTGCACTGCACCTACCGCACCGTCTCCAAGGCGCTCCCGGCCTTCTCGCTCCCCGAGGTCTTCCTCGGTCTGGTCCCGGGCTGGGGCGGCTGCGCCCTCCTGCCCAACCTGATCGGCGCGGACAAGGCCGTCTCGGTCATCATCGAGAACTCGCTCAACCAGAACCGCCAGCTCAAGGGCAAGCAGGTCTTCGAACTCGGCATCGCCGACGCGCTCTTCGAGGGCGCCGACTTCCTCGAGCAGTCGCTGATCTGGACGGCGAACGTCCTCAAGGGCGACGTGAGCGTCGAGCGCGCCGAGGTCGACCGCGGTGACGCGTGGGACCAGGCCGTCGCGCGCGGCACGTCCATCGCCGACGGCAAGGTGCACGGGGCGGCCCCGGCCGCGTACCGCGCGCTGGAGATCATCGCCGCCGCCAAGGACGGGAACCTGCAGGCCGGGTTCGACGCCGAGGACAAGGCGCTCGCCGACCTCATCATGGGTGGCGAACTGCGCGCGGGTATCTACTCGTTCAACCTCGTCCAGAAGCGCGGCAAGCGCCCGGCGGGTGCGCCGGACAAGTCCCTCGCGCGTCCGGTCACCAAGGTCGGCGTCGTGGGCGCGGGCCTGATGGCCTCGCAGCTCGCGCTGCTGTTCCTGCGCCGCCTCGAGGTGCCGGTCGTCCTGACCGACATCGACCAGGAGCGCGTCGACAAGGGCGTGGGCTACGTCCACGCCGAGATCGACAAGCTGCTCGGCAAGAGCCGCATCAACCAGGACAAGGCCAACCGTCTCAAGGGCCTGGTCTCCGGTGTCCTGGACAAGGCCGAGGGCTTCTCCGACGCCGACTTCATCATCGAGGCCGTCTTCGAGGAGATCGGCGTCAAGCAGCAGGTGTTCGCGGAGGTCGAGGCGGTCGCCCCGGCGCACGCGATCCTCGCCACCAACACCTCGTCCCTCTCGGTCTCCGAGATGGCGTCGAAGCTGAAGCACCCCGAGCGGGTCGTCGGCTTCCACTTCTTCAACCCGGTCGCGATCCTCCCGCTCCTGGAGATCGTCCGCGGCGAGCAGACCGACGACGCCTCGCTGGCCACGGCCTTCGGTGTCGCCAAGAAGCTGAAGAAGACCGCGGTTCTGGTGAAGGACGCCCCGGCGTTCGTCGTGAACCGCATCCTCACGCGCTTCATGGGCGAGATCCAGAACGTCATCGACGAGGGCACCCCGGTCGCGGTCGCCGAGAAGGCCGTCGAGCCGCTCGGTCTGCCGATGTCCCCGCTGGTGCTCCTGGAGCTGGTCGGTCCCGCGATCGGTCTGCACGTCTCGGAGACCCTGAACCGCGCCTTCCCGGAGCGCTTCACGGTGTCCCCGAACCTCGCGGCCGTCGTCAAGGCCGGCAAGCGCGGCTTCTACGTCTACTCCGCGGAGAACGACTTCAAGCCGGAGCTGGACCCCGAGGTCGCCGCGCTCCTCAAGCAGGGCGATGTCGTCCTGACGGAGGAGCAGGTCCGTGACCGCGTGCTCGACGCGGTGGCGCAGGAGATCGGGCTCATGCTCGACGAGGGTGTCGTGGCCGAGGCGCAGGACATCGACCTGTGCCTGATCACGGGCGCCGGCTGGCCCTTCCACCTCGGCGGCATCACGCCGTACCTGGACCGTGAGGGCGTCAGCGAGCGGGTGACCGGCAAGCGGTTCCTGGAGCAGGGCGTGGCGAGCGTCCCGGCGTAACCCCCCGGCGTCTTCGGTGCCCGGCATGCCAACTGGTGTGCCGGGCACCGGCGTTTGCGCGGCCTGGGTACGCTCCCCGCGTGCGGCGGCGCTCACCGCCGCCGGAAGAAGGGCCGAAGCACATGACGACACTGCTCATCGTCGACGGTGCCAACGTCGTCGGTTCGGTGCCCGACGGGTGGTGGCGCGACCGCCGGGGCGCGGCCGAACGCCTGCGGGACAGCCTGGTGACCCACGCCGAGCGCGAGGGCGTGGACATCGTGCTCGTCGTCGAGGGGGCGGCGCGGGGCGTGGAGTCGGCACCGGGCGTGCGGGTCGAGTCGGCGGCCGGGAGCGGGGACGACCACATCGTGGAGCTGGTGGCCGCGGCGGAGCAGCCGTGCGTGGTGGTGACCGCGGATCGTGAACTGCGGCGCCGGGTGGGCGAGTTGGGCGCCGAGTGCGTGGGGCCGCGGACGGTGTACTCAGGACAGGGTGACCGGTAGCTCCCCAGGTCAGCGCGTGAGCCTGAACGTTCCCTCCAGCAGGGCGTGGTCGGACTCCGGATACTTCACCGCGTCGGCGCCTGCGGACCGGACGTGGCGCCGCCCGGCGAAGAGGTAGTCGATCTTGCGCCCACCCGCAGTGGGTTCGTCGTCCACCCGGTCCGCCTCCGTGAACCGACGCGTGAGCAGGGACAGCGCGGGCGCGTCGGGAGGCAGGTTCAGGTCGCCCGCGAGCACGACGGGCACGCTCCTGGGCAACGCGGCCGTCCAGTCCCTGATCTCCCGTAGCTGCTCAGGGGCCTTGGAGTAGGTGTGTGCTGTGCAGGCGACGAGGCGCTCGCCCTGGACGCTCGTGTGGGCGCAGAGCAGTCCCCTGTGGACCAGGACGGTGCGCCCGCCGTTGGTGTAGGTCTCGCCGCCGGTGTGCGTGAAGGGGCGGTAGTCCTGCCGGCCGTCCGGGACGTCGCCCCGGCTGAGCACCGCGCTGCCGAACCGGCCCGTCCTGCCGCAGGCCGGCACGTTGTCCTGGGACGAGGCGTACGTGCCGTCCATCCGCCGGCCGGCGCGGGCGAGTTGTTCCTTGAGTGCCGCGTACTGGGTCAGGCAGATCTCGTTGACGGTGACGATGTCCGGCTCGGACCGGACCGCGGACTCCACGAGGCGCGCCACCGACGTGCCGCGCCCGGACCCGCCCGCGTTCCACGGGCAACCAGCGGCCGCACCGCACAGGTTGTACTGGAGGACGCGGACCACCCGCGATCCCTCCGCCGGTCCCGCCTTCCCGCCCGGCAGCACGAACAGCGCTCCGGGCAGGACGAGCAGCGTTCCGAGCAGCACCGCGACCGCGGCCACGACCGCCGTCCCCCGTGCGACGAGTCCGTTCCTCAAGGCTCTCCCTGCCGATGCCGGACCGTCTACCAGTCCCCGGTGAACGGTCTGTGCCCGCATACGTCCCCACAGGTGTGGCGGGTCGCTCCCAGCCCCCGGATCGGGCTGTCCTCGGGGATGCCGACGACCTTGAACGTGCGCGGCGCAGGCGCCGATTCGGCCGCGCCGAAGAGGGCGATCACCTCGATCGTGTGGGTTCCGGGCCGCCAGGAGTGCGGGTGCGTGAACGCCCACTCGCCCTGCTCGTCGACGCCGGTCGCACCGATCAGGACGCCCCGCTCCACCAGCACCACCTTGGTGACGCCCTGTCGCACACTGCCGGAGAAGCGGGGGCGAGGCCCGGTGTAGGCCCCTTCGGCGGGTCCCGTGATCAGCGGGCTCGGCACGTCGGTCATCACCGTGAAGCGGTGCTCCTCGATCGCCGAGACGCCGTCGCCGCGCAGACCCACACACCGCACGAGGCGCTCGCCCGCCGCCCAGTTCACCGAGCGGCGCCAGCTCCACTGCCCCGCGTCGCCCACGCCCGTACCGCCGATGTACCTGCCCTGCTCGAAGAACAGCACATAGTCCGTCCCGGGCGCGACGCTTCCGGAGAACTTCACCATGGGACCGGCGAGCCCTCCCGCGGCCGGCTTGGTGATCACGGGTGCCGGGCCGGCCACCTGGCCGTACTGGAGGGCCGACTCCGGTGCCTGGACCGTGAATTCGCCGGAGACCGGCGGCATCATCAAGGGCTCCATGAGAGCGGGGACGTTCACCTCGGACTTGTCGAGGACGCCGAGGTTGCACAGGTCGGCCAGCACCAGACGCGCGACCTCGAACGCACCCGTGTGGTTGAGATGGGTCGAGTCGATCGTCCCGTCGGGGTGCAGCGGGTGCTCGCCCGCGTCCGTCCAGCAGAAGAACTGGCGCAGTCGCGTCGGCCCGAGCTGGGACCACAGCCGCATGGTGCGGGCGGTCAGGTCCACCAGCGGCACACCGAGCCGGGCGGCGACCTCCGCCATGGCGCGGGGGTGGTCGCCAAAGGTGTCGAGCACCTCGCCCTGCGTCGAGAACGCGTAGCGCGCCGTCGGCGTGACCATCACCGGCACTCCGCCCGCCTCGTGCACGTACGCGGCGAAGAGGCGCAGCAGCTCCTGGTACTCGGCGACCGGCACGTGCCGCGTGCCGTTGTGGATCATGTGGTCCACATAGCCGAACCCGATGAGGACGATGTCGCCGCGGCTCATCCGGTTGAGCAGGGCGGGCAGTCGCTGCGTGAAGTATTTACGCGTCGTCATCGCGCTGCGGGCGTAGTTGGCCACCTCGACCGGGCCCACCAGAAGTTCCTGGAGCTTCTGGCCCCACCCCGCCATCGGGGCTTCCTCCTCCGTGCGGGGAGCGGGTACGGAGTCCCCGAGGACAAACAGTGTGCGGTTCATTTCGTCTCCGTCCACGCGATCGGCCGGTCCCGGAAAGGCTTCAGCGGTCTACGACGTTCATGGCCATGGCCCCGGACGCCGAGCAGTAGGGCCTCACCCACACGGGCTTCGCCGGGTGCACGGCGGAGAACTCCGAGGGTTCGTCGCCGACCAGCGGGACGCCCGGGTAGGCGAAGGCGTTCTTGACGTCGGGGAAGTCCTCCAGCAGATGGCAGATGCGCACCTTCGCGCGGTCGTGCGGATCGGGCTGCAGCCACCAGTCCCAGTCCTCCCACCGCTCCAGCCGGTGGTCGACGACGCGGCGGACCGGAGCCTCGGCACGGAAGGAATGGCTGCCGAGAACCTGCACGGGCACCGTGAAGTTGAGTGCGTGGGGGCCGCGGCGGCTGAGCACGAACAGGGCGCCCGGCTGGATCCTGGCTCCTCCGCACAGCACGCCGGTGAGCTCGATGGCGTCGTCGCCGACCTCGACGGATGTGCACTCCACGTGGGTCGCGCGCACCACGGTGCGCAGCATGAGCTTGCCGTTGGGCTGGGCGTAGGGCAGGTTCCAGCCGACCTGACCGGCCACGGGACGCGAGAGCAGGCGGGCGCGTGCGTCGATCAGCGCCCGGGTGTCGCGGAGCCCGGCCTTGAGGTGGACGTTCTCGTGCTTGGCGGAGCGCATGGTGACCCGCCAGCGGCCGTCACCGAGGTCGTCGAGCGCGGCAGGGGTGAGCGACGCGGTGTACCGGGTGCCGCCGTTGGCGAGGGACTTGCGGCCGGTCCGCAGCTCCATGTCGGGCAGGGGCCGCCCGTCGGACGGACTGTGGCGCAGCACGAACTGCCAGCGGCGCTTGCCGTCGGCCGGCCCGTCGAGGGAGAACCGCAGCCACCCGGCGTCGTCACTCGTGACGTCGGCGCGCGCCGCTCCCATGGACACGGGCGGTACGGTCGCGTCGGCGTGCGTGGCCTCGCGCGGCACGGCGGGCCTGCGGTAGCCGCGTCCGGCGGCGGCGCGGCGGCTCACGGCGTCGTCGAAGAGGTCCACGTAGGTGGCCGCGACGGCCTCGGGGTCGTAACGGGCGGAGTTGCGCAGCGCGTTCGCGCCCATGTGGGCCCGGAGCATGTCGTCGGCCATGAGCCGGCGCAGCCCCTGGGCGATGGCCTCGGCGTCACCGGTCCTGACGAGGAAGCCGTCCTCTCCGTGACGCAGGATCTCCCTGGGGCCCACCGGGCAGTCGGTGGAGACGACGGGCAGGCCGCAGCGCATGGCCTCGACCAGGGTCATACCGAAGGACTCGGCGCTCGAGGTGACCGCGGCGATGGAGCCCTTGGCCCACTCGGACTCGATGGGCGAGAAGCCGCCCATGAGCAACGCCCTTCCTGCCAGGCCGAGTTCGGTGACCAGGGCGCGCAGCTTGGCGGCCTCACCACCGTCGCCGTAGATGCGCAGCTGCCAGTCGGGGAACTCGTCCGCGAGCAGGCCGAAGGCGCGGATGAGGAGGTCGTAGCGCTTGATGTGGTGCATGCGGCCCGCGCTGACGACGACCTTGTGCGCGCAGTCCGACGGCGCGACGGCCGGCCGCGGAACGCTGTTGGGGATGCCGATCACGGGGATGCCCGGGATGGGCGTGTGCTCCATGAAGGAGCGGGCGTCCGCCTCGGTGACCGTGGTGATGGCGTCGAGGCGGGGGTAGACCTGCGCCATCCTGGCCCGTACGGCGGGCGGGATCGCCAGGTGCGTCATGTGCTCCTGGGCCACGCGCAGCGCTCCGTCGCGGGTGAACTCGGCGACGAAGAGGTTGAGGCTGGGGCGGGTGCCGATGACGACGTCGGCGCCCGTGCGCTCCAGGTCCTGGATGATGCGCTGGTCGGTGAACTTGCTGTACTGCGCGTAGAACTCCTCCTGGCGCGGCACCACCTCGCTCGGCTCGCCGCTGCCGGGCGCGTCACGGTCGGAGGACCCGGGGCGCAGGTCGACGAGGGCGCGCACGGTGATGCGCGGGGAGATCTCGAACTTCGTGGCGGTGGTGCGCCGGAACACGGAGACGATCTCGACGTCGTGGCGGACGGCGAGGGCCTCGGCGAGGTTGATCACGGTGCGGTTGGTGCCGCCGATGCCGTAGATGTTGTTGATCAGGAAGGAGATCTTCATCGGATCCCGCTCTCCTTCCGCTGCTGGGGAACACGCTGCGTGGGGATCAGCGCCTCGGCGTGCTGTCTCTCGAACGGGCTCGGCACGGGGTAGTACGACTGGAGGAAGTCCCGGACCATGTCGCCCTGGCGCCCCACGTCGAACGTGTCGGAGACCGTGTCGTTGATGCAGAACGCCTGACGGTCCCGGCGGGCCAGCAGGATCCCCAGGCGGCGCGCGATCTCCGGCCTGGCCAGGTCGAGATAGGCGAACGCGATGTCCGAGGGGACCGCGCGGCCGGTGAAGTAGGCGTAGTAGTGGTACAGGGACGACGGGATGGAGATGTCGGTCGGGCTGCGGAACCTGCTGTGGGACGTACCGAGGTGCGCGTCCCTGAACTCCTTCTCGATCTCGTACAGGACGCTGCGGCGCAGTGCGTACGGGGCGTGGCGCAGCTTCTGGACGATCGCGGAGCCGAAGTTCTCCAGGATGAGGCGGCGGTTGTTCCTGCCTGCCGCGTCCACCGGCCTGTCCCCCAACGCGTCGTCCCAGCGCGGGAGTTGGGAGGGGGAGAAGAAGGTACGGCTCACGCCGTTGGAGAGGAAGAAGTCCCGGGGGGTGACGGGCGCGCCGAGGAACATGTCGTCGTTGAAGTAGAGGAAGTGCTCGGACAGGCCGTCGATGTGGTGGAGCTGGCTCTCGATGGCGTGCGAGTTGAAGGTCGGCAGGGCGGCGGGGTCGTCGAAGATCTCGGAGTGGTCGACGACGGTGATGCGCGAGCCCCGCTCGTTCAGCCATGCCGGGCGCTGCTGGTCGGTCACCACGTAGATGTGCCGCACCCAGGGGGCGTTCTGCTCCAGCGCCCGCAGGGAGTACCGCAGCTCGTCCCGGCTGATGTAGCGGGCCGCGTTGGCGGACTCGGCGTGGTAGCCGCCGTCCTCGATGCCGGCCCGCCTGCGCTGCCAGGCGGGGTCGTTGCCGTCCACCCAGGTGTAGACGACGTCGATGGGGAAGCGCACGTCCTCCGGCAGCGGCTGGGCGCAGGCCGCGACGGTGCGCACGGACCGGGTGCGCCGGGTATGCAGGGCGGCGAAGCCGGTGAGGCGGCTGATGGGGACGCTGATCCGGGGCTCGTCGAGGGCGATGTCCTCGGCGACCCGGTTGGGGCGGGGCGCGACGAGGCGGCCCTCGCTCGTGTGCCAGAACTCGATGTCGCAGCCGTGCTCCAGGCCGAGGACGAGCGAGGCACCGGGGTCGCTCCACACCATGCCGGTGCGCAGGACGGGCGCGGCCCTGGCGATACGCCGGCCGCCGCGTGACGCGCACAGTACGGGCTTGCCCCGCTGGGCCGCGCCGTGGCAGGCGACGATGTACACGGGCGCGGTCGCGCGGGTGCCCACCAGGACGTCGGCCACCCGCGCCCGGTCGGCCTCGGCGACGGCGAGCGTGGAGCGGAACTCGGAGGTGCCGCGTACCGCGAAGTGGTCGATGCCTGCCGCTTCCAGGAGCGAGACGACGAGTTCGAGGTTGGCCTCGCGCAGTCCGAGCGGGGAGGCGGTGGGGCGTACGAGGGCGATCTGCGCGCCCTGGTCGGCGAGCACGGCGAGCCGCTCGCCGTCGCCGAACAGATGCGGCCAGGCCCGCCGCGCCCGGACCCCGCGGGCGAAGCGGAAACCGAAGGTCAGGGTCGTCAGGCGGCGCAGCACGCGCTTGACGGCCATGCGCAGCCGGGCCGGTACGCGGCGTGCGACGCGACGTCTGAGGGAGGCGGGGACGAGGGCGCGGTAGACGCCGACCGCCGCGGACGCCTCGGGGTTGCCATTGCTCACGTGTGGTTGTCCGGGTCGTCTGGGCCGCCGTGCTCGAACGGGCTGGGCACGGGGAAGTAGCGGTGCAGGAAGCGGATGACGGCGTCGGTGCCGCCGTGGGCCAGCGCTTCGTCGCTGCCGAGCCCGAACAGGTGCATCTGCTGGGTGTCGCGCCGTACCAGGAGCCGTTCCAGGCGGCGGCCGATGTGCGGCAGTGCGGCGTGCAGCGCGACGGTGGCCTCGCCGGAGGGGTCGGCGAGCCCGGAGCAGTGGGCGAAGTGGTGTGCCAGTCCGTCGCCGGGGTGGGTGCCGGGGAGCGTGGGAACCCGTTGGTCGTCGGGGCCGGGGACGAGCAGCATGCCGACGCCCGCGAGCCGCCCGAGGGCCTGGCACGAGTGCGGCTGCGGGCCGGCGGCATAGCCGTGCGACACGGCGCGCCCGGTGGCGCTGAGGGCTGCCCGCGGCCACTGCTGGAAGGACTCCTCGGGGGTCCACAGGCCCTTGCGGGGGCGGGTCTCGCGGTGCGGCGTGAAGTAGTCGAAGGGGCGCACCGGACGGCCGAGGACGGCGCCGGGGCGCATCAGCAGGAAGGTCTCGGCGACGTCAGGAAGCCGGTGCAGCTGGGAGGTGGCGCCGGTGCCCGCGGGGACGACGGTGAGCCGTTCGTCCGCGTGCAGCCAGGGCGGCGGCGGAGCCTGCGCGACGACGTGCACGAGGTCGATCCAGGGCGCGTACTGATGCAGGGAGCGCAGGGTCGCGCGCAGCAGTTCCTCGCCCCAGGGGGTCGGGTGCTGCCACAGGACCACGGCGTCGACGGGGAACGTGATCTCTTCGAGGCGCGGGATGTCGAAGTCCTCGAGCGTGATGGTCGGTTCGGCGGCGCCGTCGATGTCGGAGTACGCGCAGAGCCGGTCGAAGGCGATCTCGATGCCGAGGGCGTCGCGCGGGACCACGCGCTGGACGCGGTTGGGGCGCGGTCCGACGAGGCGCTCGTCGGCCAGCTCGTCGTTGACGGTCCAGAACTCGATCTCGACGCCCTGGTCGTCGCCCACCCACAGGTTCTGGGTGGGGTCGGTGCGCAGCCAGGTGAGGCGTACGACCTTGGCCTTGCCGAAGTTCTTCCACGCCTTGATGTGGCTGCCGGGAACGGTCGCGGTGTCGTTCGCGGCGGGCGACACCGAGACGACGTAGCCGGTGTGTTCCTCCAGCAACGCGCGTAGCACGCGCCGGACCTGGCCCTTGTCCCGCTGTTCCACGGCGATGCAGACGCGCCGGTCGTCGAGCGCGGGCACGGCGAACCAGGGGATGCCGGCCGCGTCGAGGGCGTAGGTGACGAGATCGTGGTCGAGGCGGCGTGCGAGGTCGGCGGTCACCCCGTGGTGGACGTGGGCGATCCGGCCGTCGGGCGCGGGGACGCGGCGCTCGGAGACGCTGATGGCGTCGGACTTGCGGACGCGGCGCAGCGCGCGCCGGTGCAGCCTGGCCTCACGGCGGTTGAGGGTCCTGGCGAGCCCGCCCTTCACCTTGCGCCGTACGCGGGGCGGCACGCTGTGGGCGGCGACGGAGCGCACCGGCTGGGGGACGATCCGCTGGTAGACGTGCGCTGCGGAGCTCATGGACGTCGAGTCGGACACTTCACGAACTCCGTTTCATCGCTCGTAGGGGCTGGGGGTGGGGAAGTACGCGTTGAGGAATCCGTCGAGGAGTTCCTGCTGCGCCTCGATGTCCTCCGGCGTGGAGAAGGCGTCGTTGAGGCAGAAGGAGTCCTGGCTGCGGCCGTCGAGCAGGCGCTGCAGCCGGTCGGCGAGGTCCGGCACCGCGAGCTGGAGATACGTGAACGGCATGGAGCCGGTCTGGGCGCGGCCCGTCATCGCCGCGTAGTAGAGGGCGAACGACGAGGTGGGCGAGAGGTCCGTCATCGCGCGGAACCGGCTCGCCGACGTGCGCGCCCAGGCCTCCGGGAAGTCCTGCTCCGCCTCCTCCATCGCGCTGCGCCGCAGGGCGTAGGGGATGTGCTCCATCGGCTGGGTGATGACTTTGCCGAAGCGCTCGTGCAGGAGGGCGCGGTTGTTCTTGCAGGCCGCGTCGACGGGGGTGTCGGTCTCGACGACCGGGCCCTGCGGGATGCGGTTGCGGGAGGGGAAGTACCGGGCCGTGCCGGAAGGGGTGAAGAAGGCCTGGGGGGCGACGGGGCGGCCCATGAACATGTCGTCGTTGAAGTACAGGAAGTGCTCGGACAGGCCCTGGATGTGGTGCAACTGGCTCTCGATGGAGTGCGAGTTGAACGTGGGCAGGTCCGCGGGGTTGCGGAAGATCTCGCGGTGGGTGGCGATGCGGCAGCCCGGCAGGTCCTCGCGCATCCAGTCCGGCACCTGGTCGTCGGTGACGATGTAGATGTTCCGGATCCACGGCGCGAACAGGTACAGCGAGCGCACCGAGTAGCGCAGCTCGTCGCGGCTGATGAAGCGCGCGTCGCTGGCGGACTCGGCGTGGTAGACCTCGCCCTTGGCGGAGGCCTTGCGGCGCTGCCAGGCCGGGTCGTTGCCGTCGACCCAGGTGTAGACCGCGTCGATGGGGAAGTCGATGTCCTCGGCCATCGGTACGAGGAACTCCGGCCGGGTGGGCAGGGCGGGGGCCAGGTGCGCGGGCGTCGCGTCCGAGACGAAGCGGCTGAACAGGCGGGCGGGTCCGGCCACGTTGGGCTGGTCGCCCCAGACGGACCAGGTCACGCGGTTGGCGCGGGGGGCCACGAGGTGACCGCCGTGCCAGCGCCAGAACTCGATGGCGCATCCGTACTCGTGGCCGAGCAGCAGGTGGCCGCTGGGGTCGGTGCGGTACCAGCTGACCTGGATCGCGGCCGCGTCGCGCACGCCGCGCCAGGCGCTGGGGTCCGCGGAGGGCAGTGGCTTGGGCGCGCGCACCGGGTCCTGCGCGATCACGCTGAGGTGGCCGGGGAACCGGCCAAGGCCACGGAAGACGGCACCCAGGACGCGCTCACGGTCGGGTTCGGCGACGGCGATGACGGTTCCGTGGTCGGACGTGCCGCGGACGGCGAAGTACGGGATGCCCTCGGCGTCGAGGAGCGCGGCGACGGTCGAGCGGTTGGCCTCTCGGGCCCCGAGCGGCGTCACCGAGGTTTCGACGTACGCGCCTTCGTGCGGCGATTCGGCCTGCGGGTACGGGCGGGCCTGCGCCGGCACACCGGAGACGGGCGGGGCGGACTGCGGCGCGGTGTTCCACGCGTCCGAGTACGTGATGGGCCCGGGGATGGTCGTCATGCGGCCGGCCCCCCGGCGTATCGCGACGCCCGGAGCCCCCCGGCGCGCGGCCTCAGCCACTCGGACAACACCAACTCCTCCATCACGGAACGCAGGCGTGGACCTGCGGCGAACCTCAGGTCCTGGCGTGCGCGACCCCCCCGAGCCGTTTGCCTTTTGCCTAAAAAATTTCGATCAAGCCTGATTAAGCCAAAAATGTGCGAATAAATGACTGACATTCACAGGCTGCGCACATCTTCAGGTGCCAACTCAGCCGATGTCAACACCGCCCACATTTCACGATCAATCAGACTCATCACCTCACATCCAGACATAGCAGTCATCGTGAACAGCAAAGAAACAGAGGCCAAGTCTGAGGATTCGAAAATGTGTCTATAGTGCATCAACATCCATGCAAAGCCCCGGGCCGGCCGCCTCCCCCCACCCGAGCCCAGTCCCACTTGCACCTCGGGTATCGGAATCGAAAGCGGAGAGAGGCCTCCTGGCATGTCCCACACCCTGACGGAGTCCGGCGCGCGCGGCGCCCGGCGCGCAGCGCCCGACCGGCGCAAGAAGAAGCCGAAGCGCAAGCGCCGGGTGGGGCGTTGGATCGCCCTCGGCCTGGTGCTCGTACTGCTCGCCCTGGGCGGCACCGCCTGGTGGATGTACCACAGCCTCAACTCGAACCTGAACAACGTCGACATCGACAAGGCCCTCGGCGACGACCGCCCCGAGAAGCTGCCGACCAGCGGCCAGAACATCCTGGTGCTCGGCTCGGACTCGCGCGCGGGCGCCAACTCCGCGCTCGACGGCGCCAAGGTCAGCGGAGCCCGCTCCGACACCGCCCTCGTCGTGCACATCCCGCAGGGCCGCAGCCGGGCGACCGCGGTGAGCATCCCCCGCGACACCCTGGTGACCCGCCCGGCGTGCACCACGGCCTCGGGCAAGGCGCTGCCCCAGGCACAGCGCGTCATGTTCAACTCCGTCTATTCGACGGGCGGTCCGGCCTGTGTGGTGAAGACGGTCGAGAAGATCTCCGGCATCCGCATGGACCACTACATGGAGATCGACTTCGCCGGCTTCAAGGGCCTGGTCGACGCCATCGGCGGAGTGCCGGTGACCGTCGACAAGCCCATTCACGACACGTCGAGCGGCCTCGACCTCGCGGCGGGCACCCACAAGCTGAACGGCACCGAGTCACTCGCCTTCGTCCGGACCCGGCACGGCATCGGTGACGGCAGCGACCTCGGACGCATAGGCCTGCAGCAGCAGTTCATGCTGGCGCTGCTCAGCGAGATCAAGAAGCAGGACCTGCTCGGCAGCCCCACCAAGACCTACAAGATCGCGGACACGCTGACCTCGTCGCTCACCACCGACTCGGGCCTCGACTCGCTGAAGTCGCTCGCGGACTTCGGACGCAGCATGAACGGCGTCGACCCCAGCACCATGGAGACGATCATGCTCCCGGTGGCGTACGACAAGCAGGACCCCAACCGGGTCGTCGCGGCCGAGCCGCAGGCGCGGGACCTGTGGAAGGCGCTGCGGACCGGCGAGCCCGTCCCGGAGTCGGCGAAGAAGTCGCCCGCCACGGGCGGCTGAGCAGCCGTCACGAACGAAGCGTCCCGCCCGGATTCCGGGCGGGACGCTTCGTGGTTCAGGTGTCCCGCCGCCTGACGGGACTCGGATTCCGGCGGTCCCGCGTCAGGCGCGGACCGAGGTCTCCAGGGCGAGGCCCGGCTCGCGACGCTGGCGCGCGACGTAGAGCGCCCCGTCCTTGCCGATGACGGCGAGGACCACGCGACCGAGGGCGTCGACCGCCAACGCGGGTGCGCCCACGGCCTGTTCACCGGTGGGAGACCACCACAGACCCTGGCTCTCGTTCTCCGAGACACAGGCCGCGAGCATGATCTGGTCGTCGACCGCGCGGTGCGCGAGCACCGTGCAGTCGTAGCCGTCGAGGTCGGTACGCAGCGCGGCGACCGGGCTGGGAGCGGGAGCGCCGCCGAGGGGGATCGCCCAACTGCCGTGCCGGTAGGCGACGATGCCGTTGCCGCCGGTGTCGTTCCAGTAGTACGTCAGCCGGTCGGGGCCCGTCTCCAGACCGACGACACCGTCAGCGGGCGCCGAAAGAGGGACGTCCTGGGACTGGCGGAATTCGCCGTCCGTCGCGGTCTGATACCAGTGCGGGGCAACAGGATTGCGCGTCGGGGCGAGGACCTCCACGCGTCCCGACGAGGTGGGGACGGCGGCTATCCCGTCGGCGAGACCGCTGCCCTTCAAATCCGCCCACGCCTCCCAGCTGCCCTTCTTGTCCTCACGGCGCATCATCAGGCCGCCGCCGGCGTTGCGGGCGAAGACGTGCACCGTGCCGTTCGAGTTCACGGCGCCGACCGGCACACCGAACCGGGCGGCCTTGGCGCGGTCCTTGTGCGGGTTGCCGAGCGAGCGCCACTCGGTGACCGCTCTGCCCGTCTGGTACTGGATGGCGTGCACGATGTCGACGTCCACTCCCCCGTCGGCCCGCGGCTTCGCCCGGCGGCCGAGGAAGTGCACATACGTGTCCGCGCCCTGCACGACGGTGACATCGCCCAGATGGGCGGCGGGGAGGAAGTCGGGCCCCGACCACCGGGGGCCGCCGGGCTTGACCTCGGTCCAGCGCAGCATGCCGCCCTCGGTGAGCGCGTACGCGGTGAGCCTGCCGTCCTTGCCCCGTGTCAGCCAACGCCCGTCGGCGGCACCGGTGGCGGCACGACGCTCGGAGCCGCGGTCATCGGTTCGCTCATCGATAGCGTTTCTGCCCCGCATGACCGCCGTCACCTTCCGTCAACCTCACGCCCGGCATGTGCGCAGGGAAACCATGAATTCGCCACATCATATGCCTCAGCGAAATCTGTCCCCATTGCGTTACCTGGCGTCACCACCGGCCGCCGTCGCCTCCTCCTGCCGGCCAAGCCGGCTGTGCGAGCGCCCGTACACGAAGTAGACGATGAAGCCGAGGGCCATCCAGACAGCGAAGCGGATCCAGGTCTCCGCGGGCAGGTTCAGCATCAGCCACAGGGACGCGAGGACCGACAGGATCGGGACCAGCGGGACCAGGGGCGTACGGAAGGAGCGGGGCAGGTCGGGGCGGGTGCGGCGCAGGATGACGACGCCGAGCGCGACGACGACGAAGGCGAAGAGCGTGCCGATGTTCACCAGTTCCGCGAGCTCGCTGAGGCTGGTGAACCCGGCCAGGATCGCGATGATCACGCCGAGCAGGATGGTCGGCCGGTACGGGGTCTTGAACCTCGGGTGGACGACGGAGAAGAAGCGGGGCAGCAGTCCGTCGCGGCTCATCGCGAAGAACACCCGGGTCTGACCGAGGAGAAGGATCAGGCAGACCGTCGTCAGGCCGACCGCCGCGCCGAAGCTGATGACACCCGCGTACCAGGGGTGCCCGGTGGCCTTGAAGGCGTCCGCGAGGGGGGCGTCGATGGACAGCTCGCTGTACCTCTGCATGCCCGTGACGACGATCGACACCGCCACGTAGAGCGTCGTGCAGATGAGGAGTGAGCCGAGGATGCCACGCGGCATGTCCCGCTGCGGGTTCTTCGTCTCCTCGGCGGCGGTGGCCACGACGTCGAAGCCGATGAAGGCGAAGAAGACGACGGAGGCGGCGGTGAAGATGCCCATGACGCCGAAGTCGGTCGGGGTGTAGCCGAACATCAGCTGCACGAGTGGCGACTGGATGCTGGCGCCCGCTTCCTGCGCCTGTGCCTTCGGGATGAAGGGCTTGTAGTTGTCGGCCGTGACGAAGAAGGCCCCCGCGATGATCACGATGAGGACGACGGCCACCTTGATCGCGACGACGACCGTGGTGACGCGGGCGGAGAGCTTCATCCCGAGAACGAGGATGACGGTGAGCACCAGGACCAGGGCGGCGGCGAGGATGTCGAAGCCGAATCCCGAGGCCCCGTCCCGCCCGCTCAGCGACGCGGGCAGATGCCAGCCCGCGTTGTCCAGCAGCGAGCGCACATAGCCGGACCAGCCGACGGCGACCACCGCCGTGCCGAGCGCGAATTCGAGCACCAGGTCCCAGCCGATGATCCAGGCGGGGAGTTCGCCGAGTGACGCGTAGGAGAAGGTGTACGCGGATCCGGCGACCGGGACGGTGGACGCGAACTCCGCGTAGCAGAGCGCGGCCAGGCCGCAGACGACGCCGGCCACGATGAACGCCAGGGCCACCGAGGGGCCCGCGTTCTCCTTGGCGACCTTGCCGGTGAGGACGAAGATGCCGGTGCCGATGATGACTCCGACACCGAACACGGTGAGGTCCAGAGCGGACAGCGACTTCTTGAGTGCGTGCTCCGGCTCCTCAGTGTCCAAGATCGACTGTTCGACCTTCTTCGTCCTGAAGAGGGTGCTGCTCACGGGCGTACCTCCCACGCATCGTCGTCCCCGACATGATCGAGGGGGCTTTACACCCTTATGTCCCGGCGCGGGGGCATTCACGCGAACGGGCCGGTCCCACCACCCTTGCGGGGTGACGGGACCGGCCCATGGAGCAGCGGCCTGTGGAGGTCAGTCGCGCGCGGGCTCCACCGCGTCGGTGGCCGTGGCGCGCGCGATGGGGGTCCCCCCGCTCGAGCGAAGCCGAGAGTGGGGGAGGCCGTCCAGCTTGGCGACCAGACCGGTGACCTGACGCGCGATGTCGGGGGCCGTGAGACCGATCTCGGCCATGACCTCCTTGCGCGAGGCGTGGTCCAGGAAGCGCGGCGGAATGCCGAAGTCCCGCAGCGGCACGTCGACACCCGCGTCGCGCAGGGCCTGCGCGATCGCCGAACCGACGCCTCCCACACGGGAGTTGTCCTCGACGGTGACGACGACGCGGTGCTGCTCGGCGAGCGGCGCGAGCGCCTCGTCGACCGGCTTGACCCAGCGCGGGTCGACGACGGTCGTGGTGATGCCCTGCTTGTCGAGGAGGCCGGCGATCTCCAGGCACATCGGGGCGAGCGCCCCGACGGAGACCAGGAGCACGTCCGGCTTGGCGGCCGACGACCTGTGCAGCACGTCCATGGAGCCGACCCTGCCGACGGCCGGGACCGCGGGTCCGACGACACCCTTCGAGTAGCGCACGACGGTCGGGGCGTCGTCGACCTCGACGGCCTCGCGCAGCTGGGCGCGCAGCTGCTCGGCGTCGCGCGGGGCGGCCAGGCGCAGGCCGGGGACGACCTGGAGCATGGACATGTCCCACATGCCGTTGTGCGAGGCGCCGTCGTCGCCCGTGACGCCCGCCCGGTCCAGGACGAACGTGACACCGCACTTGTGCAGCGCGACGTCCATGAGGACCTGGTCGAAGGCTCGGTTGAGGAACGTCGCGTAGACCGCGAAGACCGGGTGCACCCCGCCGGTGGCGAGGCCCGCGGCCGAGGTGGCGGCGTGCTGCTCGGCGATGCCGACGTCGTAGATGCGGTCGGGGAACGCCTCTGCGAACTTCTTCAGGCCGACGGGCTGGAGCATCGCCGCGGTGATCGCGACGACGTCCTCGCGGTCGTGGCCGAGCTTGACCATCTCGTCCCCGAAGACGGACGTCCAGCTGGCGGCCGAGGCCTTGATGGGCAGGCCGGTGTCCGGGTGGATCGGGCCGATGCCGTGGAAGCGGTCGGCCTCGTCCTGCTCGGCGGGCTTGTAGCCGCGGCCCTTCTCGGTGAGGCAGTGCACGATGACCGGTCCGCCGAACCGCTTGGCGCGGGCCAGGGCCGACTCCAGGGCCTCGATGTCGTGGCCGTCGATGGGGCCGACGTACTTCAGGCCCAGGTCCTCGAACATGCCCTGCGGGGCGATGAAGTCCTTGAGGCCCTTCTTGGCGCCGTGCAGGGTCTCGTACAGCGGGCGGCCGACGACCGGAGTGCGCTCCAGGAGGTCCTTGCCGCGGGCCAGGAACCGCTCGTACCCGTCCGTGGTGCGCAGGGTGGCCAGGTGGTTGGCGAGGCCGCCGATGGTGGGGGCGTACGAGCGCTCGTTGTCGTTGACGACGATCACGAGGGGGCGGTCCTTGGCGGCCGCGATGTTGTTCAGCGCCTCCCAGGCCATGCCGCCCGTGAGGGCTCCGTCGCCGATCACGGCGACGACGTGGTCGTCCTTGCCGCGCACCTCGTTCGCCTTGGCGAGGCCGTCGGCCCAGCCGAGGACCGTGGAGGCGTGCGAGTTCTCGATCACGTCGTGGTCGGACTCGGCGCGCGAGGGGTAGCCGGACAGGCCGCCCTTGGTGCGCAGCTTCGCGAAGTCCTGGCGGCCCGTGAGCAGCTTGTGCACGTAGGACTGGTGGCCGGTGTCGAAGAGCACCCGGTCCTTCGGCGATTCGAAGACGCGGTGCAGCGCGATGGTGAGCTCGACGACGCCGAGGTTGGGGCCGAGGTGGCCGCCGGTCTTGGATACCGCGTCAACCAGGAAGGTCCGGATCTCACCGGCCAGCTGGTCGAGCTGTTCCAGGCTGAGCCGGTCCAGATCGCGCGGTCCCGTGATGCGGGTCAGCAGCGGCACCCGTGCCTCCTTGCGATAGAGCTGTTCGAGCTTTTGCCGGGCCTGTCGAGTCTAATGTTCCGCCTCGGCGCCCGGCGCCCGGGCTGTGCGTTGTACGTCACGCGATCGGGCGTATCCAAGGGGTACGCACATTCGATGGCGGCTTCGCGCGACATGACTGTGCCCGGCGTCGTCATTGACGCCGGGCACAGGGTCCAGGGGGCGTGGTGACCGCTAGGCGCGGCCCGCCGACTTCTGGGTCTTGCGGGTGATCGAGTCGATGACGACCGTGGCGAGGAGCACGCCACCGGTGATCATGTACTGGATCGGGGTGGCGATGCCCTGAAGGGCCAGGCCGTACTGGATCGACGTGATCACGAGAACACCGAGCAGGGCGTTCCAGGTGCGGCCCCGGCCGCCGAAGAGGCTGGTGCCGCCGATGACGGCCGCCGCGATGACGTTCATCAGGAGGTCACCGGAACCGGCGCTCTGGTTGGCCGCCGCGATCTTGGAGGCCCAGAAGAGGCCGCCGACCGCCGCGAACAGACCCGCGACGGCGAAGACCGAGACACGGACCGCCGTGACGTTGATACCGGCACGGCGCGACGCCTCGACGCTGCCGCCGAGCGCGAAGATCTTGCGGCCGTACGAGGTGCGGCGCAGCACGAAGTCGGTGGCGACGAGGACGATCGCGAACAGCAGCACGGCGAGCGGCAGGCCCTTGTACTGGTTGAACATGATCGCCACGGCGAAGGCCGCGATCGCGAGCAGCACCGTGCGCAGCACGAGCTCGCTCAGCGGGCGGGACGGGATCCCGGCGGCCTCGCGGCGCCGGTTGCCGAAGAAGGCCGACAGGAAGTAGGCGGCGACCGCGACGACGGCGAGCCCGTAGGCGGCGGCGACATCGGAGAAGTAGTACGTGGTGAGCTTGCCGACCACGCCGTCGCTGTCGATGTTGATCGTGCCGTTGGAGCCCAGGATCTGGAGCATGAAGCCGTTCCAGAACAGCAGGCCCGCCAGGGTCACGGCGAACGCGGGGGCGCCGATCCGGGCGAAGAAGAAGCCGTGCAGGGCGCCGATGACCGCGCCGGCGGCGAGGGCGGTGAGGACCGCGAGCCACTCGTTGACGCCGTGGGTGACGCTCATCACGGCCGTGATCGCCGCGGAGACACCGGAGACGGAGCCGACCGAGAGGTCGATCTCACCGAGCAGCAGCACGAAGATGATGCCGACCGACATCATGCCCGTCGCGACCATGGCGACGAAGATGTTGTTCAGGTTCTCCGCGCCCAGGAACGCCGAGTTCAGGCTCTGGAAGATCGCGCAGATGACGATCAGGCCGATGACGACCGGGGTGGCGCCGAGGTCACCGGCGCGCATCTTGCGCTTGAACTCGCCTATGTAGCCCGCGAATCCCTGCTCGCGCACGAGGAGGCGGGGGTCGATGGCGACGCTGGCGTCACCGGCGGCCGCCGGGGCGTCCACGGTGGCCTGCGGCTGGTCGGTCTTTTCGATGCTCACTTCTGAGCCTCCGCGTTGCTGCGCGCCGCACGACGGGTCACGGCGTTGTCCGTGGCGCCGGTGATGGCGGAGATGATCTCTTCCTGCGAGGTGGTCTTGACCTCGAAAACGCCGTTGTTGCGACCGAGCCGCAGGACGGCGACCTTGTCGGCGACGGCCTTCACATCGGCCATGTTGTGGCTGATGAGGATGACCGCGTGCCCGCGCTCGCGAAGACGCTCGACGAGGTCGAGGACCTGCGCGGTCTGCTCGACACCGAGGGCTGCCGTCGGCTCGTCGAGGATGACCAGCTTGGGCTCGCCGAGCATGGAGCGGGCGATGGCCACGACCTGGCGCTGACCGCCCGAGAGCGAGGCGATCGGGATGCGCACGCTCGGAATGCGGATGGAGAGCGTCTCGAGGAGCTGCCTGGAGCGGCGCTCCATCTCGACCTCGTCGAGGATTCCGCGGCGCTTGAGCTCACGGCCCAGGAAGAGGTTGCCGACGACGTCGATGTTGTCGCACAGCGCGAGGTCCTGATAGACGGTCGCGATGCCCAGGGCCTGGGCGTCGTGCGGCCGGTTGACCGCGACGGCCTTGCCGTCCCACTCGATGACACCGTCATCGATGGGGTGCACGCCGGCGATCGTCTTGACAAGGGTGGACTTTCCGGCACCGTTGTCGCCGACCAGGGCGACCACCTCACCGGCGTGGACCTCAAGCTCTACATCGGTGAGCGCCTGGACGGCACCGAATCGCTTGGAGACTCCGCGCAACGCCAGCACGGGCGTAGCGGACACGTGAACCATCTCCTTCGCCGCCAAAGGCCTGACCCGGCGGGAGGTTGAACAGAAAAGACTGAGAGGGGGGTGCGTACGTGCAGGGGTGGTGCTGTCGTACGTCGTTCCGTCCGGCGCCCCGCCGTTGAGCTTGCGGGGCTTTCGGCGGCGGGGCGCCGGACGTGCTCACACGGGGCGCTCCTTCAAGGTGCGCTCACGTCCCGTGCAGGACAAGGGAGTTGCCGCAGGGCGACTCCGGCCTGGTTACTTCAGGCCGATCTTGTCGCAGGCGGCCTTGTACTTGGTCGTGCAGATCTCGTCGAGGGTGTAGTAACCCTCCTTGATGACCGTGTCGTTGATGTTGTCCTGGGTCAGGGAGACCACCGGGACGATCACGGAGGGGACACCCTTCTCGGTGCCGCTGTCGACCGTGCCGGTCTTGATGGAGTCGAGGCTCTCACCCTTGGCGACGGCGACGGCCATCTTGGCGACGGTCTCGGCCTCCTGCGGGTACGACTTGAAGACGCTCATGTTCTGGTCGCCCGTGACGATCCGCTGCACACCCGCGAGCTCGGCGTCCTGGCCGGTGACCGGCGGGAGCTTGCTCAGGCCCGCGCCCTTGAGCGCGGTGATGATGCCGCCCGCCATGCCGTCGTTGGCGGAGTAGACACCGGCGATCTTGTCCTTGCCGATCGCGGAGATCGCAGCGTCCATGTTGGCGTTGGCGTTCTCCGGCTTCCACTCCTTGGTGTCGTAGGACTTGGCGATGTTCACCTTGCCCTTGAGCACCGAGAGCGCGCCGTCCTTGAACTGCTTCGCGTTCGGGTCGGTGATCGCGCCGTTCATCATGACGATCTTGGAGCTGGGCTTGGCCTTGTCGCCCATGGCCTTCAGCAGCGCCTCGCCCTGCGTCTTACCGACCTCGGTGTTGTCGAACGAGGTGTACGCCTCGATCGGACCCTCGGCCAGGCGGTCGTACGCGACGACGGGGATGCCGGCGTCCTTGGCCTTCTTCACGCCACCGGCGACGGCCTTGTAGTCGACCGCGTCCAGGATCAGCACGTCGACCTTCTTGGTGATCATCGTGTCGATCTGCTGCGACTGGACGGTCGCGTCCTGCTTGGCGTTCAGGTACTCGACCTTGCCCTTGCCATTGGTCAGCGTCGAGATCTGCTTCTCAATGATCGGCTTGTCGAACTTCTCGTAGCGCGCGGTCTGGTTCTCCGGCAGCAGCAGGCCGACGGTGATCGCGTCGCCCTTCTTCGAGCTCGCCTTGTCGCCGCTGTCCTTGCCGCCGGACTCCTTGGCGCTGCCGCAAGCGGCGAGAGAGACGGCCATACCAGTGGCACAGAACGCAACGGCGGCACGACGCATACGCGTGTTCACTTCAGAAACCTCCCTGACGAGGCCGCGACGTTGCGGCCGAGGTAGCGGGAAGTCAACTCGGCCGCAACCCCAGCGTCAAGGAGTAAATCCTTAACGAGATGGCAACGGTGTCATGCGTTCTCTAAGTGAAGGCAGGTGCCACAGCGGACAGCGATCCGTCCAAAAGGGTCGAATCACCCATCTCGCTGAGTGCCAGGGCGAGCGCCCCGAGCACTTCCGCGCGGCCGCCCAACGCCCCTGGAAGCACGGACAGTTGGCGCGCCGCACTGGGGATCGCATAGCGTCCCACGGACTCCCTGATGGGCCCCAGGACCAGCTCTCCGGCCTCCGCCAGATCGCCGCCGAGAACGACCCGGCTGGGGTTGAGCAGGTTGCAGAGATTCGCGACACCACTGCCGATGTGACGGCCCACGTCGGCGATCACCCGCCGGCACCCCGGGTCGCCGTCCCGCGCGAGCCGCACGACGGACTCCATGGTCAGCCCGGTGCCGTGGCTGGACTCCAGGAGCGGCAGCACGTAGCGGGCCGCGGTGAAGGTCTCCAGGCAGCCGCGGTTGCCGCACCGGCAGACGGGACCGGACTCGTCGAGCGTGATGTGCCCGATCTCGCCCGCGGTCCCGCCGGGCCCCCGGTAGATCTTTCCGTCGATCACGAGTCCGGCGCCGACACCGCTGGCGACCTTGATGTACGCGAGGTCCTTGACGCCGCGCCCGCTGCCCCAGACCAGCTCGCCGAGGGCGCCGAGATTGGCGTCGTTGTCGACGTGCACGGGGACGCCGAGGCGCGTGCCCATCTCCTCGGCGGGCTTGGTGCCGGTCCAGCCCGGCAGGATCGACGTGGAGCCCAGCGTGCCGCTCTCCACGTCGATGGGGCCGGGCACGCCGAGGCCGACGCCCGCCACCTTCGTACGGTCCACGCCGGTGGCCGCCACGAGCCGCTCGACGAGCTCCTCGGCCCGGTCGAAGCCCTGTGCCGCGGAGGCGTCCACGTCGAGGGGCTCGGCCTCCTCGGCGAGGACCTGGTGGGCGAGGTTGCCGATGGCCACGCGCAGGTGGGTGTGCCCGAAGTCGACGCCGATGACGATGCCCGCGTCGCCGCTGAGCGAGACGCTGCGGGCCCGCCGGCCGCCCGCCGACGTGGGGGTTACCTCGACCGTGCCGCCGTCCTTGAGCTCGCGGACGATGTTGGAGACCGTGGCCGCGGACAGGCCGGTCGACCTCGCGATCTCCGCCTGCGTGAGCGATCCGGCGAGCCGCACGGCGCGTACGACCCGCTCGAGATTGGCCCGATGCAGCGACGACTGCGACCCCGGAGTCTCCATTGACTCATCCCACCCTTAGCCCGTTGTCGGGCGGCCCTCCCGTGAGTGAGCCGTCCGTGGCCCGCATCACACGGAGAGTGACCGAGCCTTGTACAAGTTATGAACTCCAAGTTCCGCAGAATCGGCCCATGCCGTCAAGCCCTTGACGGAAATCGGTTCCATCGGCCGCGCACAGGGGTCCGGCCCCGGAGAGAAGTCTCTCCGGGGCCGGACCC